>NZ_CP066339.1:3667838-3973491 GCF_016406125.1 Alicyclobacillus sp. SO9 | reverse complement strand
TATTTCACAATCAATATAATACATTGCGTTATACGGGTACGCCTGCACTGAACAATGAAGACCAAGTTATTGCCATAAAGAAAGGCGTTTTCAGTAATAAAAATCCAAGGTGGATGGCGTTTTGGCAGATGATGAAGAATTTTTACCCCTATTTAGAGAAGAACGCCACCGGTGTTAGCGGACAAGGTGATCTTGCATTCCGCGCATTTTCAACAGGAAAGGCTGCTATGTATTTTGGAGGCTCTTGGACTCCGTCACAATTGAAGTCAACCAAGGTCAGCTTTAAGTGGGGAACATTCCCCGATCCCGTTCCTAGTAAGACAACAACCAAGTATGCGACAAGCTTCAACTCTTCTGCGGCTGTTGGCGGACCCAATGGTCAACTTCAATATGGGATTGCATCGCCTAAGGCAGACCACAAGATGACAACGTCCAAGGAACAGGCGTGTGTAAACTGGCTGGAATACATCACGACGCCAAAGCATGATTCAACCATCGTTAACAGTAAAGGAATATTCGTCCCAACGGTCGTGGGTTCAAAACCGCTGCCGTCACTTTCAAGTTTGGCTAATTTGTCAAGTCAACCCCTAGAATCAAACATGGGCGGCATTGACCTAAACCAACAGGAGTTAGATGCAATTTTCCGAGCCTTTCAAGGATATGTATTAGGACAAACATCATTAAAATCATTCGGAAATACTGCTGAAGCTGCAATGACGAAAGCGGCGAACACACTCATCCAGCAAAATCACTGGAACTTGTCAAAGTACGGGGTTAAATGAGTGAAAGTGAAATCCCTTGAGTTTTCGTAAAGCAGGACAGAGTGAGTGAACTTGAGATGACGTCAGGCTTTCCCAAGGAGAAGGTGCAACTCATGGACCTGTGTTACGGGAGAGTCAGACGTCATCGTTCCATGTGGCGGAATGCTCTATGTCATGTGGTTTTCTCGCCAGACTGGATGCAAGCGGTGTGTCCGGCGACAAACTGTAATGAAAATTCGCCGGAGTGAACAGGAGGCAAACGGGATGAGTGAAACAGCAACGGTCACAATTGTTGGTGCGGGAGGAAAAATGGGGTCCAGGCTTAGCACAAATCTTTTGCAACACCATCATCTTCGTTTGAATCTAGTAGAGAACTCCCAAAGCAAAAGAATGGAAATGGAAGAGAGAGGCTTGATAGTTTCTGAGTCCGACGATGCAATCCCGGCAAGTCAGTTTGTCATTTTAGCTGTGCCGGACACTTTACTTGGCAGAGTTTCAGAAGAGATTGTCCCCAAAATGAGACCGAATGCAACCTATGTAATCCTTGATCCGGCTGCTGCTTACGCCGGACAATTGCAGACTCGCGATGACATAACCACAGTTGTAGCCCACCCCTGCCATCCGTCTGTGTTCGGAAAATACCTAACAGAAGAAGAACATAATGACTCTTTCGGAGGAATCGCAGCAGAGCAGGATGTCGTGATTGCCTTGTACGCGGGTGATGAGATGAAGTTCGAGGCTGCTTCTGACATCGTTCGGAAAATGTATGCACCGGTTGGAAGATTACACCGGACAACAGTGAAGCAAATGGCCATTTTGGAACCGACTCTGACTGAAGTCGCAGTTTGTATGATTGGTGACTTCTTAACGGAAGTGTTGAGAGAAACAGTGAAATGCGGAGTGCCTGAAGAAGCGGCAAAAGCTATGCTTTACGGTCACATTCAAGTAGCCCTTTCCAACGCATTGCTCGGTATAAACCCATTTTCAGATGCCGCTTACATTGCGATGGAATATGGCAGAAAACACATTATCAATACTGAATGGAAGAAGATATTTGAGGATGACGTACTGGATGAAGTAATTGGGGAAATGTTGAAATTGGGTCACCCTGTACGCCATTAATTACACTTCAAATTTCGAGCAAAGGTACAGTACCATCTGTTAGTGATGGTAAACAGACCGCTTTATTTCATAGAGGAGCTGTTGAAATGATTATTGACGTACATGCGCATTTAGGGTATGACCGCGTCTATGATGATAATTTCACAGAAGCGGACCAAGTTCAGAAAATCTCAGAATATGAAATCGATGTTACGATACTGCAGCCAGCATTAGTTCATACGTTTGAGGAGGTACGTCAACAACACAATGATATTTATCAATTAATCCAAAAGTCTCCCGACAAATTTAGAGGCATGGCCAATCCAAATCCACATTTGCCTGATGAGGTTTACGCTCGGGAAGTAAAACACTGTATCGAAAATCTCGGATTTGTAGGAATCAAGATTCACACGGCAGCGCATGGCGTACATCCAGGAAGCCGGGACGGCAGAAAAGTATTCGCACTGGCACAAGAGTTGGGAGTACCTGTGATGATTCATACCGGAGCAGGTATTCCTTTCGCAAATCCGGCCAATATTCTTCCAATTGCACAGGAGTTCTTTGACGTTTCCATAGTGTTGGCTCATTCCGGCATGATGGTGACGGCAGGAGAAACTCCTATTGTTCTGAATCAATGTGAGAATGTTTACGCTGATATTACTTGGACAGGCGGCTTTTTGTTAAAGGATTGGGTTTTAAACATCGGGGCCGAAAGGTTCATGTTTGGAACAGACCATGCCGATAATTGCGGAACGGAACTGAGTAAGGTTAGAACTTGCGGGTTGTCGAGCGAAGACCAAGACTGGATTCTTTTTAAAACTGCCAAGAAAGTCTATAAACTATGACCACTATCCACCGTTGGTGCTTTATACCGGATTGTGGTTCAGACCAGATGAAGGAGGATTTTCTGGGCTATTTAGCGAATTGCTTTATGGTACTTATGAACATATTTATCGAAAGATTCGGGGAACGCTGTGTATACCATTCACCAGTAACTGATTGATACTTTCACTTCATATCACATGTTGAGTGGAGGAAATCAGGTATGAGACATCGGGATGAACAGCGGATTATTGGATTGGAAGTCCGTATTAACGAGTTGGAGAAAATTGTTCGGCGACTGGAGCAGCAACGTCTTAACCTTGCAAATTCTGAAGCGGCACATCCCGTTTGGGACGATGACAGCAACAAGCCCCAACTGGAGCAAGCTGTGCCTGAATTTGAGTCATCGTCCAGTCAGCCCCATGATTTAGGTACTCGAACGCAGGTGGATTGGGAAACGCAGTTTGGAAAAGTATGGATGCCCAGAATCTTCATCGTCGTTTTATTAATTGGTGTAATTTGGGGCTTTCTCGCCGCTGTTCAAGCCGGATGGATTAACCGTCCCGTGCGGGTTGCGCTAGGCTATGCAGGTTTTGCGGCATTACTCACTTACGGGGAAAGACAAGCGAGAAAGCAGCGCAATGTATTTGGACAAATTTTGCTCGGAGGCGCCGTCGCTCTGGCCTCTCTCACAACGTTCGCCGCATCAACCTTGTATTCGCTAATTTCCCCTCCCTTTGCTTTTGGACTGGACGTCGCGTTTGTCATTATTGGGGTACTGTTGAGTCTTCGGCATCGCTCTCAAACCTTGGCAGTCATTTCACTCATCGCGGCAATTCTGGTGCCGTTCCTCGTGAAAAGCCACCATCCTGCTATTGTGGTCTTCATTCTCTATGAATCTCTCGCTTCGCTCGGCTTTTTGCTGTATGGGCTGATGAAGAGATATATCGTTTTGACTGTACTAGCACTGATTACTCTCCATCTCTCATTTGCAACCCTGTCAGCCCTAAGGGACTTGCGTGAACGGAGTTTTGTCATTCCTGTGATGATACAGGCCGTGCTGATGTTTGTTGCGGCTGCTTATGCTGGCGGGCGTGTTTCCAATCGGTTAGTGTGGGCGCTTCGGTACGCGGCGTGGGCATCACTGGGACTGGGCACACTATGGGTGACTGGAGAACTGACTCCGGATGGATTGCACGCTTTCCTTTGGCTTGTTACAGGGGTGCTGTTGGTCGTGAGCATTGTGTTGTGGAAACAAAAACGGTCAGTTCTCATGCTCACTGTTGGCCCGTTCTGGATTTATCTATCGTTGGCGGCTTGGGGCGTTATGCGTGCTGAACCGTTCTACTTTCTATTTGTGCTGATTGTTGCAATAGCTGTGGTGGTTGGTGAATGGTTAGGAGAAGCGGCAGCTAGAATAGAAGGACATGTACTGTTTCTGGTTGCAGGAAGTATACTGTTGGCGGTGTACAGTCCATTTCTCAGTCACCGCGTCCCGGCGTTAGAACACGTAACGTGGGCCATCTACACCCTAGTCACCTTTGTTATCACATACCTGTTTCTGCGGGATGACATCGCCATGGTTCGCTGGTGGTGGACATGGCTTGGCATCTTTGTGCTCGGACTCTTTCTGACTCACGAGTCACAGGCGATGACCGTTTTGCATTCGGTAGATACCAAACATATGGTGTTGTCCCTGGTGTGGATTGCATATTCTATCGGTGCAATTACGTACGGAGTCATAGCTCAGAACCAATCATTTCGACGCTTTGGCATTGTGTTTCTGTTTGTTACGTTAAGTAAACTGGTTCTCATTGACATTCCCGCTGTGACGATGCTGATTAGAGCCATTTTGTTTATTGCCATAGGCACTGTCGGTGTAATGGTTTCGCGGGTGTTTTATCGGAAAAAGGTGCAATAAGATACATTGTTCTTTGTGGAAAACAGCTTTGAACAAGACGACCGCGGCACTAAATATTGAGCGTCGCCAGCAGAACTCCGCTGCGTCTTCCAGTGAGAGTACGAGCCTGAACGACGGCAATGACATGGCAAGGGACAATGGTTCGCCAAATCAATTGACAACAGCATTGCTCAGGACTTACACTTATTTTTGGAAAGAAAATAAGTGGGTAGAGTGGGTGCTTGATTTGCGATATAGACCAACTATGCTTAAGCAAATGAACGAGTCCCGAGTCCTGAGACTTGTTCGCGAAACAGGTGAAATCTCTAAAACGGATATTTCCAAGTCGCTTCATCTAGGCATGTCAACTACCATGCGTCTTGTTGATTCGTTGATTGAAAATGGGTTTCTAGTTGCTAAGGGAACTGGAACATCGACCGGAGGAAGGCCCCCCAGCATAGTTGGCATAAACACATCTTCTATGTTTGCGTTGGGCCTAGAGTTGGGTCGACAAACCACACGCATTGTCCTCCTGAATCTACTTGGTTCCATTCATGAAAGTGCTTCTATAGCCACCGAAGAAGTGGATGAACCGCGTAAAATTATCCCCTTCATTCGTAACTTTCTTCTTCAAAGTACTGTTGATGAAAGTGCCATTCTTGGTATCGGAGTCGCGGTACCAGGTCCCTTTGATTCAAACACCGGCAGCATACTGAATCTCGTGGATTTCCCGCATTCCTGGTCTAACGCACCAATAGAGAGATTAATATCGGAAGAATTTGGTTTCAAATGTTACTTAGCAAATAACGCTGATGTAGCGGCTCTCTCGGAAGTATGGTCTGGAGGACGAAATTCCTCTGATGGATTAATGTTTGTTTTGGGAGAAATGGGCTTTGGTATGGGACTCGTGCTCAATGGACAAATATGGAGCGGGCACTCAAACGCTGCGGGAGAGTTGGCTCATGTCATTGTGGATATGGAGGGCGAAAAATGTACCTGCGGTAAACAAGGCTGTTTGAATACCTACAGTTCGGTGGGCGCAATACAAAATGCGCTCAGAAAAAAGCTTGGTAAAAGTGAGAACTTCCGGGATTTTTTGCAGAAGGCGGAGCAGAGACACGAGCCTGAATACAGTATAGCGAAGACGGCTTTGCAAGCGTTGCAAACTGCTGTTATGAGTACTATTGCTATCGTCGATCCCGAAGAGGTCGTGCTCGGGGGTCAATACATGTTGGATGCCGCCGCTCTAGCTCCCAACATGTTTAACAAAATGGTTGTCACCCTACACGAAGGAACCGGAAAGAACGTGACTTTGACCAATTTTGACGTGATGGCAGTGGCCTTGGGTGCGGGTATGTTAGTACTCTACGACATTTATGACCATACGTACGTCCTTAAATGAAAGCCGACCAGAGACCCTGCAAACGCGGTTACGAATTGATTTTGTGACGGTGTCCAACTAAATAACTATAGAGGAAAAATGAGGGTTGACAGCGCATTCATTTTCAACTACACTTACTTTCGAATGGAACAGAAGTAAGTGTAGTTGTGTTTTAGAGTAAGCAACTGACCCAGGGGTAGTCTCGCAGGGGATGGCGTTCTGTGGTCAGGAAACATGGGAGGTAGTGTGATGCGTAAAGCGGTACTTGGGGTGTTTGTTCCGGTCGCAGCGACGACCATCTTGGCAGGATGTGGTTCGGCCAATAATTCGGGAAGTAACGTGGGAAACTCAACCGCTGGGTCTCAAAAAGTATCCGGACAGACAATTACCTATTGGGCTTCTCAAGAAGGCGGTTCCATACCGTTGGAGAAAAAGGTTTTAAACAAAGTAACCGCAAATTTTCAAAAGCAAACAGGAATTCACGTAAAATACCAAATCATTACGTGGGCGAACCTTTGGAACAAGACGCTGACAGCCATCACCAGCGGGAATGGTCCCGATGTCATTGACTTGGGGAACACTTGGGCTTCAACCTTTGCTGGCACCGGCGGGTTCGTTTCTTTAACTCCGCAGAAAATACAGAAAATTGGCGGTAAGTCGAAATTTCTATCTTCTTCGATGAGTGTCACCGGCTTGTCTGGAAAACCGCCAATGTCAGTGCCGTACATGTCTCTGGCCTACAACATGTTTTACAACAAGCAGATGTTTAACAAAGCGGGTATTACCACACCTCCAAAAACATGGACGCAATTTGTAAACGATGCTCAAAAGATGACTGGGCACGGGACTTATGGCATGGGAGTAGACGGGGCCGAAGTGCAGGACAATTTTCACCTCTTTTGGATTTTACTTCGACAATATGGCGGGAAAGCAGTTCTGAACGGCAAAGCGCAACTAGACAGTCAAGACTCGCAAAAAGCAGCAAAGTTTTACACGGACCTTCTAAAAAAGTATAAAGTAATGGATCCGGACTCCGCTGCGTGGAACAACAGTCAACTCGTTTCCAACTTTGCTAATGGGAAAGTGGCAATGATTTTCGGTCAAGGCAGCAGCATGCCGCAAATCGAAGCAGATGGTATGAAGCGTAGCCAATATGGTGTGGCTCCACTTCCATTGGTACCCTACGGACAGCAATCAGTGAGTGGAAAAAATAAAATTGGGAGCTTTATTGCGGGAATCGACATTGGTATTCTCAAATCTTCGAAGCATCAGACTGCAGATTTGAAGTTTCTAAAATTTATGACCAGCAAGCAAACACAAATCACATTGAATAAAGCCTACGGTAGTCTTCCTCCCGTCAAGTCGGCAGAAAATAATGCAGCCTTTCAAACACCAGCAAACAAGATTTACTTGAATATATTAAAAAATTATGCGGCACCCACTCCATTGATTAAAAACGAAGGCCAAATGGAACAGTCGATTGGAAAGCATCTTAAGACTCTTTTATCAGATGCTGCGCAAAACAAACTCCCTCAATCCGAAATTAGTAATCAACTAAAAAAGGCGAACGCTGAAGTCTCATCAATCCTAAGCAAATAGCTGTCGTTTTACGTATGCACCTGGCTGGGAACCCGGGTGCATACGACTCTCTGTGTTCTATTTTTTGTGCTGCATGGCGCAAAAGTACTTCATGTACGGATTTGCTGGCAGCGTCAAGGAGTAACAGGCTGCCAGCGTATTCTGATTGAAGTTTGTAAAGGAATTATCCTTAGAATTTTAACTGAGAAGGGATTTGCTATATGGGCCAAGCACTGGCGTTTCCTGAAAATTTTCTTTGGGGCACTGCGACGGCATCATACCAAATTGAAGGGGGTACTTGGGAAGACGGTCGCGGAGAGAGTATTTGGGACCGATTCGCGCGGATTCCGGGCAATGTTCATAACGCTGAGACTGGGGACGTAGCCTGCAACCATTACTATAAATATAACGAAGATTTAGACTTGTTGACATCACTTGGCATAAAGAGTTATCGCTTTTCCATTGCTTGGCCCCGCTTATTTCCCGAGAAAGGGAAGTTCGAGAGCCGTGGCTTAGACTTCTACAAGCGATTGATAGAAGGGCTGGAGAAACGCGGTATTGAACCGGTAGCTACTATTTACCACTGGGATTTACCCCAGTGGATTCAAGAACAAGGAGGATGGACCAATCGTGATACGATTCAACATTATTTGGAGTATGCGCGTGTTCTGTTTGAGACTTTTGGCAACCGAGTTGCTCGGTGGATCACGCACAATGAACCGTGGTGCGTATCTTTTCTGGGCTATGGACACGGAATTCACGCTCCTGGTGTAAAGGATTGGAATGCTGCTGTGAAAGCAGCACACCACCTGCTTTTGTCTCACGGAGAAGCCGTTAAAATGTTTCGTGGATTGAATTTGACGACCCAAATTGGGATCACACTCAATCTGAATGATGAGTATCCGGCATCAAATTCCGAAGAAGATTTGAGGGCTGCTGATAGATTTGACATGTACCAAAATCGTTGGTTTCTTGACCCTCTCTTTGCTGGGCACTACCCGCATTTTCAGCAAAATACCGTGTTCGACGAGTTTGTTTCTGATTGGGGGTTTATTCAGAGCAGTGATTTGGAAACCATATCACAGCCAATTGACTTTCTCGGGATTAACAATTACACAGGGGGCCCAGTCAAGGCAGACAAAAACACACCGATTGTCCAGGCAGTGCACTCCGAAACAGACCGGCCCAAAACAGATATGGGATGGGATATTTATCCGGAGGGGCTGTACCGCGTGCTGAAGAGAGTCCAGTCTGATTATACCGGGGCTCTTCCACTGTACATCACAGAAAATGGGGCAGCTTTTTCCGATACCGTCATTAAAGGACGTGTACCGGATGACAACCGTATAAACTATCTTCAGCGGTATTTTGAAGCCGCCCATCGTTTTATTCAAGAGGGCGGTCCATTACGCGGGTATTATGTGTGGTCTCTGATGGATAACTATGAATGGGCTTTTGGTTACTCAAAGCGCTTTGGCCTCGTTCATGTGGATTACGAGACCCAGGAGAGAACCCTCAAGGCTAGTGCGTATTGGTATCGGAATGTCATTCGTTGCAATGCACTTGATGCGAATTGAGCACCTCGAATACTGACTCACTTGGGCAATATTTGGGCTGATGACTTTCTTGATGGTGCACCTAAATACCTAGGATTATTTCAATCCGTTTGATTAAAGCTACTACGTGTCATGCAACCAAAAAAGCAGGTCTGGATGACCTGCTTTCATAGTTCCTGTGCCGACTATCAAACACTATGCACTGTGATGTACGTTAGTAAGTGAATTCTCCAATTAGTACGGTTAAGGATTCCGCATGCTGAGTGATGTGCTCGATGCCTGCGGCAGCTTCCTCCATTGTTGCCGATTGTTCCTCTGTTGCCGCTGCTACCTCTTCTGTACTGCGCGAGAAACCTTCAGCAATTGTCAATACTTCTGCTACCGACTTATTGACGTTTGTAGCACTTGCAGCTAGTTCGGTGATTTCACTCAAAGCTTCTTCAATCTGGTGATGAACCCCATCGACGTGAATTGCAATTTCGTTAAACGAAACTGCAGAGGTGTCCATGGTTTCTAGCCCAGTGTCCATAGTTTTTTTACTGTTGTGCATTTGCGTTAAAACACTGCTCATTTCCGCCTGAATGTGCTGTGCTATTTTTTGAATTTGCAAGGCTGCATCTTTGGAGTTCTGTGACATCTTACGCATTTCGTTTGCCACTACTGCAAAACTGCGACCGTTCTCTCCTGCCCTCGCAGCTTCAACAGATGCATTTAAGGCCAGAAGGTTGCTTTGATCTGCGATGCCGCTGATGAGATTGACAATGGAATTGATTTGTTCCACTTGTCCTCCCAAAGAGTCGACTTGTTCACTCAGTGTGTTAATGGAATTGGCAGCCGTTGTGATTTGTGTAGAGGTCTCCTTAATAGCCTTGTGACCGCGCTCGACGGTGGATTTGGAGCCGGCGGACGAAGTCGACACTTGCTCGGCATTCCTACGAAGTGTTTGAATATGCTCGTTCATACTTGTAACCATATTCATGGCGTCTTGTGTTGCTTTTTGTTGCGAGGCTGCGCCGGAAGAGATACCTTGAGTTCGCTCAGCAATTTGAACAGAAATACTGGTTACTTCTCCTGATGTAGCAACAAGTTCCTGTGAAGTTGCTGCCATTTGGTCGGTGCTGTCCGAAATGGTTCTGACGATGTTTTGAATGCTTCCAATCATCTCATTGAAAGAATCCGCCAATTGACCAAATTCATCTCTGGAACGAATTTGCAGTCTTTTTGTTAAATCCCCCGAGTTTTGTGCAATTCGTTTCATTTCTGAAGTTATCATTCGGACAGGTCGCAGCGTAGCTCTGAGAGTAAAAATCGCCAAGAGTACACTTAACAGCAAGGCTGCTGCAATGACAATTAACGAGATAAAAAGTGCCCTGACGTAGACGTTGTGCGCGTGACTTACAGTTTGGTTCGCGGCATGCGTTTCAAAGGCAATGAGCTTGTTGAGATCAGACAGCGTTTGACTGACGCTCTTCGTCGACGTCAGCTTGACTGAACTTTTGGCCCTAAGATTGCTGAAGTCATTGTAAATCGCTACGGTAGAATTACTTAAGTCGTTGGCAAAAGTGCTCCACTGGCGCTGGTCTGTGCTCGCTATACTTGTCTTAGAGAGTACCCCTAGATTCTTATCAATTTGGGTCTCTATTTTCTGGATATCTGACTGGTAGTTCACCTGTTGACTCACAGAACTAGTCAGTTTAATTTGATACAGATCCAACTGTATGTTTCGCAGCCTGTCTTGTATTTGCGTTAATGATTCAAGCGGTGCGAGACGACTTGCTACGATAGAATGAGTCATTTGTTGGGTCATCCTGAGATTGATAATTCCGATGCCCCCAAGACCAATAAGCACAACGTTTAACGCAATAAAAGAATAAATCAGTTTTTGCGCAAGAGATAATCCGCCGCGGGCGTAGAAAAAGCCCAAAATCCTTCGAAGTCTGGCCATTAAGAGACGTCCCCCTACAGTATCGTGATGGTGACAAGCAACGTGTGAACTCTTCGGTATGCAACAAAACGGGTGCAAATTGCAAAACAAAAAAGCGCCTTCATAGGCGCCACACGCAAATCTTGCGGCAGCCTGGCTATCATAGGTCAGAGTCCCTTAGATCCAATGGCTTTGCGGCCCAATGTTTCCATTGGTGTGCCTATGTAACATAAAAGTCTAAATAACATCATGAGATAAATGTCGATACTTGTCTAGTGGCAATGGTGTGAAAAATTGCTAACGCGAACGTTCATTACAACGATGTAGTTGTGGTTCCATTCGCTTCTATTATGCTCGGTGTAATCAAATATAAATCTACATATTGATTAAAATGTGATAAGATATGATTATAATTGGAAACTTGGAGGTCTCAATCATGTACCCGGCTGAGCGACAGCGAAAATTGGTGGATTTACTCGCGCAAAAGGGATTCATTTCCATTCAGGACCTTGCCGATGCATTAAGCGTTTCAGAAATAACGATTCGTCGAGACTTGAATCGGCTGCACCGGCAAGGAGTTGTGGAAAAGGTTGTTGGCGGGGGACAAATCAGCAAGAGTGCTGCAGAACCGACGTTTATGAACAAGCGCGTGCTGCAGCGGGCAGAGAAAGCCGCTATTGCCAGTGAAGTACTGACGCTGATAGAGCCAGGAATGACAATTGGTTTGTCTGCAGGTACAACAACGTGGACCGTAGCGCAAAAATTAAAATCAAATCATCACAGCCTGGATGATCTCACCTTTGTGACCAACTCTACAAACGTTGCAACAGTATTAAAACAGAACGGATGGAACGATATTCACCTAACAGGTGGTCAGTTTCGCACTCCTTCAGACGCTTTGGTCGGGCCCCTGGCGGAAGAAAGTGCAAGAAAGTTGCATACAGATTTGCTGTGTCTCGGGGTTCACGGGATTGATGCAGGATTTGGCTTAAGTACGCCCAACCTGCAGGAATCTGCTATCAATCGGATACTGATGGAGAACACGGAGAGAGTTGTATTAGCCTTCGATCACACAAAATGGGGTATTCGTGCATTGGCGCACCAAGCAAATCTAGATGAGGTGGATGCAATCGTGACAAATGAGACGGAAAACAGTGACGCAGATTGGGATGCACTTCGTCAAACAGGCATTGACCTACACCTGGTTCATCCGCAAACGGAAGACTAAGTCGAGGAGGAAGATGAGATGGCAGAATTGAGATTTAACCCGCTGCTGCGAGACTGGACGATGGTTGCCGCCAACAGGCAGAATCGTCCCGATATGCCGAAGAACTACTGTCCATTTTGCCCGGGTTCCGGGAAAGTACCTGACAGCTATGATGTTTATAAGTATGACAATGACTTTCCGGCCCTTTCACCATCACCGCCTCAGCCGGATAATGTTGCAACGAATCTCTATGAAGTGGCGGAGGCTTACGGGAAATGTGAGGTGATTTTGTATTCACCAAAACATGAGATAACACTGCCGGAATTGCCTGTTTCGCAGATCCGAAAAGTTGTAGACTTGTGGACTGAACGGTTCGCAGAACTATCACGTGACGAAAAACATAAGTATGTATTTATATTTGAAAACCGCGGACCGGAAGTAGGGGTAACAATGCCCCATCCCCACGGTCAAATTTATGCGTATCCCTATGTCCCTCAGAAAATTCGGACAGAACTGGACTCCTGTCAGATTCATCACGACAAGACGGGTCACTGTCTCATTTGTGACATAAACAAGGAAGAACAGGCTTTTCAGCAACGAATGTTGGTGGAAAACGATTCGTTTGTGAGCTATGTTCCATTCTTTACTGACTACCCATACGGCGCCTTTATCTCCAGTAAAGTCCACAAAAGAACACTCCTTGAATTTACTGATGAAGAACGGGACGATCTGGCGCGAATGTTGAAATGGGTCACTGCAGGAATGGATGCAATGTTTCAACGCGCCTTTCCTTATATGATGGTCATACATCAATCTCCAGTGAATCAGTCTTCCGACGAAGCCGATACCTACTATCACTTTCATATCGAATTTTATCCTCCGCTGCGTAGCAAGGACCGTATAAAGTACTTGGCTTCTTCAGAGACGGGAGCTTGGGCTCCTTGCAATCCGTTGACAGTCGAAGATACAGCGGTCGTGCTAAGACAAGCAATACTAGACAACAGGAAGGAATATGAGACTGATGAATAGTGGCGAAAAGCGGTGGCGACGTGAGGCACACGAGGGTTTAGAACAATTTCTGGCGTTTTCTCCGTCCGACTCCAACTCGCCGTCCATGCATGCATTCTTTGCACCGGGTCGGGTAAATCTTATTGGTGAGCACACTGATTATAACGGTGGCTATGTATTGCCGGCTGCCCTTAATTTAGGGACATGGTTGTTTGTGCGTAAGCGGTCTGATACAAGGCTTCGCTTTGGCTCGTCATCTTTTTCGAAAGTCGTCGATGTCTCTGTCCGGGGGATTACTTATGATCCGGCCGATGATTACGCGAACTACCCTAAAGGTGTTGTCAAGGAGTTTCAAAAACGCGGATTCGACGTTCCTGGTTTGGACATTTTTTATTATGGTAATTTACCCAATGGAGCTGGACTGTCCAGCTCTGCCTCTGTAGAAGTGGCCACAGCCTGGATGCTCAACCACTTTTTAAATGCAGGTTTGTCACGCGAAGACATTGCTGTCTTGTCACAAACTGCAGAGAATGCGTTTGTGGGAGTGCAATGTGGAATAATGGACCAATTTTCGGTTGCTGTAGGTCAAATGGGCAACGCAGTTTCACTTCATTGTGATACTTTGAATTATCGTTTAGTGCCACTGCAAATGAGTGGACTATCGATTGTGATTTCGAATTCAAACAAGCGGCGCGGCTTGGCGGACTCCAAGTATAACGACAGGAGGCGGGAATGTGAGCAGGCTTTCTTGGAGTTGCAGAAGTGCCAGTCTGGCATTAAAACCTTGGCAGATGTGCAGAGTAACAGGTGGAGTCAATTGGAGGGTTGCATTTCCGACTCGACGATACGCAGGCGTGCGCGCCATGTAGTGTTTGAAAATGAACGGGCCAAGTGTGCACCAAGGGTTCTGCGCGAAGGCGACCTGCAACGCTTTGGACAAATGATGAATGAATCTCACATTTCGCTTCGGGACGATTACGAGGTGACTGGTTTAGAATTAGATACATTGGCAGAAGCGGCGTGGTCCGTAAAAGGCTGTCTAGGGTCGCGTATGACGGGTGCAGGGTTTGGCGGATGCACTGTAAGTTTGGTTCAGACAGATGCTGTTGAATTGTTTGAGGAGAAAGTAAGACGAGCATATTTAAATCGAATCGGCTACGAGCCCTCATTTTATGTAACAGAAGCAGGTGACGGAGTTCGGGATGTGACTGAGGAGGTAGCTCGCTGAGATTACGGCTGAAGGCTTTGAACGGTAGCAGAGAGACTTCACTCTGTTGTCGTTAATGCAGCACTGTAGCTTCAGTTCACAACTTAATTTAAATATTGAATTAATAAGTGACTTCAAGTCAGTTGGATCCATTTTTGCGGGTTCGGCTTGGACATTTATATGACCAACCATTGCTATTAATGCGTAAAATGTGATTTGATTAGGGTCAGTGATGAAATTTGAAGATAAAATGAGATCATATATGAAAATATTATTAAGAGGTACTTGAAAGTGCTTTCTTATAAGTTTATACTCCAAACCAAGGTGAGATTGACCCAGCAACGTATGTCAGTTGACTCTGTGTCTCACTTATCTTAGTTGAAAGCAGACTCAAAGGAGGGGGCAATTTGAAAGGAATTACAAAGAAAACCGGGATCTCAGTATTGAGTGTTGCAACCATGGGAGCACTGTTAGCGGGATGCGGAACAGCGAACAATAGTGCAACTGGGAATACGGGAAACAGCGCCGGTGGTTCTGGCAAGAGCGGTTCTGTGGAGATTTTCAGTTGGTGGACTGGTGTAGCAAGCAGTAAGGCTTTAAAACAATTTTTCAACATTTACGAGCAAAAATATCCTGGGGTAAAAGTGATTAATGCAGCCGTCTCTGGCGGAGCGGGTTCGAATGCAAAGGCGGTTCTTGCAAGTCGAATGGAAGCGGGTAAGCCGCCTGCGACTTTCCAAGTTCACGCAGGACGGGGAAGCTTAAAATCCTGGGTCGAAGCTGGGGATATGACTCCGCTGAATTCTCTTTACAAGCAAATGGGATGGGATAAGGTCTTCCCAAAATCTCTTTTGAACTTAGTCACGTTTAATGGGAAGATCTATGCTGTACCAGTTGATATGCAGCGCGACAACGTCTTATGGTACAATACGAAAATTTTCAAAAAGTATAATTTGACACCTCCCTCGACATTCTCTGAGTTCTTCAAGGATGCAAAGGTTTTGAAGTCGCACGGAATTACACCACTGGCCCTTGCGAACCACGGAAACTGGGAGACAACAATTCTGTGGAGCGATGTACTCCTGGGAACAGTTGGGTATACAAAGTACAATGAATTAATGACAGGAAAGCTGGCTTGGAACAGCCCGGGTGTGACTAAGGCATCTCAAACATTTTTGAAAATGCTGCAATACACCAACTCTGATTACAATTCATTGCATTGGGCTCAGGCTGATGGCTTGGTTGCAAAAGGTAAAGCTGCAATGAATGTTCAGGGAGATTGGGCTCAAGGCTACTTTACGACAACGGCGCATTTGAAACCAAACGTTGACTTTGGCTGGGCGCCAACGCCGGGAACAAAAGGTATTTTTGCAGCCGTGTCTGACGTGTTTGGATTGCCGTCCAAGCTGAAGGGACAGACCAAAACAAATGCTACAAACTTCTTGAAGGTCTTGGGTTCGGCCAAGGGTCAAAAAGAATTTAATACCCTTAAAGGGACGATTTCACCGCGCCTTGATGCCAAACCTTCAGATTATAACGCCTATGGCCAGAGTGCGATGAAGTCCTATCAGCACGACAAGCTGGTTCTGACTCCGGGTCAAGGGGCCGTCAACCCTGGATTTACGACGGCATTGGAGAACGCAATGACTCAGTTAATTAGCAGCAAAAACGTGAAGGGCTTTGAGTCATCGTTGCAAAGTGCCGCACAGCAAAATCCTTTAAAATAAGCAGTTCTGAAGGGCTTGCGACACAGAATTTTGTCGTTGAGACCAGACGGACGGTCGGTCCGTCTGGTCTTACTATGACAGGGGAGGTCAATCATGAAGCAGACAAGGGAAGGAATGGACGCTAGTGCAGCCGCGGTAACTGTGCCGAACCGTCGGCCTCGGATTCGAACCGAAAAGGTTTGGGCAATGGTTACGCTCATTCCCTCCATCATTCTCTTAGGTGTATTTGTGTATTACTTCATTTTTTGGACAGGTTATGTTTCATTTACGAAATGGCACAGTTTCATTCAGAACATGCACCTTAATGGTTTCCAAAACTACGTTGACATTTTTAAATCCTTCCGTTTTCAATCTGACTTAAGGAATATGGTCTATTTTACAGCTTTCTTTATGATTGGTACTCTCGTTCTCGGCCTATTTCTTGCTCTTCTTGTAGATCAGCACATCAAAGCAGAGGGATTCTTCCGCAGTGTGTTTCTATATCCTATGGCCATTTCAGCCGCAGCAACAGGTGTCATTTGGAGTTGGCTGTTGAATCCGAACACAGGTTTGAACCTGATTTTGCACGCGTTTGGCCTTCATAATGTCCCAAAATGGTACTTGTCAACGCGCATCCTTCCGCATTTGCACATCGCATCGATAAATGGGGGTATCCCGCTAGCCATGTTCGCGGTATTGATTGCGAGCATATGGCAATGGTCCGGATTTGCCATGGCGTTGTATCTTGCCGGCTTAAGAGCGATTCCTGAAGAGATTAAAGAATCGGCTCGGATTGACGGCGCCAGAAGCATTCGAATGTTCTGGTCCATTTTGCTCCCTCAACTCAGACCAATAACAACCACTGCAGTGGTTATGTTGATGGCCTCGTCCCTAAAGGTGTTTGACCTTCTGTATGCAATGACGGGTCCAGGGGCTAATTTCGTAACGGATCTTCCTGCATTGAACATGTTTGACACAACGTTTAAAGGAAATCAGTTTGCTCAGGGTGCGGCTATTGCCACTGTGCTGCTGGTTCTGGTTTTGATTTTCATTGTTCCGTATCTGATTGGAACCCTTCGAAAGGAGGATAGCAAATGACAGCACGTACTGTGAACAGAACGCTGTTGTATGTAGTCCTACTAATTTTTGCAGTCATTTTCTTGATTCCTGTCTATTTGCTCATCATTACGGGACTCAAGTCGAATTCCAGTATCAGTATTGACCAAATGTGGGCTCTCCCGCATGTACTCGGGCTTACGGGTCTGGTTCAAGCGTGGCAACACGTTGGGCCAGATATGTTAAATAGCGTTTACTTGGCCGTAACTGCCACTGTGGTTGTGACCATTTTGGGCTCCGTTAATGGCTACGCATTGTCGAAATGGAAGTTTCGCGGATCGAACGTCATTTATTTCTTGATTTTGCTGGGGATGTTTATTCCGTATCAAAGCACGTTGATTCCATTAATTCGGGTTCTCAACACCATAGGGCTGTTTGACACTATTCCCGGATTGGCACTAGTTCACATTGTTTACGGAATTCCTATGATGACACTCATCTTCCGTAACTTCTTTGCCGATATTCCAAATGAATTAATTGAATCAGCCCAAATTGATGGTAATGGCTATTGGGGTATATTTAGACACATCATGCTGCCGTTATCAGTTCCGGGTTTTGTTGTGGCCGCAATTTGGGAATTTACACAAGTCTGGAACGACTTCTTGTTTGGAGTCACCGTGACTGATCCGCCGCACCAACCAGTGACAGTCGCAATCGTCAATATTGCGGGCAGTCAGCATATCCAGTGGAACGTGCTTATGTCCAGCACGCTGATTGCGTCCTTGCCGACGCTGATTGTTTATCTCGTTTTAGGAAGATATTTTGTAAGAGGGTTACTGGCTGGTTCCGTCAAGGGATAGCTAATACTCCCCTAAAATTGTACGCTGGGAAGGACACATAAGCTGAAGTATGAGCCTGCCAGGGGCAATGAACCGTAAGGAGGACAATTCTCGTGACGAGTTCTATTGATGCCCACGCCATGAGACGCATGAATAGAGTCAGCGTTTTTCGAAAAATTTTCGAGGAAGACCGAATCTCAAGAATTGAAATTTCAAGAGACTTGGGAATGAATAAGGCTACTGTTTCGTCCATTGTGGACGACTTAATTCAAAATGGGTTCGTCAATGAAATTGGTTACGGAGAATCGCAAGGCGGCCGTAAGCCCATACTGTTGGAGTTGAACAATACTGCAGCCTACATTGTCAGTATTGACGTGCAGATTACGCATGTCACCTGCGCGGTTTTATCATTAAAGGGAGACATTGTATGGCAAACGCGCCATCCCTTGTATAATGCGGATATTCCGTCGACCAAAGAAAATCTGGCTGACAATCTGGAGAGGGAAATTAGAAGTGCATTAACCCATGTGCCCGATAGTCCTCACGGTGTGCTTGGTGCAGGAATCGCACTTCCGGGAATGGTGAATGCCAGAACGGGTTACGTACATTATCTACCTAATTTAGAAATACATGACTGGCCGATAAAGATTGAATTAGCCGCTCGGCTGAACATGCCAATCTATATTGACAACGATGCCAACTGCGGAGCGCTGGCAGAATATGTGTCGTCAAAAGCCGACAACTTGGCTTTTGTCAATGCAGGTATTGGAGTAGGTCTGGGAATTATAGCAAACGGTAGATTGTACAGAGGCCAGGATGGTATTGCTGGAGAATACGGGCACACCACGATTTCGGCTATGGGACTGCGCTGTTCCTGCGGAAGCTATGGGTGCTGGGAAGAATACGCATCCGAAAGGGGCTTGCTCCGTCTTCTTCAAGACAGGGGAGAAGAACAAAATCGAAGAATTCCCGACCCTGATTTCACATCGGAGTGTATTACAAAGGCAGAATCAGGGGACGAAAATTATATTGAAGGGTTTTCGGAACTGGGAAGGAACTTGGGTTACGGAATTGCCAATATTTGTAATGCCTTAAATCCCGGAAAAATCTTCTTGGGGGGGTCGCTTGCAAATGCTTACTCCTTTGTGATTGAGTCCGTCACACAAGTGCTTAGTCAACGAGCTGTTGCAAGAAACAAATTCGTTGAAGTGGTGTTGGCTAGCCCGGGTACAGTAGTGCGAGGAGCCTCGCGATTGGTTCTCCAGGAAGCGCTCTTTGACCCTCAAAGCACTTTGCTGGACAGCACGCACTCAGCAAATACGAACTTTGAGTGGGCGACCGAAGCCCACAACAAATAGAGTCTGTATTGTTTGATGTGCGTGGTCTCTAATACAACTTCCGCCCGCGAGCCACTCACGCTGTCGATAAAGTCGACAGCTTTTTTGTGTTTTCCCAACGTATTGCAATGCTATAGCACGCTAGGTGCTGGTTCCCTTCTGTTTCTCCTTATAATACTCTCTCGTCTCTTAATATTTGTGAAAAGTCTGTGAGTTAGTGTTGACGGATACCACAGTGAGGAATTAATATAGGGTCATAAACCCACGAAAACCATCATTATCGGTCAAAAGTATGTGAGTTCCTGTGGAAACGGATTCGTGGGAAACGTCACTTCACACTTCTCGGTGGGGTGATGAAAATCGGGGGGGAAATGATGAAGATTTCATTACGTCGTGGTCTCTTTGTAAGCGCTGTAGGTGTGATGGCATTGGGGTTAACTGCTTGTGGTTCCACATCTGGGAATAATTCTTCTGCTTCGAATACCGGAAATACGTCACACAGCAGCGGCAGTCAGAAAACAATGACATTCCGTCTTGCTGATGACCAACCCGCAACCTATCCAACAGTGAAGGGCGACGAAGCATTCGCTAAAGAAGTGTCTCAAAAGACAAATGGCCGCATCAAAATCAAGGTATATCCAAATGCACAACTTGGTGCCGAGAACTCTGTGATTCAACAGATTCAATTGGGGGCTATCGATTTTGGTCGTATTAACGCAGCGCCTCTTGCGGACTTCGATAAAAAGCTAGGCGTTCTCGAACTTCCATATCTGTTCAAGAGCACCAAACAAGAATGGGATGTCTACAACGGGAAGGTTGGTTCAGACCTGTTGAACAGCTTGACTACTGCAAAAATGGTTGGACTGACATTCTACGATTCTGGACAACGGAATTTCTACAATTCGAAACATGCTGTTAAGACGCCTGCTCAACTAAAGGGTTTGAAAATCCGGGTGCAAAAATCCAACATGATGGTCGATCTCGTGAACACCCTAGGCGGCAACGCAACCCCGATGGCCTATTCCGAAGTATTCAACGCATTGCAGAGCGGTGTCATTGACGGTGCTGAGAACAACATTCCCAGCTACTACACGACAAATCACTATAAAGTTGCCAAGTACTTGACTTTAGACCACCATACGGCCACTCCCGAAATCTTGCTTGCCAGCCAGAAAACCTGGAATAAGTTGAGTCCGGCTGACCAGAAGATTGTTCGCCAAGCTGCTCAGGATTCTCAGAAAGTGGAGCGTACAGCTTGGAATGCATTAGTGCAAAAAGCATTGAAAGCCATTAAGGCGAATGGAAACGTGATTACCAATGTTGATTCCGCCACCTGGCAGAAGGCAGTACAGCCTCTCTACAAGAAATATGGCAGCAGTTACAGCTCAATCATTCAACAAATTAAGAATACGAACTAAGTTCTGAGAATGCTGAGGTGAAGGGATGAAAGGGCTAACACGGGCGATCCATGTATTGGATCGCCTGGTCGAATGGATCGGCGCCTATCTCATGGTCGTCATGGTGATTATTGTTACATGGCAGGTTTTTAGCCGCTACGTGCTCAACGCAAGTCCGTCGTGGAGTGACGAAACGGTCTTAATGCTGATGACTTGGTTTGGATTCCTCAGTATTGTGATTGGCTTTCGGCGGCGAGAACACTTGGCTATTTCACTGCTCGTGACGCATTTGCCGTTACGAGTGCAATGGTTTGTGGAAAAGGTTGTAGATGTGCTGGTGATTGGTTTTGGTGTGCTGCTTTTGGTTGAGGGATACCGGTTCACCGTTATGACCTGGAAGGCGGTCATGCCGGTAACGCAAATGCCCCAGGGTCTTCAGTACATCGTCATCCCGATTACTGGGCTGTTGACCATCATTTATGGATTCATGTGGCTATTTGGGGTTCAGGAGGTGACGAAACAATGACTACGGCAATCGTGATTCTGCTCCTCAGTTTTGTCATCCTTCTGATCTTTAGGGTGCCAGTCGCACTTTCCCTTGTCATCTCTTCTATTTTAACGGGACTGTACTTGGGTGTACCGCTTCAAGTGGTCGGTCAGAAGATGATTGATGGCCTCGATTCATTCTCATTACTCGCAATTCCGTTGTTCATTCTCGCCGGTGAAATCATGGGCGAAGGCGGAATTTCTAAACGCTTAATTGATATGTCGAACTTATTGGTGGGACGCTTTCGCGGCGGACTGGCCATGGTGAACGTTGTTGCAAGTATGTTCTTTGGTGGTATTACTGGGTCGTCCGTAGCGGATGCATCTTCAATCGGGTCCATCATGATTCCAATGATGCGCAAACGAGGGTACGACAAAGACTACTCAGTGGGAGTGACAATTACTGCTTCCATTCAGGGTGTCATCGTCCCGCCAAGTCACAACGTCATTTTGTACGCTTTGGCTGCCGGCGGAGTTTCAATCACAGCTTTGTTCGCGGCTGGCATCATTCCTGGGGTTGTACTTGGTTTAGCACTGATGGTGGTCAGTTATATCATAGCCGTCCGTCGTAAGTATCCCAAGGGAGAGAAGATTCCGCGTAGTCTGTGGCTGAAAATCGTTTGGCAAGGAGTTCTTAGCTTAACCACAGCCGTTATCATTATTGGCGGTGTGCTGGGCGGTATCTTTACTGCAAACGAGTCTGCTGCAATTGCTGTCTTGTATGCATTTTTGTTGGTGTTTGTGGTTTTCCGGGATGTGCATATCAAACATGCACACAAGATTTTTGTCAATACCTTTGCCAAGCTGTCGGCTGTATTATTCTTAATTTCCGCCTCATCGGCTTTCTCATGGTTTTTGTCGTACTTGCAAATTCCGCAAATGGTTTTGCAGAGTCTGTCAGATGTATCTCACAGCCGGTTCGTTGTCTTCTTTCTTGTCAATCTGATTCTGTTGGCACTCGGGCTGATTATGGACATGGCGCCTTTGATTTTGATAGCCACACCGGTACTGCTTCCTGTTGTCGAAAAATTTGGAATGGACCCGGTCCAATTTGGGATTGTATTGATGCTCAATCTGGGAATTGGATTACTGACGCCGCCTGTGGGAAGTGCACTGTTCGTCGGTTGTTCCATTGGGGAGATTCCCATTGAACGCGTTGCCAAATCGATGATCCCGTTTCTCGCCGTCATGTTCGTCGTCTTGTTGGGGCTTACGTACGTGCCGGATCTCACACTTGGTTTGCCCCACTTACTTCATCGTGGGTAATTCGCGCGGAACTGGGTTGAACCAGCAGAATGCGTTCCTGCTTGCAAGTTCGTGGCTGTCTGGCGGAGCGAGAGGGTGAAGTGAAATGCTAGGAGAAGTTCGCCAACAAAAAATCATAGAGTTGTTGGAGCGAAGAAAATCTGTACGGATAAGTGACCTGCGTGACATGTTCGACGTTTCGGAAGAGACACTGAGGCGCGATTTAAAAAAACTCGATGCCGACGGAGTGTTGAAGCGCACTCACGGAGGGGCAGTGGTTAGTGGTGAAGTTCACATGGTACCGTCTATTGCCTTTCGAAGTCGACTGCTTTTGCTCCAGAAACAGCAAATCGCCGCGAGGGCCAGTCTGTTCATTAAAGAAAACGGGACTGTGCTGCTGGACAGCGGGTCAACAACGTTAGAGCTTGCCAGACAATTGTCCGTGAGGCAAGTGACTGTCTTAACAAACGACTTGAATATTGCTTTAGAGCTAACTCAGTCCCTGTCGGTCCAACTCATTGTATTGGGCGGCATGCAACAAAAAGGCGGCTATTCGCTCACTGGACCCGACTGTATTGAAAAAATCTCGAACTATCACGTGGATGTCGCGTTTCTCGGTGCGGGAGGTGTATGTGTTAATGCAGGGCTGACCACTGCTTCTAGCGCGGAGGCGGAAGTCAAGAAGGCAATGATAAAGGCCGCTGAAAAGACCTATTGTGTTGTAGATGCAAGCAAATTCGGCAAGACAGCTTTGGTCTCGTATGCCATGCCTGGGGAGATAGACGGAATCATAACTGATGCTGATTCCACGCATGCGATTGTTGAAGGTTTCAAGAAGCAAGGAACGGAGTTCGCATTTGTTTCAATTTAAACGACGCCACAAATTTACTATTGTGCTTACGACTTAAGCAATCCAAAGCGAGGGGTTTCATGTTGCTGTCGCAAGAGTTTGTCGAAAGCGGGCCCTTACAAGATAGGGTGAACAGTCAGTCGCTGTCGTATCCGGAACGCATCATTCAGATTGGTGAAGGAAACTTTCTTCGTGCATTCGCTGATTGGGTGATACACAGGCTCAATCAGACAAATCGTTTTCAAGGAAGGGTGGTCGTGGCTGCCCCACGACCTCACGGCGGCAAAAATATTACGAATCTGAACCATCAAGACGGCTTGTATACGGTGTGGTTAAGGGGAGTGCAACAGGGTAAGACAATCGACGAGCCGGAGATAGTTACTTCTGTCAGTCGGGGAATAGATCCATCTCAGGACTGGAGGGCATTCCTGGAGTGTGCAGAGTCTCCTGACATTCAAATTGTCATTTCAAATACCACTGAGGCGGGGTTAGCCTACAAACCGGAGCCGTTTCACTCGTCAAATCCGCAAGTCATGTTTCCCGCAAGACTGACGGCTTATCTCTATCATCGATACCAACGTTTCAGCGGGAGTTTGGAAGCTGGCATGATGATTATTCCGTGCGAGCTGGTAGAGGACAATGGAGTGAGATTGAAAGAACTTGTCTTACAATACGCTGCTGATTGGAAGTTGTCACAAGCGTTCGTCCACTGGCTCTCCGATGCCAATTGTTTTTGCAATACTCTGGTCGACCGCATCGTGACGGGGAAACCTAGCCTCCCCCCGGAAGATATTGAAGCGCGTCTTGGTTACAGAGACAATCTAGTAACGGTTGCTGAGCCCTTTTACTTGTGGGTAATTCAAGGCGACGACCGTTTAAAGCAATTACTGGGCGTTCATGGAGACAATAGTCTAAACGTTCATATTGTCGATGACGTTGTTCCATTTCAGTTGAAAAAAGTCAGGATTTTGAATGGAGCACATACGGCCATGTCTGCTGTAGCGCATTTTGCAGGCATTGAAACAGTTCGAGAAGTAGTGGAGGACAGCGTCGTTGGACACTTCATTCGAACTATCATCGCTGAAGAAATTGTTCCCGCTCTGACTTGTCAGGGAATCACGACGAAGGAATCAGAGCCTTTCGCTGAAGAGGTCTGGGAACGTTTCTCCAATCCCTTTATTCAACACCAAATTTCTTCCTTGGCGTTAAATGGACTAGCGAAAATCAAGTCACGTTTGTTGCCAACCCTGCTTGACTATGTTGAGAAGTTCGGCGACTCACCCAAACTTTTGGCTGCCTCATTTGCTGCCTCGTTATTGTTCTACAAAAATGCAGACCAGCCAGGAGAAAAATGGATAATTTCAGATGACCCCGTGCTCGTAGCTGAAATCCAGCGAATTTGGGAGGAGGATAACCAAACTGTTGAGGAAACCGTTACAAAGTTGCTCTCTCTTGAATCGGTCTGGGGAACTACACTCGCAGAATTGCCGGGTCTGTGTCAATATGTAGTGTCCGCAGTCCAGGGTATCCGTCAATTGGGTATGAGAGCATATTTAATAAAAAAGGGTTGGGCCTGACGGGACAATTTTAGTTTATGTCATGTTGGTAGGAGAACCTGTTGAACCATCTTCAATGATGGTCGATTGCAGTACGATCTTAGTTGGTGCTTGCCTTTTCCCTTCTATTCGCTCAATTAATAACTGAGCACTCAGTGAGCCAAAGTTGTAAGCTGGTTGTACGGCGGAGGTTACATTTGAGTCGATGGCAGCAAGGTCATCGGTGTTACGAAAGCTGACAATACTCAAGTCTTCGGGGATTCTGATTTGTAGTTTGCGCAGTTCCAATACTGTGTGGGCGTGTTGAAACAAGTTAGCGACAAACAGCGCCGTTGGTCGCTTGGGTTGGTCTAACAACTCGTGCACAAAACTTGTGCTCATGTCACGTGTCATCAGCGCTTGCTTGACGTAGTTGGACCGATAAGGAATGTGGTGGTGAGCGAGCGCCCGCTTGTAGCCTTCCAGACGCTCCCGACTGCTTGCACTGTTAAGGGGGCCGGTCACCACTGCAATTCGTTCATGCCCGAGACCGATGAGATACTCGACGAGGCTCTGTGCTGCATGAACAATATCACCTTTGACAACATCGGCATGAAACCCGTCTAGTTCCCTGTCTACAAAAGCAAACGGAATATTTTTCTGTTTAAGTAAGTGAATGTTCGCAGCTGAGTTGTCACTTACGGGCGTCAAGATAACTCCCTTAACTCGGTATGAAACGGCTAGATTGATAAGCTCTTGTTCCTTTGTCTCGTCTTCAGCAGTATTGCCTACTATGACATGATAGCCGCTGTTGTTCGCAACATGCTCGACTCCTCTCGCCATAAGACTAAAAAATGGATTACTGATATCCGCAACAATCAGCATGAGTGTTCTCTCGGCAGCCATCGCAGTACTGCAATGAAATCGCCTCGGTTGATAATCAAGCTCTTCCATTGCACGGAGAATTCGAGTACGGGTCTCGGCTTTCACAGGCCCAGTTCCATTGATGAACCGAGACACGGTCATTTTTGATACGCTGGCGTGTCTTGCGACGTCTTCCATTTTGGCCATGATGTCGCTCCTTCAGGTCACGTCTTATAGAAATTAAACTTGTTTGAATGTTACTATAACATTGACGATTATGTTTGAAATCGGTAACGTGATGACAGGATAACAATTCTTCTTAGAAGTAATTTTCTTGTGCCATCGGTAGATTGCAGACTTTTGTATACTTTAATCATTGCAGGAACAGTACAGAAAAGTTCTGTCCTTGGCTGATTCACAAAAGTATACCTGTGTGGTCTGCAATGGACTTAATGTTATAATAACATGTTATTAATAGTCTTGTCATGACCGCTTAAGCAAAGGCTTAGATGAGAGGCTTAGATGAGAGGCTTAGATGAAAGTTTGAGTCGTCAATGTCACTACGCGGCAATACGCCCAATGAGGGAGATGATATTCATGTCAACGGTCAAATCGTTGCGGATTCACGAAGCAGACAATGTTCTAATTGCAATCAGGGATCTTTCAACAGGGGACATCATTGAAGGTCCAAACGGGAGCATTGCGGTTCGCGAGGATATTGCGAGAGGGCATAAAATTTCATCGAGAGACATTGAGACTGGCGAGAGCATCATTAAATACGGATATCCGATTGGGCATGCCACTGAAGCTGTGCCGCAGGGTAGTTGGCTTCACACGCATAACATGAAAACCAGCTTACGCGGTAAAGTGAATTACACGTATCAGCCGTCGGAGCCACAGACTGCAGTCGTCTCTCCTGATTTACCAAGGACATTTCAAGGATACATCCGCGACAACGGAGAGGTTGGTATTCGAAATGAGCTGTGGATTATTAACACTGTTGGCTGCATCAATAAAACTGCAGAAAACTTGGCAAGAATGGCAGAAAAGGAATTGGTTACTGACGGAATTGACGGTGTCTATCACTTTGCCCATCCATACGGGTGTTCACAACTCGGTGACGATTTGACGTATACGCAGAAAGCGTTGGCGGGTCTTGTTCGACATCCGAATGCAGCAGGTGTATTGATTTTGGGTTTGGGGTGCGAGAATAATCGCCTCGAAGTATTTAAACCTCTGTTGGCAGAAGTTTCCGAGAGGAAAGTGCGCTATATGGCAGTGCAGCAGGTGTCTGACGAATTTGAAGAAGGGATGGCACTGCTCACAGAACTTGCTGACTACGCAAAGACGTTCAAACGTCAGGAGGTGCCTGTATCGAAACTGAAGATCGGACTCAAGTGCGGGGGCTCCGACGGATTCTCTGGAATCACGGCTAACCCTCTTGTCGGAAAAGTATCCGATTTCGTTACAGCCCGAGGCGGGACTTCGCTGCTCACGGAAGTTCCAGAGATGTTTGGCGCGGAGACTATCTTAATGAATCGTTCACAGGACGAAACTGTATTCACGCAGGTTGTAGATTTGATTAACGGTTTCAAAGACTATTACACCCGTCATGGGCAGGCCATTTATGAAAACCCATCACCTGGAAACAAAGACGGAGGTATTACGACGCTGGAGGAAAAGTCCCTTGGCTGTACACAAAAAGGCGGGACGGCCGTGGTCATGGATGTCTTGCAGTATGGTGAGACGGCTAGCAAGCCTGGTCTAAATCTGGTCCAGTCTCCGGGGAATGATATGGTCTCAGTCACTGCCCTGACCGTTTCAGGGGCGCACATGATTTTGTTCACGACGGGTCGCGGGACCCCTATGGGAGCAGCTGTTCCTACCCTTAAGGTTGCTACGAACACGGAGTTGGCAGAGCGGAAGAAAAACTGGATTGACTTTAATGCAGGCAAGCTGGTGGACGGGGCATCTTTCGATGACACGGCAGCCGCACTGTACCGGAAAGTCATTTCGGTAGCCTCCGGAGAGTCGCAGACGCACAGTGAAGTCAATGGATTCCGTGAAATCGCTATTTTCAAGGATGGGGTGACCCTGTAATGAGCACTGCAGATGGAAGCAGATATTGAACACAATGGGATGAAAATGAATGGCGAGGGCTGAAACAGTTCAGAAGATTGGAGTGTCGGACAGTGAACGAGGAAAACAGCATTGCTCAACGTGTTGAGGAAGCGGGGGTCATTGCCATTTTTCGTAAGCTCCCGCCAGCCGTCATTGCGCCGCTGGCAGAGGCGTTAGTAGAGGCAGGGATTCGAGCCATTGAATTGACGGTCGAATCCGAAGGCGCTTATGAATCCATACGGATGATAAGGGACCGGTTTGCCTCAGATGTTGTCGTTGGCGCAGGAACCTTAATGACGAAAGACGACATAGCGCAGGCGGTTGACGCAGGAGCAGACTTTCTTTTGAGCCCGCACCTTGACGTGGACTTGCTGGCTGCGGCACACGAGCTAGGTGTTCCCATGACACCTGGAATCGCCACGCCAACTGAGGTTGTTCAAGCAGTTCATGCAGGTGCACAGACGCTCAAACTGTTTCCAGCAGCCCCCCTTGGCCCAGCTTATTTGAAAGATCTGCTTGGGCCCTTTAAGGGGAAACAATTTATTCCCACTGGCGGCATCACAGCGACTAACGCCGCCGACTTTATTCAGGCCGGTGCAATTGCTGTTGGTATGGGCAGTTCATTGGCCACGACTGATGAAATTTCGCGGCAAGACTGGGCTGCCATTCAAACACGAGTGCGAACTGCTTTGCGTGAAGTCCATGAGGCTAAGGCGGCTCGGTAAACAAATTTTTACACTGTGAGGAGGAACGATGGTATGGGCAAATTTCTTGACTCGGATTTCTTACTGAACAATAGAGTGGGCAAAAAACTGTACGAAAATTACGCAAAAGACATGCCGATTATTGACTATCACTGCCACCTTAACCCACAAGAAATTTATGAGAATAAGCGTTTCAAGAATATCACGGACGCCTGGCTTGGAGGAGATCACTACAAGTGGCGCCTCATGCGGGCGAACGGTGTTGAGGAACAATTCATTACAGGCGACGCCAATGACTACGACAAGTTTGTAGCTTGGGCAAAAACGGTTCCGATGACGGTGGGTAATCCGCTGTATCATTGGTCACACTTGGAACTCCAACGTTTCTTTGAGATTGATACACTTTTAAATGAAGAAACGGCACAGGAAATTTGGGACGAGACGAATACAAAATTGCAGGGAGAGGGCTTTGGAGCACGTGACTTGATTGTGAAGTCGAATGTCCAGGTCATTTGTACGACAGACGATCCAGCAGACAGCCTGGAGTATCACATGAAACTGAAAGCAGATGACTCGTTTCCTGTAAAGGTTGTTCCCACGTTCCGTCCGGATAAGGCTATCGAAATCAATCGTGACACGTTCCTGCCTTGGATTCACAAACTGGAGGATGTCATCGGAAAGCAAATGGTCAACTATCAAGCACTACTTGATGCGTTGACAGAACGAACAGAATTTTTCCATGAAATTGGCTGTCGTGTATCGGATCACGCGTTGGATACAGTCCCCTACGCCAGCGTGACTTTTGAAGAAGCGGCTGGAATTTACGAGAAAAGGTTGCAGGGTGATGCAGTCAGTTGTGAAGAGGAACAAAAGTATAAGACCTTTACACTTATTTTCTTGGGAAAACAGTACTCACGTCTTGGTTGGGTCATGCAATATCACATGCATGCACATCGCAACAACAATACTCGCGGATTGAACCGTATTGGTCCGGACACTGGATATGATTCCATTTACGACGGACAATTGGCCGTTCCTCTGACGGGGTTGCTGAATGCTTTAGAAGGGGCGGATGCTCTGCCGAAGACGATTTTGTATTCGTTGAATCCAAAGGACTTCACTGTTCTGGCAGCTGTGATGGGCAGTTTTCAAGGCGGCGGTATCCCGGGAAAATTGCAATTGGGAGCAGCTTGGTGGTTTAATGACACCAAGGCGGGTATGCTCGAACAAATGCGTATTCTAGCAGATATCGGGCTGCTGAGCCGGTTTCCCGGAATGCTGACGGATTCAAGGAGTTTTTTGTCATACACAAGGCATGAATACTTTCGTCGGTTGCTTTGCGGCATGATTGGAGAATGGGTTGAACTTGGTGAAGCCCCTGATGACAAAGAGCTTCTGGGCGGTCTTGTCCAAGGAGTATGTTATAACAACGCCAAAGAGTATTTTGGGTTTTTTAAGTAGGCCCGCTTATTTCAACACTGCTGCTTCAGCCTCCATAACCTCACGGTGTTGGAGGCTCTTTTACAACACACTAGGGAATCATTGACAAAAGAGATAATTGATAAGTTCGAATCTTTCCTTTGTCTTCAGTTACTGGATGTTGTTATACTTCAAGAGAATTGTCAAATTGTATGAGTGGGATAGGGTCAGCGCAGTCGTGGTGCGATCAAGGATGGGGCGTTTGCATGAAAGAATGTATTCTTACAATCGATCTCGGTACAACTTCTTGTAAAGTGATGGCTTTTAGCCCTGTTGGAGCCGTACTGGGCCAATCCTCTGCCGGTTATCCGACTTGGAGACCGGACGGACAGAGAGCAGAACAACACTCAGATGACTGGTGGGAAGCTGCGACATACGCAGTACGACAAGTTGTAGGGAAATTGAAGAAGTCATTCGATGCCGTGACTGTTCGGGCAATCAGTCTCTCCTCGCAACGAGAATCTATTGTTCCAGTTGATGCAAATCTTCGTCCAATTCATCCTGCTATTTTATGGATGGATACTAGAGGAGTTGAAGAAGTTCGCCAATTGCAGAGAGAATTTGGGGAACACCTGCAACGATGGACAGGTCTTATTCCGAATGCTACGTATTCGGCAGGAAAATTGTTATGGCTGCAACGGGAACGTCCTGATGTGATGAAATCAGCAAAATGGTTTGTGCAGGCCAAAGACTATTTATTTTATCGAATGTCTGGCATTCTCGCGACGGATTACTCGTTGGCGTCCAGAACACTATTATTTGATATTCGCACATTAAAGTGGCGTACAGAGTTACTGGATGCCTGTGGCATTACTGCGCAGATGCTTCCAGAGGTTTACCCGTCAACCGTAGAACCAGGAACTCTGCAAAGGGCGGTGGCCGAGGAATGGGGGCTTGACACCGGGATCCCAATTGTCCTCGGGGGCGGAGACCGTGCGTGCGAAGTTCTGGGTTCTGGAATTCAAGACAATGAAATGATGGAATCCTCGGGCACAACCAGTAACATTGCTTGTGCCGTTTCTCGTCCTATTGCTGAATTGTCTTCCAGTATTGCCTGCTCGGTTCATGTTGTTCCAGACTATTGGCTGCTTGAACAAGGGCTCTCCACAACAGGTGCTGTGTTTGATTGGTGGATTGGTCAACTGGAAGCTACTTCAATTCCAGAGTTTAGTCAATCTATCGAAGCAACACCTCCTGGCTCGAACGGCGTGATAGCGCTTCCTTTTTTTATGGGAGCCAGAGCACCGAGGTGGAACCCGGATTTACGTGGTTCTCTTCTAGGGTTATCATTAGGGCACACTTCTGCAGATATTGGTCGTGCAATTTTAGAGGGGATTGGGTTTGAACTGCGCTATGCGCTAAATAATTATGAGGCACTCGGGGTCACAAGCCAGCGAGTTCGATTGATTGGCGGCGGCACACGTATTTCGACTTGGAATCAGATTAAGGCGGATATTTATAAGCGGTTTATAGCGGTTCCAAAGGTCGTACAAGCAGCCTCTTTCGGAACGTTTCTATTGGCCGCTAAACGACTTCAATGGATCTCCTCGTATGAAGAAGGACAGCGCCTGAATCCAGCCAATGCGATTTATCATCCAGATTTAAACCTGACGCAATTGTATGATGATGGTTATGAACTTTATCTGTCACTTAGTCGAGAATTGGAAAAATTGTCGACCGGCTTTCAGAATTACAGAATGGCTGCACAGCAGCATCAAGGTATCAATTACACATAACTAGAGAGAGTCGTATATGCTATTGTTGCGTAGACACTGATTGGGGATGGCGATATGTTAGGCGAAGTTCGGCAACAAAAATTAATGGAGTTATTAAAACAGCAAAAGTCTGTGCGAATTCGAGACTTGACGACTTCTTTCCAAGTGTCAGAGGAAACAATCCGTCGGGATTTGCGCAAACTTGAAATGGACGGATTGTTGCGCAGAACCCATGGCGGAGCGGTTCTTGACAACGTTGTCCATGCGGTGCCCCCAATTCACCAGAGAACCACGGAGCAAGTCGAAGCAAAACGGTTAGTGGCTAGAGCTGCAGCGTCGATGGTTCCGGCCGGAAGCTCCGTCATATTGGACAGTGGTTCGACGACACTCGAAATCGCCCGGCAGTTTCAGAACAAGAACGTCACCGTTATTACGAATGAATTAAGCATTGCTATGGAACTGTCATCGTCTCCTTTAGTCAATCTCATCATGTTGGGAGGAACCTTGCAAAAGGGGAGCTACACGTTGGTTGGACCTGAATGCGAGGATGATATAGGGCGTTACAATGTTGATTACGTTTTTCTGGGGAGCGGGGGAGTCAGCAAACAAAAGGGACTGACCACTTCTTCTATGGCCGAAGTTGAACTGAAGCGCAAAATGATTGCTGTCGGTCAAAAAGTCTATTGTGTGACCGATTCAAGTAAGCTTGGCCGGGCCGCATTGGTGACATATGCTGGTTTAGGTGATGTCACTGCCATTATTACCAATCGAGTTCAACAGAGTTCTACGTTATCCGACATCGAGGCAACGGGTGCTACATTTATCTTTGTCGATTAGGAGTGGCAATGGAATACCATGTTCTTCGTGGTCTGCTGCTAATCAGAAGTTCAACACGATGTCATGTGAAACCACTTGTTAAAGTGGTCTTTTTTATGTTTGGTGAAATGAGACTTGAAATTCTGCGTCATATATTGACGCATTTGGTCGAAAGTATAATGTGGTGTTATGATGGTTTGTGATAATTAGTCATCATAATCAGTCACTATACATCACAGACTTGGATGAGGAGGCATGGTGCAGAGTCAAGAAACCCGAAATACAATGTATGCGCTTACGAATTGTTATCTGAATTACCGAGTAACTACAAAAATTGATTGGAGGAGTCAGTTCATGAAAGGAAGCAATAGTCACTGGAAGAGACGTTTCTCTGTAGTCTCCGTTCTCGCAGTTAGCAGCGGGTTAACCGTTATGGCAGGTTTTCCGGCAACTGGTTTTGCTCAAACGACACAGCAAAGTATTGCGAACCATAGGTCAAATGCGCCTTTGCAGATGCCGGCAAGTCTCCAAACCTACGCTGTGACTTCCTCTCTCATTGATTTGATTTGGAATCCGGTTTACAAATCGGGTGTGTCCTATGATGTCTATCAGAACGGTTCATTAATTGGCACAGTTAGTAAATCGAATTTTACTGTGCAGGGCTTGCAACCCAATCATAAATATACGTTTACTGTAGTTGCAAAAGACACGTTGGGTAACAAGTCACGTCCAAGTAGGTCTTTGGTGGTTTCTACTAAACCTAGGGGCGTAACATTGAACGTACAAACCTTTGGAACTGCAGGAAATGGCACGACAGACGACACGGCTGCTCTTCAGAAGGCTATAGATGCAGTCCCTGCGGGAGGTACGGTGTACATTCCTGCTGGTACTTACCTGACAGCGCCCTTGACCCTCAAAAGTGACATGACCTTAGATCTGGCCAAAGGGGCCAAACTTCTTGGCAGCAGTAACATTGACCAATACAAGCCAGTTTGGAGCAGATGGGAAGGAATAGAGATGTACAGGTACCAGAGCCTCCTGTACGGCAAAAACGTAAAAAACGTGACCATCACTGGCCAGGGGACCATTGATGGAAACGGTGAGACCGCTATCACGGACAACAGCGGGAAGACATATGGAAGTTGGTGGGCCAGGGGCAAGAACGGGGCACCAAATTACAAAGAACCTACGACGAATCCCGCCGTGAACCTGGTACCACAAAGCTCGGTCGATTTAAGCAAAGGAATTCCCTATGCCCGGCCCGGAGATATTGAATTTACTCATTCCAAAAACGTACTCATTCAAGGTGTTACAGTTCAAAATTCACCATCCTGGACCATTCATCCGCTTTACTCACAAAATGTCACTCTCGCAGACTTGGATATCGAAAATCCGCCGACTTCAGATAACACCGACGGAGTAGACCCTGATTCCGTAACGGGGATGAAGATTATCAACAACACGTTTAACGTCGGTGATGATGACATTGCCATTAAGTCTGGTAAGGATGCACAGGGACGTAAAATTGGAATTCCAGCTTCAGGGATTATCATTCGAAACAACCTCATGAAAAACGGACACGGCGGCGTGACAATCGGGAGTGAGATGTCTGGGGGCGTTCACAACATTTTGGCGCGGGATGACGTCTTTAATGGTACCAAGGAAGGCATTCGTATGAAGTCGCTCCGTGGACGCGGCGGTACCATTTCAGACTTAGTCTTCGAGCACATCAGCATGTACAACATTCAAGATGCAGCGGTGCATATTGATGAGAGATACTCGTCTAACGGGGCCCCAGAAGCCTATACTGGAAAAATTGATGCGGGAACACCGCGCATCGAAAATATTCTGTTCCAGGATATCACCGACAATGACGATAAACATGCGATGTATTTCCGTGGATTGACAGAAATGAACATTCAACACCTTATTTTCAAAAACGTCAAAATTACAAATGCTCAAGAAGGCATTGAAGCCTCCAATGTGTCCGATGTCCAAATGGACAATGTGAGTATCGACAATCAAAAGAACCCCGGATTTTGGTTTTATCAGAGTACTGTCGAAAACGATTTGGGAAAAAATGTACCCAGTCAGTTCACGGACAGCGAGTTTGGTGGTTTTCTGCACGGTGATAAGCTTTTCAATGGAAGCACTACAGTATCTTTGCCTGCCGGCGTACTGAATAGTAACCAAGGTTCAATCACCAGTTGGGTCAGGCCCAGTAAATCGGGCGGGACCATTATGGCTGGGACTAATGGGAACGCCGGTTTTTCCCTTCAGTACACGAAACAAGGAAAGATTGACTTTGTGCTTACAGATGGAACCACAAGAGTAGCCCTAGAGAGCACTCATAGTTATAAGCCGGGGCATTGGCGCCATGTTACTGCTATTTGGACGCCGGCCGGTAAGGACGCACTGTATGTTAATGGTCGCAGGGTTGCTTCAGCGATAGTCCCCCTTGCAAAGACATCTGTATCCAAGACAATTGTGCTTGGGGCCAACACGAGCGGTATGTCTCACTTTGTTGGTACAATGAAAGAGGCTCGCATCTACAACTATGCCATGTCTCATCCACAGACTAATTTCCTTTTTTCGCAGTCTACACACATGAAATGGCTGAATGGTTTCTCGGAAATCGGGAGGTGGATGAGCGAGTTTTTAGATGGGAGTCATCTATGAGAGCTAGGACTATGAGAGCTAGGGTTATGAGATTTAAGTATTAGGGATGGAGAGACTTGCATGAATTTATTCGACTTGACTAAAAAAAACGCTGTTGTGATTGGTGGTACGAGCACTCTTGGTTCGGCTATTGCAGTTGGATTAGCTGGACACGGTGCATCTGTCGTTGTTGTGGGACGAGACAATGAGAAGGCGAAGGCTGTTAAGGCCCGGATAGAACAAACAGGAGGCGACGCCAAGAGTTTTATTCTGAGTTCGGCAACGGACAAGGAAGAACTGATAAGGTTAGAGCGAGAAATCGTGGATTGGCGCGGTGGAACTGATATTCTGGTGAATAGTGCCGGCGTCAACAGTACAACACCCTTTTTTGAAATCACCGAGACAGAGTGGGACCATATTATGGATGTGAATTTGAAAGCTGTCTTGCTGGCATGCCAGGTTTTCGGTGCAGCCATGATACAACGCGGCCGCGGAGGCAGTGTCATTAACATTTCTTCGGCATCATCAGACCCGCCTCTCTCAAAAGTGGTTACGTATTCAGCTTCGAAAGCGGCCATTAACAATCTCACCCAATACTTGGCCCGAGAATTTGCTTCAGAGAGAATTCGTGTGAACGCGATTGTTCCAGGGTTTTTCCCAGCGGAGCAAAACCGCAAGATTTTGACACCCGAGCGTACTGAGGACATTCTCCGGCACACACCCATGATGCGCTTCGGGGAAGCATCAGAGCTACAGGGAGCTGCAGTGTGGTTGGCATCTGAATCAGCGTCTGGTTTTGTTACTGGCGCATTGATTCGCGTGGACGGCGGCTTTGGCGCCATGACAATCTGACATGAAATCAAATGACAAGGGGCTGTCCCAGTCACTCCTACGAACGTGACCTTGGGACAGCCCCTTCAGTGTACAGTTGAACTTATCCCCAAATTTTCACGCGGTTTTTTCCTTTTTGTAATGCAGTAACGGGGCCGAATGCGCTTGTTGCTCCTCTTTTTTCGTCCAAGAGGTCGGTGTCGACAGCGATTTCGCTTCCGTCTGGATTTTCAAAGTCCGCATCCACAATTCGAACACGTTGTAACGTTTCGGTCGTTTGGACTTCACCGAGCATTTCATCGAAAGTTGCCGGGAGATCAATGACAAGGTATACTGCGGTGTCTTCTTCTACAATCGCCATCTGCGGATTAAATTGCTTCTCCACATAATTAGCTCTCTCTTTTTCAAATGGTTCGGCCCCATTGAAGTACGCATTGTGGTTAATATATACAGGTTGCTCCACGTTATGGAATCGGTTATGGTCACCAGGTTCTTGGTGAACAGTTTCGATGTATTCTTCCAGTGAAGCTGTGTACCCGTTGTAGTGTGAGGTGCCGACGTCGTCTAGTGCGTCGCCGCCAATGAAGATGTTGTTATAAAAGCGATCGTCACCGCCATAGGTCGCAGCAAATCCTGCTACATCGGTGCTGTGGGGTGTATGATATGGTGTTGCGCGATCGAGCATTTTTCGATGTACCATCTTCCCACGAATCAAGTTGTTCACATATGCTCCGCCTTGAGCGTGATTATCCAATGCATAGTCTGCAGTCAGAATGTTATTGTCCACCAAGTATGGACCGCTGCTCACTTCAACAAACAAGTCCCGATTGTTTCGATAATAAAGATTTTTACTTACTCTCGTTCCCTGTGTCTGCCAATCTAGCCATGTTCCTAGTGAACAATCGTGAATGCGGTTATGATGGATTTGTACGTCGATAGCGGCGTGCAACTTGATACCTGCAATCTCATGCCCATAAAACTCTCGCTTTAATGCGATGTTATAAATATGGTTGTTGTAGATCTCGCTGAATACACAACCGAGATGGCCTACAATCCCGTTTTGACCGCAATCGTAGATTGTATTATTACGGATGACGTGTGACCCTATCTTTTCCTTACTCCAGCCAATCTTTCTGGCCTGAAAGACGGATTCCAACTGATACTGGTATCCGGGCTTGTCTTTTCGCTTTGAACGATAATTGTTCCCTGTGCTGGCTTCTTTCCCGATACTAACGGCGCTGCATTTGGCATCGTGGATCACGTTGTCTTCGATGACCCATCCTTTACTCCAATGAGGTCCCAGCAGACCTGGTTGATCTGCAGTCGGCGGCGCCCAAGCTGTCGCTGCTTGAGCCATTTCGAAACCTTTTACTGTGATGTAATTGATACCGATTTCCTCAGGATAGAAGCAAGCCTTTCGCACATTGATTTCAACAAGTTCCTGGTTCGGGTCATAGTCGTGAAAATTAGCATAAATCGTTGTGTTGTCCTCATCCACCTCAGTGAACCATACATACTTGGTTTGTTCCGGATGGTGGACTGGAACAGTCTGATTCGTCCAATGGTCCAGTAGTTCTGTTTTTATGGTGGGTTTTTGTACCTGCTCGAGGGTTTCGGTCTCATAAAATGACATTCCATTTACATAGACATCGCCTAGGTGCCGGCCTGGATTGTAGACTACCCAATCCCCAAATATTTCTTCAACGTACGGGTTAAAGTCTCCGAAGAATTTGTTTGGAATAACCGCTCTCCAGACGCTTCCTTCAACTTGCTCCCAGTTCTGAATGCGTTCAGAACCTTTAATAACTACGCTTTCTTGTTCTGCTGCTTGATATGTAATTCTTCTAGTATGGCTCAGCCCAGGATTCTTTGGCTTGACCCATTCACGGTATTCGCCTTCGTGCACAATCACGGTGTCTCCAGCCACAGCTACTGAGGCAGCCTTATTTATTGTTAAGAATGGATTTTGTTCGGTACCCTCTCCCAGATCTGATCCAGTTTTTGCCACGTGATATTCAAAAGCCATTTTACGTCCTCCTTTGCAGCCAGTCTGTCCTCATCATAGGAATTTATGAGAGTAGATTCTATCCAAAACGTAGTATAATTTAAGACAAAATTAGTGTTTTTACAGGAGGGAAGGTTTTGGTTTTTTTTGAGCATCACGGAATGCGAGAAAGGGATTCCTTTGTTTACTTCACGCTAGTTAATGAAAGTTTTCATCTTCACTTTCATCGCGCCTTTGAACTGATTATTGTCAACGAAGGTGAGTTATTCGTCACGATTGACCAAAAGGAGTATGTCCTTTGTGCCAATCAGTTGGCTTTCATTTTTAGCAACCAATTACATGAATTCAGGACAGTTCGCCATTCCAACATCACAGTCGTCATTTTTTCTCCTGAACTCATCGGCCATTTCTTTATGAATTATAAGGGGTATGTTCCAGAAAATAATGTGCTTCATCTAAGTCAACCGCTAGACTTTGACGGATTAGACTCGATTTATAAACAGAAGAGTTTTTTGTATGACATTTGTAGTTCTCTCGTTCGTCATACCCCATTCCATCCGGTTGAATACTCAACCAAAACGAAGGTATTACAGAAAACCTTGCTCTTTATAGACAAACACTATATGTATAACTGCACATTGAAAACTGTGGCAAAGCACCTCCGCTATGATTACGCGTATTTGTCAAAACTGTTTGTCCAACTGACGAACATGACATTCACTGAATACATTATCAACTATCGAATTTCACAGGCTTGCTATCTGCTGAAAACGAGCCAGCAGTCCATTTCCGATATTGCCATGAACTGCGGCTACAACAATTTGCGGTCATTTAATCGTAATTTTAAACGGGTCACACATCATTCCCCGAGAAGGTACAGAGAGTTGTCCCTGTAATGAGACAGGCAACTTACTAACAATTATCTGCATGCGATTTCTCTGTTAGCAGCTTGTGTGACAAGACGATTTAGGTCTGTAAACTCTGAAAGTTGGCGTTCAGACATGTCAGCTAGGTCCCGAATCGTTTTTGTGCCGTGTTCCTGTCCTTGCTTCATAATGTCAGCAAGATGAGACGCTTCTTCAGATCCTGCCGTAATTGCTTGCGTCACTGAAGAAACCTCCTCAATCCGCGTTGTTACATGGCGGACCGAAGTGGATATCGCGTCAAATGAATTCCCCATCTGTTCAACGCTGTGGATACCGCCTTGTACCTCCGACAATCCTTGCTGCGTCGCCTGAATAGACTTCTCAATGTCCTGTTGAATGCGTTGGATAACATCTCCAATTTGCTGCGTGGACTGTTGGGCTTGATCGGCCAATTTTCTCACCTCGTCTGCGACCACGGCAAAGCCTTTTCCGTGTTCTCCGGCTCTGGCCGCTTCAATCGCCGCATTGAGGCTTAGCAAATTCGTCTGAGACGAAATACTCTTAATGACCTCTGTGATTTGCCCAATCTCATCTGAGCGCATCCGTAGACTGGTGGCTTGATTGGTGATGTCTTCGACTGTCTCTCTAATAGAGTGCATTTTCGTCATAACAGTCTCGACTTCTGCCGTACCACTTGCAGCCGTCTGTGATGCTTGTGTTGCCATCTTGGTGGCTGTCGAGGCACTGAGTGCCACTTGCCGCACAGCCGTTGAAATTTCTTCGATGGCAGCAATACTCTTCATGGCTAAATTCGTTTGAGAGTCTGCAGCTTCTGCCAAACCGCGCATGCCTGAGGCTAGTCTTTCCAGAGATGCCTGTGATGAACTAGCCCCTTTAATGAAAGGGTCTGTCTGTAATGGCAAGTCGTCCCGCGACTGATTTTCTCCTGTCTCAGTCAACATGATTGCCAGCAGGGCATTGATTTCATCTGCTAAAGGTAAATTCTGGTCTAGCTCTTTGAAAGGTTCGTTTGTCTCAAGTTGTTTGCGAATTGTCCGTAGAGCCGTACGTGTCTTGTGTATTTTACCAGAAGTCAACATGTTCTCGCTCCATTGTCTCAAAGTGGGTGACTTAAATTGCCTTGTCTGCGAACTCTTCATCCGTTACCTCGGACACATACTTAAACTTCGTTGTGTTGGATTGTTGCAGCAAGGATGCTTGAGGCACAATTTCTGTACAGGAAACTGCCACTGGAACTTGCAGTTTTGCACTAAGTTCAGCGCTAAGTACATCTTGTTCAGACTGAGATTCACATTCCACGAAGGGCTGATAGAGGAACGCTACTGACTCCTTGTTGAGGACGAATTTCCACGCCATTGGAATGCGCGGTAAGTTGTATACAATTTCTTGCAGGTCGTACAGGGTCCAGGAGTGACCTCCGATACGAGTTACATCTTCCTGTCTCCCATAATGGATGAGTACCGGATGGGAGTTTCCGCAGGTACAAATCTCAGCGGGTTTTAACTCAACAATGTCATGGGTGGCGAAACGAAGCAGCGGCATTCCTTGTCTAAGCGTCGAGAGAACCAATTGCCCTCTCTGTTCAAAGCCAAGCGGTTGGCCGTCGTCATCGACGACTTCGAATAAGACAGTAGGATTATCCAAGTGAAAATGCCCTTGGTGACACGATGTTACCAAACCGCCTGTCTCTGTACTGCCAAAAAGATTGTAAACGGGGACCTTCCAAAGGGACTGCAACCACTTGCGTCGAGATGGAGAAACCAGTTCACCGGCTGCAAGGAGTGCCCTGAGTGAAGTCGGAGTTTGGAATCCTAGTCGTTGTTTGACGCCAGCGAGGATTTCCAATTGAAAAGGGATTTCCATTAACACAGTTGGTTGCGTTCGCTTGATGACGTCAAGAACTCTCACAGGTGTCGATACATCAGACTTGGCTAAACTGATGTGTCCGCATTTTGTATACTGTGTAGCCCATAAGCCAATGAATGAGGCTACGGCAACAGTGAAGGTTAACCGATTTAGCAAGAGGTCTCCCCGCCGAAGAGCTAAGTGTGATTCGCTGACCAGCTTGCTTTCATTCTCTACATCTCGGAAACTATACCAACTGGAAGTAGGTTTTCCGGTAGTGCCGCTGGTCTCGTGATAGGATGCGATGTCGGCTACTGCAGTTCCGAGGAGTGAGAAGGAGTCTGCATCTCGCAACTCGTGTTTTTCCGTGAACGGAATATCTGCCCATGTATCCAGTGAAATTCCATTTAGTTTTTTCTGATAGAAAGGGGACCGTAAAGCAGCTTCAATAAACTGATGATGCACGAGATCATCCTCCGAACCCTGTGTTGTACTCCCATTTTGGATGCAATGGGGCTGTTACCACAACTCACAGTGGAATTGTGTGTTACCACCTGCATGAGAGTCCTCCATGCAACTGTATTCCTTTATCTGCTAGTTTCATATCTCCTCTCATCCGCTGGATACTTTGTTGGCATAAAAAAAACCACACCCATGTTCAGGACGTGGTCGGCCTTGGCGGCTAACATGGGTAACCCGGCGGGCATAGCACAAGATGTACCGTAGCTCCGTGGCTTTGCGTATCTTGGAGTTTCCTCCAAGGGTGCCTTTATCCGTATGTGTAAAATTTTCTCTTCTATAGTACAGCCCTTCAATACGGAAAAGCAATGCTAATAACGAAAATTGCGGAATAGAGGGATATTGTCACAGTGTTTGTCGAAACTCGTTCAATATTTTGGGCCGTATCTGAATGACTTGCGGTGTATACAAGTATTCAGTACAATGTAATTATTACTCTAGTCAAACCATCGGTCATATCTGACACCGAAAGGAAAACGCCCTTATGCAAATGAGTACGATGTTCACAAGCGGCAAAAAGACCCTGTCAGAGCAAGCCTACGAATCTATTCGAGATTCTATTTTAACACTGCGTCTGAAACCGGGACAGACAATTTATGAATCTGAGTTGGCGGGCATGCTGGAGATGAGCAGAACACCGGTTCGTGAGGCGGTACGCATTCTTCTTGTCGAAGAGTTAATTGAAGTTCTTCCTCAACGCGGAATGAAAATTGCTCTTATATCTGAACGAAAAGTGGAAGACACGCGGTATGTTCGAGAGCTTTTGGAGGTAGGGTCCATTCGGGGAGTTGTCCGAAGCTGGAGCAGTGACGAGCCTCGTTGTAAGAGACTTCTTAGGGATTTGGAAATGAATTTAGAGTTGCAGAGGCAAGTGGAAGAAGAGGGGGATTTCGAGGAGTTCCTTCGCCTCGATGAGGTCTTTCATAGATTTTTAATGGGGGTAACCGGAAACAACACTCTCATTTCAATCGTTACGCAGATGCGGTCCCATCTCAATCGAGTGAGATCCCTGACCCTAAAAGAACTGAAAAATGCAGGGTCTCTAACCGACGAGCATCAACAACTCATCGACGCTTTGAAAGAAAAGGATGAGTCTCAGATGGTCGCAATCCTGACGAAACATCTGCGCCGCTTAAACGACGACATGAAAGTGATGAAGCAGGCTTATCCTTCGTATTTTGCTGAGCACTAGGCTCTCGCTTTGCGTCTGGACAGTTGAAACGGGTGTGGTTCCTACTTCAGTGTGGGAAGTATATATGTATATAACAAAATAGCCGTTATGGGTGTCACATGTTCTACAGACTATCCCGCATGCTGAATCAAAGGACGTCTCGGCAGCGGGATTCATCGTGCAGGAGACCGTGTGTCTGTTCATTGAGGTACTTGAGATGGTTATGTGGCTTACGTTATTTGCTAAAGTTGGAACATGGGGACAGGAGATGACACATCAGTGAAGATGACGTTTCGTTGGTTTGGTGAAGTTAACGATAGCATTCAACTCGAAGAGATTCGCCAAATTCCCGGAGTGACAGGAATTGTGGGGGCATTGTACGACGTTCCAGTGGGGGAAATCTGGACGTTGGATAAAATTCTGTCTATGAAGCACTCGATTAACAGTGCTGACCTGGAATTCGAGGTGGTTGAGAGTGTTAATGTACATGAGGATATCAAGTTGGGTTTGCCTGACAGAGACCTGTACATTCGAAACTACCAGGAATCTATCCGGAACCTAGGGAAAGCGGGCGTAAAGGTTGTCTGTTACAACTTTATGCCAGTGTTTGATTGGCTGCGGAGCGACTTGGCGTGGAAGTTGCCGGATGGTTCTGAAGTGCTTTACTACAATCACGAAGAGCTAAAAAATCTCAGCCCAGACCAATTGGTTCACGAAATGGAATTAGCATCTAACGGTTTTGAGTTACCTGGTTGGGAGCCTTATCGACTGAAGGAACTACAAGCTCTGTTTGAAAAATACAGAGCTGTCAGTGAAGAGCAACTCCTGGCCAATCTCAAGTACTTTCTCGAGAAAATCATTCCAGTCTGTGAAGAAGCAGATGTCAGGATGGCTATCCACCCAGATGATCCACCGTGGTCGCTATTCGGACTTCCTAGAATTGTAACTTCTCAGGACAGTATTGATAAAATTGTAAACCTCGTTGACAGCGAGTACAACGGCGTGACACTTTGCAGCGGGTCCCTGGGAGCAAATCGTGACAATGACATTCCGGGAATGATTCGACACTTTGGAGGTATGGGACGCATCCACTTTGCCCACGTGCGCAATCTAAGCTTTGTTGGGGAAAAATCATTTCACGAGACGTCTCATTTGTCCTCAGCTGGGTCGCTGGACTTATTTGAAATTATGAAGGCTTATCGTGACATTGACTTTCAGGGACACATTCGCCCCGATCACGGTCGAATGATATGGGGCGAGCATTCCAGACCGGGGTATGGCTTGTACGACAGGGCACTTGGAGCAACGTACCTCAACGGAATGTGGGAAGCTCTTGCAAAACTATGATATCACTCATGCATGTTGGCCCAATCCCGGAGCGGATATCGCCGCTAGGCACAGACTGAAGTAAGAGCGAAGGAAGCGCCGTCTTTCTTACAATGTGATAGCACGGAACTCTTTAAAGTCATCTTGACTTGGACTGTTTACACCATGGTTATATAGTAGTATGCTAGTATGTAAATTAGGTGTTTGAAGACAATGCAAGCACATTCATTAAAGGGGGCAGTACAATGAATCGTAACAAGAAAGCGCTTTTATCCATTGCCGGTGTGGGCTTGGCCGCGGCAGTAACGGTGACTGGTTGCGGAACCAGCAATTCAGGAACGAACGGTACATCTGGGTCTTCCGGCAAAACGGAGAATATTACTTTTACCTGGTGGACGACGCCTACAAGAACGAAAATGACGAAGAAAGCGGTTCAACTCTTTGAAAAGAAGTATCCCAATATTCATGTCACTATGACCTATGCATCATGGAGCGGCTACTGGCAAAAACTAGCTACAGAAGCGGCGGGAGGAAATTTACCTGACGTGATGCAGATGGATGCGTCTTATTTAGGTCAATACATCTCCCAGGGGTCTCTCAAGAATCTCACTAGCACTTCTATTGATACTTCAGGTCTCAGTAAAAGTGTTGCAGACCTAGGTAAAGTGAATGGGAAACTGTATGCGGTCCCGGTAGCTATTAATACATTCTGCAACATTTACAACCCTGCCCTGCTGAAAAAAGCAGGAATCAGTTTCGACCCGACTAAGAATTATACTTGGAATCAGTTTGCCAATATTCTCATTCAGGTTCACAACAAACTTCCTAACGTATATGGGTCTACCAACAACGTGTGGCAGGGAGCAGAACTCGCCTATTGGGCAACTTCTCACGGTGAGCGGGAGTTTAAAAACGGGAAAATTGGGATGAGTCAGCAGACTCTGACGAACTGGTTTCAGTACTGGTTGAATCTCGAGAAAAAGGGCGGGGTACCATCAGCGCAAAAGAGTTCCTCTTATACCCACTCAAAGCTTCAGGACAGTCCATTTGTGAAGAAAAAAGCGGCATTTACCTATATGCCTATCGGCGAAGGTCCTACTTATCAAAAACTACTTGGTAAACCCATTCAGAGAGTTTTGTTCCCGGATTGGAACCAGTCAAGTAAACCGTATATTCTCCATCCTGCTATGTACTGGACAATTTCATCAAAGTCTAAGCACCCCGCCGCTGCAATGAAACTAGTTAATTTCCTTGAAAACAACCCGCAAGTCTCGAAGACCTTTGGGAACAACCGCGGGGTAACAGCGAATAACAAGAACAGATCGGCCGATGCAGCGAGTCTTGGCGGAGTAACGAAAGTTCAGGACAAGTTCATGGCACAAGTGGAGAAAATCTCGACTCCTTTGCCGATTGATCCTCCGAATGCAGGGCCAATCAGCACAAAAGTCCTTAAGCCGATTGCACAAAAGGTGATGTTTGGGCAACTAACACCTGCTCAGGGTGCGAAAGAATTTATCAAACAAGCAAATCAAACGTTGTCTCAGAAATAGTCGAAGCGAATCGACCCCGCTAGCTAGTGCACTGGCGAGGAGCCTGTGTGAAGCACTGGCAGGCTCCTCACCTTTTAGGAGGTTCTGAAATGGGCTTGTCCCAGAACGTGGCAAAGACAGATGCTGTAAAACGGCCAGGGTTAAAAGTGCAAAAAAAGCAAAATGGGCCAGCCTATGTTTTTATGTCCCCGTGGCTGTTTGGCATGCTGTTTCTCACGGCAGGTTCCATGCTGTTTACATTCTATTTAGCATTTACAAATTACAATCTTCTCAGTTCGCCCAAGTTTGCCGGTGCGGCGAATTTCCACAGACTGTTGACGGACTCGGACTTTTGGATTGCGATTCGCGTGACATTTATTTACGTCATAGCATCCGTTCCCGTCCGGCTTGTTGCAGCGTTGCTGGTGGCACAACTGGTGAGCAAACCGATTCGAGGTATGGGAATTTACAGAGCATTAATCTATCTCCCATCCATGATTGCCGGCAGCGTTGGAGCATCTATAGGATGGAGGAAACTGTTTGGTCAAAATGGTCCAATTAATTCTTTTCTTCATCTCTTTGGAATTCATGGACCGATTTGGCTTGGAAATCCAGCTACAGCCATCATTGTGCTGGTTCTCTTAAATGTCTGGCAGTTTGGGTCCGAAATGGTAATCTTTCTTGCTGGAATAAAGCAAATTCCAGGATATCTTTATGAAGCTGCCACCATTGACGGGGCAAATACGATTCAGCGGTTCTTTCGTGTCACGCTGCCGATGTTATCTCCGATTACTTTCTTCAATCTACTGATGGGAACCATATCGTCATTTATGGTCTTCACGCAAGTCTTTGTCATTACGGACGGAGGTCCTCTAAACTCCACACTGTTTTATGTGTTGTACTTGTACCAGCAAGGGTTCCAGTTCTTCCACATGGGCTACGCTGCAACACTGTCGATTGTCTTGCTTCTCATCATTGCACTCTGTGCAGGAGTCCTTTTTTGGACATCTAAACTATGGGTGAACTACGATGTGTAGGGTGGTGCGTCATGAGAACTGCTAATGCTCGAGTGCGGTTAATACTCCGTCATGTTGTGCTAATCATTGTTTCTTTTCTGATGATTTATCCGATTTTGTGGATGTTTTTTGCTTCCTTTAAACCTGACAGTCAAATCTTTTCAAATTCCAGTCTGTGGCCCGCCACGTGGACCTTCGCACACTACATTGATGGATTAACAGGTAAAGCAGGTATGAATTTCGGCCCGATGTTTCTCCACTCATTTGAAATTTCGCTTATCGTTGTGATTGGCTCCCTGTTTAGCTCGGCACTCACTGGTTTTGCCTTTGCGAGATTGGATTTTACACTACGACGATTTCTGTTTGGTTTCATGTTGGGTACTCTCATGCTGCCAATTCAGGTATTGCTGATTCCACAGTACATTATTTTCCACAAGTTGAGTCTGATTAACACATTTATCCCATTAACGCTGCCAAGTTTCCTTGGTGTAAATGCATTTTTTATCTATCTAATGGTTCAATTTATCAGGGGTATACCAAAGGATTTGGATGAGGCGGCTACCATTGACGGCTGCGGCACATTTCGCTTGTTTGTGTCTGTCATTCTGCCGCTTACCCGGCCGGCTTTAATCACCATATCTATCTTTGCATTTTATTGGACATGGAACGACTTCTTTGGGCAAATGATTTATCTCAGCAACCCTCACATGTTTACAGTGCCCATTGGTTTAAATATGTTTCTCGATAATCTAGGGAATTCACAATGGGGCGATTTGTTTGCGATGTCCATCGTGTCAGTGATTCCTGTCTTTCTTATCTTTGTCTTCTTCCAGCGGTATCTTGTCGAAGGTATCACTACTCAGGGTCTTAAAGGCTAATCAATGATGAACATGGAGGAATGCATTGTGATTAACGTTGCCGTAATTGGCACAGGGGCAATTTCCTCTCGGCATCTCCAAGCATACCTTACCTTTGCGCAGGAGTGCACAATTAAGAGGGTTGCGGATATTGACTTGGCAAAGGCTGAAAAATCCATCTCTGAAAATCAACTGGATGCAATGGCGTCAGATGACTACAAGACGATAATTGAAGACCGATCCATCGATTTAGTTTCCATTTGTACACCGCCCTCGACACATGCAGAAATTGCGATTGCTTGTCTCGAGGCGGGTAAGCACGTGTTGGTTGAGAAGCCGATGGCAGCATCCCTTGAGGATTGCGATAAGATGATTGCAGCGGCACAGGAGAACGGCAGACTTTTATCAGTTGTGGCTCAAAATCGATTCCAGTCTTCCTGGATGAAGCTAAAGAAGCTCTTGGATGAGCAAGCAGCAGGGAGAGTTCTTCATGCTCAGATAAATTCATACTGGTGGCGCGGTCTGAGTTATTATGACTTGTGGTGGCGGGGGACTTGGGAAAGCGAAGGCGGGGGATGTACTCTTAACCACGCAGTTCACCACATTGATGCTTTGCAATGGATGATGGGACTTCCAACAGAGGTCCATGCCATGATGAGCAATGTTGCACATCAAAATGCTGAAGTCGAAGATATTTCGATGGCGCTCTTACGCTTTGAGTCCGGCGCCTTGGGACAGATTACTAGTTCAGTTGTTCACCACGGACAGGAACAGCAATTGGTATTTCAGTGCGAACGGGGAAAACTATCGGCACCTTGGGACTTGTACGGGTCAATTGCAAAGGAGAACGGCTTTCCACAACGAGATGCACAATTGGAATCGGAGATACAGGAGGCTTACGACAGCCAGGATGAGGTTTCTTACGAAGGGCACACAGGGCAAATTGAGAATGTTCTTTCAGCTATTGCCGGACAAAGTGAGTTATTGGTGACGGGTGAGGAAGGTCGAAGAACATTGGAACTTATTACAGCGATTTACGCCTCAGCTTCCAGAGGGATACGGGTAGATTTACCGCTGGACTCAGACGACCCCTTTTACACGAAACGCGGGCTGCTGGAGAGTGTTCCTCATTTCTATGAAAAGTCTGCCTCAGTGAAAGACTTTGAAGCCAATGAAATTACCACGAAGGGGAACTATTAGGCAGAGTCTTCAGTTATAGATGCGTAGAGCTTTGCTCGTAATGAGATGATGTGCAGACAGCCGGTTGCAAGCTCTACCGTTGCGCAAAGGAGTTTTGTTGATGGGAAAGAATGACGGCATGAACTATGCACCGCAAGGCAGACCCAAACCAGTCTGTCAAAAGGGAGAGTTTGTTATGGCCGTTGTTGGGCTTCATCACGGCCACATCTACGGTATGACCAATGGCTTGTTGGAGGCCGGCGCTCAAATCAAATGGGTCTACGATGACGATAAGCAAAAAGTAGCAGACTTTGTACGGCGGTATCCAGAGGCAAGGGCAGCCTTATCCGAATCTCAAGTCCTTGAAGACCCTGATGTGCAGTTGGTGGCAAGTGCCTGCATTCCGTGCAATCGGGCGGAACTCGGGATCCGTGTGATGGAACACGGAAAAGACTATTTTGTCGATAAGGCACCCCTTACAACACTAACGCAGTTGGAGCGTGTGAAACAAGCAATTTCACGCAGCAGTCGCAAGTATCATGTCTATTACAGTGAACGACTCCATGTGGAGAGTGCTGTCTTTGCAGGGCAATTGATTCAAGACAACGCCATTGGCCGGGTCGTACAAGTACTTGGAACCGGTCCGCACCGGATGAATGCGCCGAGCAGACCGAAGTGGTTCTTTGAGCGGGAACGTTACGGCGGAATCTTGTGCGATATTGGAAGTCATCAAATTGAACAATTTCTATACTTCAGCGGTGCAAGTGATGCTGAAGTGATTTCTAGCAAAATTGCGAACTACAACCACAAGCAGTATGCCAATTTTGAAGACTTTGGAGATGCGACTCTTGTGGCCGACAACGGAGCAACCAATTATTTTCGAGTGGACTGGTTCACTCCCGACGGACTCGGCACTTGGGGGGACGGCCGTACGTTTATCCTGGGCACGAAAGGCTACATAGAGTTACGAAAATATATTGATATCGGGAGAGACCCTGACGGCGATCACGTCTATCTCGCAAACGACGAGGGAGAATACCACATACCTGTGAAGGGGAAGGTGGGGTATCCTTACTTTGGTGATTTAATTCTCGACTGTCTGCACCGTACGGACAGAGCAATGTCTCAGGAACATACGTTAAAGGCTGCTGAACTGAGTGTTCAGGCTCAGATGCAAGCCATTGTTGTCGAAAACTAGAGGCATTGGCAATTTAATTTGATGAGTGGTACTTGAACTGGGCATATATCAGAAAACAGCAGAAAGCCGGCCTCAGCAGGGGCCGGCTTTCGAGTGGGGCAGCAAAGGTGGATTAATTAATAAATATGTCGCCCCTTTTCATCCTTCGTTCCCGATTTTCGGTAGAAGTATGTGTTGATGATGTCCCGCCATTCTTTAGCGTGTTCCGCTTGTTCTTGCAGCTTTCTTTGCACTTGCCTAAACCGCTGATAGTCAACTGCTTGTGACAGTGAGTTCCATTGCTCCAAGAGAGCCTGGGCTTCGTCCGCTCCTTGAAAATGGGAATCGTAAATGTGTTGAATGACCGTTTTACCTGACTTGAGTTGATGGTCGTAGGGAACATGGTGGAAAAAAAGGAGCAACTCATCCGGGCATGAAGAAAGAGAATTGTAGTTTTCCTTGTTTGGAGAGAAGTACTGCGCGGTAAATCCTGTACCTGACTCACTGGTTCTGTCTACCCCAATTCCGCTGCAGTCTGCGAAGTGGTAGGTTCCCCATTTTGAGTATTCGTAACCGTCTACATTTGGACCATAGTGATGGCTTGGGTTAACCATCCATCCTACCCCTAACGGGGCCGTGTAATTTTCATAGACAAACCAGGAACTTAACAACATTCTGGTCACAGTACTAACAACAGTTGGATTGTGACCAAAGGTGAGACGGACCCATTCGTCTGTGATTTGTTCGGAACTCAATTCGGGATTCCAGGACAGTCTGCCGTACCCAAACAAGTTTGCTTGAGCTAGTAGATGCCCTGTCCAATTGCTGTCGTCTCCTACATTCGATACTGCCGCAAATCCACCTAGGGGCCTGTTGAACAAGTCTCCGCTGGCGATCTTATCTACAGTCGAGCCCTCTCCTGTTGCGTAGGTGTCAAAACTAATGATTTCCTTCCATTGGGGAACCAGATAGCAAAGGTGTTTCTGTTGTCCTGTGTACTCCTGTGTAATTTGCAATTCTAATAACTGGTTTGTCGACATGAGTCCTCCCAGCAAGGGAGAGACTGGTTCCCTCACTTGGAAATCCATTGGACCATTCTTAATCTGTAATATGACGTTATCTTTGAACTGTCCGTCAAGTGGTCTAAAGTGTTCGTAAGCAGCTTTGGCGCGGTCTGTGGTGCGGTCTCTCCAGTCTTGCAGACAGTCGTAGACAAAGCAGCGCCAGATGACGGTACCGCCAAAGGGTTTTAAAGCATTTGCCAGTGCGTTCGCACCATCTGTATGAGTCCTTCCATAGGTAAACGGTCCCGGTCTAAACTCCGAATCTGCTTTTACGAGAAATCCTCCAAAATCAGGTATGTATCCATAAATTTCTTCCGCTTTTGTGGACCACCATCTTTGTACCTCAGGCTCAGCGGGATCGGCTGTAGTCAGGGACCCAATCTGAATCGGGCTGGCAAAGTTGATGCTGAGGAAAATACGAATGCCATACTTTCTAAATACAGTTGCAACTCGGGCTACATCTGGTAAATACCTCTTGGTAATGAGCCTTGTTTCAGTGTCGTGCACATTTACATTGTTAAGGGAAATCGCATTAATCCCGATTGATGCTAGTAAACGCGCATAGTCTTGTATGCGGTCAAAGTCAGCTGTGAACTCGTTGTCCTGATAAAAGATGGATTTGCCGGCGTACCCTCTTTCGATACTTCCATCCATGTTATCCCAATGATTAATCATCCGCAGTCGATTCTTTGGCGTTTCTAGCACAGAAATGTCAGTGAACTGTTGGCCAGTCTGAAGCATTTTTAGAAAGTGGAATACTGCATACAAACAACCGGCATCACTTGCGCCTGCCAGTACTATCGCTGCTGAATGTTCTGTCTTTACTGCTTGAATTACATAGCTATCCGGTGTCAAGGACTCTGGGTTTGGAATGTCTATCAAACTGCTTACTAGCCCATCGCTTTGTAACAATCCCAGTACGAGCCCGTGCCCATTTTGACGCGTGTTGGCAATCATCGGTTCAAACTTGAACATAGAGGCAATTCCCCTACTTAACTCAGATACTGCAGTTTGCAAGACCAGAGAGCTCTTGGGCAGCGCGATATGCCGACAGTACTCCTGAATCTCCCTGGCGTTCGACTCGAGATCTGCGGGAGTATAGCGGAGCCAAGCCTCGTAACCGGTTTCAGTGGATGTGCTAGCGGGATTGCTCGAATATTGCATGAGTATGTCCTCCATTGTACAATCATTATTGTGTATATACTAGTATTCAAGTCTCTCTTAGAATTATAGTAAATGTCGTGTACATGTTCAAATGTCTTTGTAAGGTTGTGAGGTGTATGCACGGCCGTAACATGTAAATAACTCCTGTCTAGTCGTTTTGTTTGGGACAAATCGAGCGGTTCAGTCAGGGATGGAGTGATGATTCGTCATGCCAACGGTTGGAGAAGTGATTCGCAAGGTAACTGGATGGCTTGGTCCTGTCGAGAGTAGGGTTGATACGCTCAAGTCGGGAAGTACGGAAGCAGAAGTCAAAGGTATCGTGACGACTTTCATGCCGTCTTATAGCGTACTTCTGCAAACAGCCCAACTTGGTTCAAATTTGGTGATTGCACATGAGGCGCCTTTTTATCACCACATGGATAAAGTCGAGATGTTGGAAGATGACATTGTGTTTCGGAGAAAGCAAAACCTTATTGAAAAGAAAGAAATGTCTATTTTTCGGTTACACGACCACATGCACCGAAATAACCCGGATGGAATTGTTCAAGGGCTGATTCAGGACCTGGATTGGTCTAAGTATATCGTCCAGCCGAGTATCGAGGGGCTGCTCCCGCTGAACACTCCGCCATTGTCCATTCCAGCCATCAGCCTGAAAGCTGTGGCTGAGTATGTAAAGAGGAAGCTGGATGTATCCTATGTGAAAGTTGTCGGAAATCTTTCCATGCAGTGTTCACGTGTTGGCGTCTTACCAGGTTATACGGGGGGTGGTGAGTTGGCTATTCCTTTTCTTCGCCGAGAAAATTTAGATCTAGTGATTATTGGGGAGGGTCCAGAATGGGAAACTCCGGAGTATGTCCGCGATGCTATCGCTGTGGGCATGCACAAGGCCCTGATTATTATCGGACATTTAAGGAGCGAAGAATCTGGTATGAAGTATCTAGCAGAATCCGTTAAGTCGATGTTTCCATTATTACCTGTGCAATTTATTGCTGAGGACCCGCCGTTTCAACTGGTGTGAACACCTTGGGCAGACTCATTTTATAACAAAAAAGTACTGTGCTTAAACTTGAGAATGATAAGTTGGGAGAGTGTTGAAAATGCGTTTGCAAAACAAATCAGCCTTAATAACAGGTGCGGGGCGAGGTATTGGCGGAGCGATTGCACGACGGATGGCACAAGAAGGTGCGGATGTTTTTCTAGTGAGTCGCACAGATACAGAGTTGCAGCAACAGTGTAACTGGGTTAGGTCACATACGAGTGCTAATGCGAAGAGTTTTGTCGCGGATGTCAGCAATCCAGAAGAAGTCGAAGAGAGCGTATCTAAAGCTGTAACTTCCATGGGCAAAGTGGATATCCTGGTGAACTGTGCAGGCATATCGGCGGCTGGTGCGTCCGAAGCCTTAGCCTATGAGGATTGGAAGCGTTGCTTGGATATCAATCTGAATGGTACGTTTTTTTACTGCCAGGCAGTTGGAAGACATCTGATAGAGACGGGGAACGGGGGCAAGATCATCAACATTACTTCTATCGTTTCTCACGCAGCAATTCCAGAACGAGCGGCTTACGCTGCAAGTAAAGGAGGGGTTAAACAATTAACGCAGAATTTGGCGGTGGAATGGGCAAAGCACAACGTGCAAGTGAATTCAATTAGCCCTGGTTTCATTATTACGGAGATTGTTGAGGAGTACATAAAACAGGGTGTTCATAATCCGGACAAGATGATTGCGAAGATTCCTGCAAGGCGTATGGGAAAAGTTGACGACATCGCTGGGCCGGCAGTTTTCCTGGCGTCCAGCGATTCAGACTACATGACAGGTACAACACTAATTGTGGACGGCGGCTTCTTGGCGTATGGATACGTTTAATGAGGTCAATAAGCGCCTTCATCTAATAGTTATTTACGGAATTTCGAGGTACGATATAATTATCTGAAATGTTTATGTGGAGGAATACACATGCCAATCGTACTCGGAATTGACGTGGGTACCGAAGGAACGAAGGCACTCGCGATAAATTCAGAGGGGGAGATCATTGCCGAGTCTTATTCTACTTATCGATTTGATACGCCTCGCAGCGGGTGGACCCAGCAGAATCCGGATGTCTGGTGGCAGGCGGTTCGAAACGTGCTTCATGATATTTGGAATAGAATCAACCCTCACCAAGTCGTTGGAATTGGCGTTGCGGGGCAGATGCACTCCTCCGTTTGCGTTGATGGAGACGGTATTCCCGTTCATCCAAGCATTCTCTGGAATGACACAAGGACGCACCCAATTTGCGAGCACATCTTAAACAATGTGGGGGCCGAGAAGTATCAGAGTGAAACTGGGAATTCGCTGTTACCCGGATTTACGGCAGGAAAGTTGGTTTGGATGAGAAACAACGTCTACGATGCCTACTGTCGGATTAAGACTGTTATGATGCCCAAGGACTATGTCAATTTTCGGCTGACGGGTGTAAGATCTGCGGATGTTTCAGATGCAAGCGGAACCGGGTTCTTTAATATCCGGACAAGGACTTGGAATGATGAAATGATTGAGCAGTTGGAGTTTCCAAGAGATTGGTTCCCTGCAGTTCGAGAAAGCAGCGATGTCATCGGTTACGTAACAAAATCTGCGGCTGAGGTGACTGGATTGAGACCTGGTATTCCAGTCATAGCGGGGGCCGGAGACAATGCGGCTGCAGCCGTTGGTCTCAACATATCTGAACCTGGTCAAGGTATGATATCTGTAGGCACTTCCGGGGTTGTTCTTTGTCCTCTGGATGAGCCGCCCACTGCGGAACAAGCATCCAAGCAAAATCCTACACTTCATGTCTTTTGTCATGCTTTGTCCGGAAGATGGTATGCAATGGCTGTGACACTGTCCGCAGGCGGTTCTCTCCGGTGGTTTCGGGATGTGTTTGAACAAGGCGCATCTTATGATGACATGATGGCAGTTGCAGCCAGCGCACCGCCGGGCAGCGACGGTCTCGTCTACCTGCCATACCTGACTGGCGAACGGACCCCGCTTAATTCTGACAAGATTCGCGCGGCCTTCATCGGGATTGACGTGCATCACCACAAATCGCATTTTACGCGAGCTGTTGTTGAAGGTGTCGCCTATTCGATTTCAGATGGTGTCTCACTTCTATCGCAATCAGTTGGCCCTATGAATGCGGTTACAATAACGGGTGGCGTTGTTCGAAGTCGACTTTGGCTCAATATACTCCGAAATGTTCTAGGAACACCTCTTCGCGTCCCGAAAGCGAGTGGTGGAGCTTCCTATGGTGTAGCTCTGTTGGCAGGTCTGGGTGTGGGAGTCTGGCCGAATGCATCTAAAATGCCACGTGCGTTTTCCCTGGACGCAACGGAAGTCTTTCCTCGTCAAGAACTCTCACACTTATACAAGGATGCATACCAACACAGAAGTTCTGCTATTTCTCATCTTTTAGATTGGTCACACCAGTCGAAAAGCTAGCGGGAGGACACGCAATGGTATTTACATCATATGAATTCGAAAGGGCCTGGGAAACTCTGGTGACCGCTATGCAGTCACCACTCGTACACCATTGTCTCTGAATTCTATGAGTTGTTCCGTGGGTGCTTCAGTTCCTGTGATGAAAGTATGAATCTCCTGCATTTGTGCGACGGTATGAAGTGTGACCTTTCCAATTTTGGTGTGGTCGGCGCATAAGACCGTTTGCTGCGCTGCCTTAATCATGGCTTGCTTAGATTGGACGAGTTCAGACTCTGTCTGTGTTATGCCATAAGTAGGATGTACGGCTTGGGCGCCCAAAAAAAGTTTTTGCACGTGAACGGTGTTGAGAAACTCCAGTGCAGGCATACCGTTTAATACGTATCCAGACCGGTACAAGACTCCTCCTGTAACAATGACTTTGATTCCGGTTGCTTCCCGAAGCTGGATAGCCACATTCATGTCCGGCGTAACTACAATGATATCTCTTCGGTTTACAATGTTTTTGGCTATGAATGGTGTTGTTGTCCCCGAGTCCAAAATAATGTGGTCGCCGTCATCAATCATTTCTGCAGCTTTCTGCGCTATGCGCATCTTTTGCTCCACTTCATTCTCCACTCGCTCCGGGAATGGGGGTTCAATATTGGCACTTCGGTCTACAAAGACGCCGCCATATGTTCTTTTTAACAAACCTTCCTGCTCAATTTCCGCAATATCTCGACGAATCGTAGCTTCCGACACACCAAGTTCTTTAGACAATGCTGTGATGGAAGCAATGCTCTTTCGCGTCACTAGCTCTACAATGCGCCTTTTTCTCTCGACCGGTAACATGGCTACCTCTCCTTGTGTTCATAGGTGCGCGAATGTGACTTGATATTACTTATTTTAGTATAGATTTGCAATAAAATCGACTGATACTGCACTTTATTGCTGTAGTTTGTTGTATCTATGTCTATAAATGAAATTATTTGATTGAAAATGATTTGACATGATTAAAATTGAGAACTACACTACCTAATATATCAAACTCTTCTTACAAGAATACAGTCACTCATTCTCAGTCACTCGTTTTGAATGTAAGCAAAAAGGGGGAGGAATATTGAAGAAATCAAGGTGGGTCTTCTCAACCAGTGCCGTTCTTTTAACACTGGCAGCCGTCTCGGGGTGCAATACCGCGAACAGTAATGTAAGCGGTTCAGGCAGCGGGAATACGACAACTTCAGGAGGCTCGGGAAACGGCTCCGGGACCACAATTACCGTAGCTACCGTTAACAATCCTGACATGAAAATCATGGAGAAACTGACTCCGAATTTCACAAAGCAAACTGGGATTAAGGTCAACTTTGTGACACTCCCTGAAGACCAGTTGCGGAACAAAGTAACTCAAGACGTCGCTACGAAGACCGGTAAGTTTGACGTTGTCACAGTCTCGAACTACACCACACCAATCTGGGCGAAAGACAAGTGGTTGTCAGCACTCACACCAATGTTCAACAAAATGAGTAGTTCTGCAAAGCAGAAGTACGATCTCCAGGATATTCTACAGCCTATTAGGAAGTCTTTGACAGCCCAAGGTCAACTTTATGCACTACCCTTTTATGGAGAGTCCTCAATGCTCTACTACAGAAAAGACTTGTTTAAAAAGGCCGGAATCACGATGCCGGCACATCCGACGTGGAATCAAATTGAGAGTTACGCTAAGAAGCTAAACAATCCTTCAAAGAATACCGCAGGTATTCTGCTTCGGGGTGAACAGGGGTGGGGCGAAAGTCTTGCATCCCTCGACACTGTCATTAACACCTTTGGCGGTGAATGGTTTAATCAGAAATGGCAAGCACAACTAACAAGTCCGGCTACGTCAAAAGCCGTTGATTTCTACGTGAATCTTCTTAAACAGTACGGTGAACCTGGTGCAACATCGTCTGGATTTACCGAATTGGAAACCGACATGGCAAACGGTAAAGGTGCAATGTGGTACGACTCAACGGTTGCGGCAGGATACTTGAGTGATAAGAGCAACTCCAAGTATGCGAAAGACATCGGTTTCGCCCCGGCTCCCGTTGAGACAACAAAGAACGGTCACAATTGGCTGTACACGTGGGCTTTGGGGGTGGAGAGCGCATCCAAACATAAGCAGGCAGCTTTCAAGTTTATTACTTGGGCAACAAGCAAGCAGTATATCAAGCTTGTTGGGCAAAAGGAAGGGTGGAGCGTAGTCCCTCCCGGCACGCGGGTATCAACTTATAAGAATCCGAATTACACAAAGGCTGCGCCCTTTGCCAAACTGGTTTTAAACGCAATTCAGAGTGCGACGCCAAACCACCCTACAAAAAATCCTGTTCCATACAAAGGCGTGCAGTTTGTAGGTATTCCAGAATTTCAGTCTCTGGGCAACAAAGTTTCTCAGAACATTGCAAATGCTATCTCCGGAAAAGAGAGTGTGGCAGCGGCACTGAAGCAGTCACAGAAAGAAGCAAATCAAATGGCGAAGACAAATGGTTATCAGAAATAGTTGTGTTTAAGGGTGGAGGGTCCCCCTGTGGGGCCTTCCGCGGTAAACATTTGACAGGATAAGCACCTTGTGAATCTTGAAGTGGACGGAGGCATTGATTGCGTTGGAAAACATTCAGTCTCGGATGACGACGGGAAGGGGGAGGCGTGTAACGACTCGGGCTTCTCATCAACATCCAAAACAGCGTTATATGCGCTTAATACTCCCGGGGATGATTGTTGTCGGAGTCCTGACGCAAATCCCGTTTCTAGGCACTTTGTATCTCTCGTTCTTTCGCTGGAACTTGCTGCGTCCAAGCCAGGGTATAAAATTTATTGGCTTTTCAAACTTCGCACGAGAGCTTAGCAGTATGCAATTCTATCATGCAACGTTAAACACAGTGGTCATCACGTTGTTTACTTTAGTGATTTGTCTTGGCATTGGTATGTTGCTCGCCTTACTGTTGAACCAACCATTTTGGGGGAGAGGTATTGTTCGGTCGCTGATTATTACGCCATTTTTCGTGATGTCAACAGTATCCGGGATTATATGGAAAGATATCATTTTCGATCCGAGTTTTGGCTTGTTCGCGTGGGCGATGCGTCATATTGGTATGCATCCCGTTGCGGTAGCTCAAAGTGATCCTATGATTCTCATTATTCTGGTGTTGTCATGGCGTTGGATCCCGTTCTTTATGCTGATTCTGCTGGCCGGATTACAGTCGTTTCCGGAAGAACTACATGAAAGCGGGCAATTAGATGGTGCAAATGGTATCCAAAGGTTTTTCTCTTTGGTCATTCCTCATCTGATGCGCTACATGGAAGTTGCAATTTTCCTTGGGTTGATCTTTATCTTGCAGACATTTGGCACCATTTATGTGACAACGCAGGGCGGACCTGGGCTTGCGTCCACGAATCTGTCCTACCTGGTTTATCGAACCCAAGTACAGAACTATCACTATGGACTTGCGTCGTCTGTGTCCGTTTTATTCGTTGTTCTAACAGTGGTTGGATTGTCATTCTTGTTTAAAAATATTCGCAATCGGTTTGGAGAGACCCTACGATGAAACGTTCCAAGAAGGCAGTAATTGGTATCGTAGCTTGGCTTGTAGCCATTGTCTACTTTTACCCCATTCTCGTCATGTTCCTGAATGGTTTTAAAACCGAGCAGCAGGCTGTGCACATGCCCCCAAGTCTCGTTTTCCATCCCACTTTGCACAACTACCAACTCGTTTTTTCTTCGGGGGTCTTCTCGTATTTGGGCAATTCACTGATTGCTGCAATCGGATCGACCATAATTGCGCTGGCTATCGGTGTGCCAGCGGCATACGCCCTGGCGATTTACAAACCGAAGCACGGAGATGACATCTTTTTCTGGTTTATTACAACGAAGATTCTTCCGTCTGTCGGTGTCATTGTGCCTGTATACATTATGTTTCGGGATTTGAACATGCTCGATACACTCTATGGTCTTTCACTTCTCTATATTGGCATGAATACGCCGATTGTAGTTTGGATGATGCGGTCCTTCTTCACAGATATTCCGTATTCTGTGATTGAATCGAGTCAGGTCGATGGTGCACATGGTTTTGCCCTGATTTGGAGAATTATACTGCCGCTAGTACGTCCTGGTCTATTTGCAACGTCACTGTTATGTCTTGTGTTTTCGTGGAATGAATTCTTCTTTGCATTAAACATTACCGATACGCATGCAGCTACGCTTCCCATATTGGTCTCTTCGTTTATGACTAGTGAGGGACTGTTTTGGTCCAAATTAAGTGCCATTGGCACGATTGCGGTTCTGCCTCCGGTCATTTTCGGTTGGATCGCTCAGAAGCAGCTGGTGCGGGGATTAAGTATGGGTGCCGTCAAAGGTTAAGGAGAAGCACTACTATACGTAAACGGAGTGTGAGATGAATGAGCAAACGAGAAATGAGAGCCTTCGTAGTCCATGGACCGCGAGATGGAAGAGTAGAAATAGTTCCGTACCCAACATTGACATCCGAACACGACATGATTGTTCGTGTGCACAGTGTCGGTATATGTGGAACCGATCAGCACATTTTCGACGGTGAATTTCTTTCACCCTATCCAATTATTCCGGGACATGAGTTCTCCGGGATAGTTGAGGAAGTAGGCGCTGGCGTGGACCGCTTTCAACCCGGTGACAGAGTATCTGTCGATCCAACGCTGTACTGTGGGGGTTGTGAATACTGTCTGACCAATCGATTTAATCACTGTGAGCACTGGGGAGCTATTGGCAATACAACTGACGGAGCATTAGCGGAGTACGTTGCCGTACCGGCAAAAAACGCCGTAAAAATGCCTGATGAGATGACATTTGAGCAAGGTGCTTTCGTGGAACCCATCGCATGCGTTGTTCACGGGATGAACAGGTTACAGGTCCGTATGGGTGACAGCGTATTACTTTTTGGGGTTGGTGCCATGGGACTTCAATTGATTCAAGCATTAGCCCATGCAGGTGCCTCGGAGTTGGTCGTCGTTGATGTGGAACAGACAAAATTGGACACCGCCCTGAAATATGGTGCCACTCGAGGCATACTTTCCGAGACATCAGAGGCGGTCCTGTCACACTCATATCCAAAGGGATTCGACATCGTAGTTGATGTCACTGGAATACCGCAGGTTATTCAAACAGAGTTTAAGTACCTGGGTAAGACGGGCAAGTTTCTGCAATTTGGTGTAACTCCCCAGGAAGCACAGATTACAGTAAATCCCTTTGAAATCTATAATCAGGACTGGACCATACTTGGTTCGATGGCGATTAACAACACTTTTATACCCGCTTTTCAACTTCTTAAAGAAGGCAGAATTGATATTGGGGAGATTTTAACACACACAATTTCACTCGATGAAGTCCCTGAGTTACTGTCGCAACCCAAGGATAAAACCGCATTAAAAGTCCAGGTTGAACTGATTCGCTAGAATCGCTGTTGATGGCAGATCTACCGAGCAGGGAACGGACTCTGCAAACGAGAAGAAGACCTGAGAAAGAGTAGTGTGTAGAAACCTTAGGGGAGTGTTGGGATTGTCAAAAGTGGTCATCACCGGCGGGAGCGGAAAGTTAGGCAAATGGGTTGTCAAGGAATTTGTTGATAACGGTTATGAAGTGGTGAATGTTGACACAAAACTGCCTGAAGAGCCTCTGTGTAGAACTGTACTTACCAATTTAACAAATCTTGGTGAGGTCTACGGAGTGTTGAGTGATGCAGACGCCGTTGTTCATTTAGCTGCTATACCTGTAGCATATTCACATCCGAACGAGGTCACCTTTCAAAACAACGTGATGGCAACCTATAATATTTTGGAAGCTGCATCGACCCTTGGAATTCAAAAGGCCGTGATTGCATCCAGTGAATCTTCCTATGGAATCTGCTTTGCGGTGCATCCGATGGAGCCCAAATATGTTCCAATCGACGAAGAACATCCCCAACTGCCCCAAGACAGTTATGGTCTTTCGAAAATTGTAAATGAAAAAACTGCAGAAATGTTTCATAGAAAAACGGGAATTCAAGTTGCCTGCTTCCGTCTAGGAAATGTGATTACACCTGATATGTATCCCCTTTTTAAGGGTTTTATCCATGACGCAGTAGAGCGGGAGCGTATTTTATGGAGCTACATTGATGCTCGGGATGCGGGAACTGCCTGCAGGCTAGCCATCGAGACGGATAATTTGGGAGCCGTCGCTTTAAACATTGCGAACGATGAAACAAGTATGGACATTAAAAGCCGCGAATTGATGGCAGCTCGCTATCCGAATGTAACAGACTTCCGAGAGGAGTTGTCTGGCTATGAGACACTGCTTTCAAACAAGAAAGCAAAGGAGTTATTAAATTGGCAACCAGTTCACGTGTGGCGCAAGTATGTTGCTGTAGACTAGGTCGCCGCCGCTGACATGCTGTAGTTTTTTAATGAGAACGACCTCGCGCTTTCCTGCGCGAGGTCCTCTATGTCCGGCCGATTTTGCGTGTAGGCTTTCTGTTTGCTTTGTCATGACAATTGCGACAGATACTTGAGTCAGATAGCTGAGTCAGTGTATTGGACCAGCAAAATACTCGTTAATCGCAAGTGCTGCTGCGCCGACTGAAGTGGCATCACGTCCAAGGGAGGCCACTTCCACCCTGACTTGAGAGGGAGGAGTTCTCAAGGTTGAATTGCCGATGATTTGTTCGATTTGAGGGATTACCCAGCTTCCTAGGGTACTAAAGTGATTTCCAATAATGACGAGTGTGGGATTCAATCCATTGATAATATTGTTAATGCCAATTCCTAAGTACTGACCGACAGACTGGACACTTTGAAACGCCATGGCGTCTCCTTGTGACAAGAGCGAAATGATTTCCGGAGTGGGCAGCGTCCTGCCAGAGAGCTGCTGGTATTTTGTGACCAGTGCCTTCTCAGATGCGTACATTTCCAGACAGCCTCGATTACCGCAGGAGCAGCGCAACCCTTGCGTCTCGACAACCATGTGACCAAACTCCCCGGCGGTCCCATGACTGCCTCGGACCAGGTTGTCGTTTATCATGATGCCGGTCCCGATACCGGTACTCACGCTGAGATAGATAAAGTTCGACACCTGTTTGCCATGTCCAAACATTTTCTCCGCCAAAGTACCTGTGTTCGCCTCGTTATCAATGAAGATGGGGATATTCAGGTGCGTTTCAAGATAGGATTTTAGAGGAACATTGAACCAACCGAGATTTGGCGCATTTAATACGGTACCGTTGCTAAAGTCAACCATACCAGGCACACCAATGCCGGCTCCAATGATGCCTAGTCTTGAAGGAGGGGTTTTTGCAATGATTTCCTTCACTAGGTTTGCCAACGACGCAATAGTTTCTTGAATATTCCCAGCATCGGGAGATTTGGTCTCTTCTGAGAGAGCAATATTGCCCGCCAAGTCAGTGGATAGGGCACGAACGTAGTCTACTCCGAGTTCAACACCAATGGTATGTCCTGCACTCCCGTTGAATCCAAGCATGACAGGGCGCCTTCCTACCGATGAATGGCCAGGTCCTAATTCAATGACAAGGCCTTCCGAAATGAGTTCATCAATCAGAGAGGACACGGTCGCTTTATTAAGGCCGCTTTCCACGGAAATTTGTGAACGCGAAATAGGACTTCTTCTTCGGATTAAGTTAATGGTTATGGACTTGTTCAATTCTTTTATAAAAGCTTGATCTCCTGTGCGTATCATTAACAAAGCCTGCCCGTAAATGGAGTCATCAGAGTTGTCTGTGAGCATTCTATCGCAGCAACTTGACATTCATGTATACTAATATACAAATGGGTGGAAAGTAAAAGACTGAAAGTTATTTAAAGAAGTAATCCTGAATAGGTTAGTATTATTCCTTATAATTATAGAAGAATTAGTGTAATGTGTCAAACAAATAAACCCATCATTAGTCTTCAAGTGATCCCAAATTGCTATGGATACAACCTATTTTCATCTGAAGTTTCGGGATTTTAAATTCCGAGATATAGTGCTGTATTTGATAGGGTTTAGCTGCTTGATAGGGTTAGAGAAAGTATACCTATCGAAAAAATGACTTGAAAAAAAACAAGGTAAATAATATACTCGACTTGATTAATTTGTTTATATCTTAAACAAAATGACTTGTAATGCAAAATCACATGTGCGATAAAAATGGGTCGGAAATTCCTCGGCCGTTTGTCCGCTCAAGTGTGCATCGGAGTTGCTTTTAACTGGCTTGCAATCGGATTCAGGAAGTCATTCTCTCTGGTTCTGGTGAAGAATACATAACCTTCGTCGACTGTTCCCTGAGAGATGGTATATGAAAGTCGTATCCAAACCAGCGTTGGAAGGGGAGGTCGTGTGATGACTATGCAACAAGCAGTGCTGGGAATTGACATAGGAACCTCCGGCACAAAAGTGATTGTAGTAGGAGTTGATGGTACGGTTCTGGGTTCCGCCACAGAAACGTATGACATGGCGACTCCAAAGCTCGGGTGGGCAGAGCAAAATCCCGAGGACTGGTGGAACGCAACCGTTAAGGCCACGCAGCGTGCACTAGAGAAAAAGACCAACCTTGATGTTCAAGCCATTGGGTTTTCTGGCCAAATGCACGGTTTGGTGCCCTTAAACAGAGACGGCGAAGTGTTGCGACCTTCTATTATCTGGTGTGACGTGCGAACTGAAGAACAATCCATTGCGTTGGAGCAGACGGTTGGCAGAGAGCAAATCATTCAATTGACGCAAAACCCCCCTCTTCCGAATTTCACTCTAACAAAACTGTTGTGGATGAGAGATTATGAACCGGATTTGTATCGTCAAATTCGCTGTGTACTACTGCCGAAGGATTATATCCGATACAAACTGACGGGCTCATATGCCATGGACGTTGCTGATGCGTCTGGGACACTGCTGTTTGATGTATCCAAACGCAAGTGGTCCAGCGAAATGTGTCAAGCCACTGGGGTGTCAAAGGAATGGCTTCCACCTGTCTACGAGTCCAACGACGTGGTTGGGCATCTTACCGATGGAGCCGGTGCGCTGCTGGGTCTGCCTGGAGGTATTCCGGTCGTCGCAGGAGCTGGAGACCAAGCAGCAGGTGCCATCGGGTTGGGAGTTCTGGAACCCGGAGCGATTTCTGCAGTGTTTGGGACCTCCGGCGTGGTGCTGGCTGTTACGGATTCCCCGCTTCGGGATCCCAAAGGCCGGTTGCATACTTTTTGCCATGGGCAGAGGGACAGTTGGTTTGTCATGGGTGTTACTCAGGCAGCAGGCGGATCGCTTCAGTGGTACCGAAATCGGTTTGCGCAAGTTGAACAACTAGCTGCGAATCAATCCAAACGTGATGTCTACGAGTTTTTGATGGACGAAGCTGAGTCGGTTGCTCCCGGGGCGGAAGGGTTATTGTTTCTTCCCTATTTGCTGGGGGAGAGAACACCGCACCTGGATCCAAATGCGCGAGGCGGCTGGATTGGATTGCAATGGCGCCATGACTTGTCTCATTTGGTACGCTCCGTGCTGGAGGGCGTTTCTTTCAGTCTGAGGGATGCTTGGGAAATCATCCGCGAACTCGGTATTACATCCTCGCAGTGGAAGGCTTCAGGAGGCGGTGCACAAGGAGACATCTGGATGCAAATTTTCGCAAGCGTTGTTCGACAGGAGTTGGAAATTGTCCAGGCTTCACACGGCCCGGCCTACGGAGCAGCCATCTTGGCAGCCCAGGGGGTTGGGATTCTCGACGAAACGAGCGAATCCGTTCACTCTTGGCTCTCATCCGGGAAGACTGTCCGTCCCAAGGAGGAATGGGTCGAGTTTTACGATTCACTCTATTCGGTTTTTCGCCAAGGCTATGCGGCATCGAAGGATATTGTTACACAGCTTAACCAGCTTTCGAGGTAAATGCAGCTAAGAATCCACACTCACTCTGCGATACAAAAGCTGTGGAAACACAAGGCAGTCCTTGGTATAAAGCACTCATTGACAGTCACACAACAACTTAGGAGGAGAAGAGAATGGCATACTTTGAACATGTAAAGAAGATTGCATATGAGGGTCCTCAGTCCAAGAATCCCCTGGCTTTTAAGTATTACAACCCTGACGCAGTGGTAGCAGGAAAGCGAATGGAAGATTACTTGCGGTTCTCTGTAGCATACTGGCATTCGTTTACAGCTAACGGCTCCGATCAGTTTGGAGTCGGAACAATGAAACGGACTTGGAACCATCTGTCTGGTATGGATTTGGCGAAGGCAAGAGTGGAAGCTGCCTTTGAATTCGCAGAAAAATTGGGTGTGCCGTACTTTGCATTTCACGACAGGGATATTGCACCGGAGGGGGACACGCTCTCTGAAACCAACCGGAATCTGGACGTCATTGTATCGATGATTGCGGAATATATGAAGACGTCAGGCGTAAAACTGCTGTGGAACACAGCAAACATGTTCACAAACCCAAGGTTTGTACACGGTGCTGCCACCTCCTCCAATGCGGATGTATTTGCGTATGCGGCAGCACAGGTGAAAAAGAGCTTGGAAATTGGCAAAGAGCTTGGTTCTGAAAACCATGTGTTCTGGGGCGGACGCGAGGGATACGATACGCTGCTGAACACAAACATGGAGCTTGAACTGGACAATTTGAGCAGGTTCTATCACATGGCACTGGAGTATGCGGACGCAATTGGCTATACAGGTCAATTCTTGATTGAGCCGAAGCCGAAAGAGCCTACAACACACCAATACGATTACGATGCAGCTAACAGTATCGCATTCTTATACAAGTATGGATTGAAGGACAGATTCAAACTGAACATTGAGGCGAACCATGCCACATTGGCCGGACATACTTTCCAACATGAGTTGCGAGTGAGCCGGGTGAACGGGGTTCTTGGTTCAGTGGATGCGAACCAAGGGGACCTGCTGTTGGGATGGGACACGGATGAGTTCCCGACAGACCTGTACTCGACAACGCTTGCGATGTACGAAATTCTGCAGAATGGCGGGCTTCACAGTGGTGGGATGAACTTTGACGCAAAGACGCGTCGGCCTTCGATGGATCCTGAGGACTTGTTCTACTCGCACATTGCAGGGATGGACAGCTTTGCAAAGGGGCTTCAAGTCGCATCGAAGCTGCTCGAAGACAGAGTGTTGGAAGACTTCATCGATACGCGCTACCGGAGCTACAAGGAAGGAATTGGAGCAGATATTGTTGCTGGGAAGGCCAACTTTAAGAGTCTAGAAGAGTATGCATTACAACACGAGATTCGTAACGAATCTGGCCGTCAGGAAATGCTTAAATCAATTTTGAATCAATATATCGCATCCGTATAAATTACTGGATTGGATGATGAACTGTTTTTAGAAATTGGAGAAACAAAATAACCCGGCTGGAGCAGCCGGGTTATTCTCACAATACATGGGTCGTTCTGTAAAAACTGCAAGGAAAAAATTCTGGTTTTGCCCAACCGAATGTTTGCACGATTTGGGTAATAACAGGCTTGAACTGGGAATGTTAACGCTCCCACAAGACTGATATTATAATTGTCAAGTAATTTGAGAGGAGATATGGGGTGAGAAAAATGGATAAAAGTTTGTGCTCCGTAGTGTAAGAAATACAAGAAAATTCAGAAACGAATTGTAAGCGCATACGCAGGGAGGCAAGACAAGTCTAGTTGTGGATTGCGTCGACAGCAGCAGCACATGTGCAAGAGTTATACAAGCCGTTCAAGAGGGAGGGATTTTATGCGGTATGTTTTAAACCGTCTTGGCTTTTTTGTGGTATCCATATGGGCGGCAGTCACAATCAACTTTGTTCTGCCGCGTATGATGCCCGGGGACCCGGCAGACGCAATGTTCGCCAAGTTTAGCAACAGCTTGTCTCCGCAAGCACTGCAGGCATTAAAGTTACAGTTTGGATTCAGCAAACAGCCTCTTTTAATACAGTATTTTACTTACCTGAAAAATTTGGTCACTGGTCACTGGGGTTTGTCTTATACGTACTATCCAACTCCAGTCACACAGGTCATCCAAAGGAGTCTTCCCTGGACCCTGGTTCTTGTTGGCAGTACGACCGTCATTGCAGTTTTCGTTGGCACGGGTCTCGGAATCTGGATTTCCTGGCGACGAGGAGGGATTATGGATTCCATTTTGCCTGTTGGTTCCATGGTTGTCCAAGCCACACCGTATATGTTCACGGCACTGCTTTTGTTGTTTGTATTCGCTTACAAATTCGGATGGTTTCCTCTATCCGGAGGTTATGCCTCTCAGTATAAGCCGTCCCTGACTATGCCCTTTTTGCTTTCCGCGTTAAAACACGGTGTGCTTCCGGCTATCACTATTTTTCTTGGGTCACTGAGCGGGTGGTTGGTCGGTATGCGCAACAATATGATTTTAACACTGGGTGACGATTATGTGGTTTTTGCAGAAGCGAAGGGGGTCAAGCCGGGAAGACTCATTTTCTCATATGCGGCTCGCAACGCCATTTTACCTCAGGTTACGAGTTTTGCTATTGCCATCGGTAATGTGGTAAGCGGTTCCATTTTAACAGAGCAAGTGTTTTCATATCCGGGGATTGGAGAGCAATTAAACCAGGCTGTCTTACAAGAAGACTACCCGCTCATCCAAGCTGCCTTTCTTATTATTGCTGTGTCAGTTCTAGTTGCAAACCTCATTGTTGATATGATTTACAGTCGGTTGGACCCACGTGTTCGTACAGGGGGCGCTAACGCATGACGACAGAAACGACAGGTATTTCCCCGAGTCCACAATTTCGTAAGAAAAAGCACAGATTTGGCTTTGTGCGATTGCTGTTTGTAGATAAGAGATCGGCTGTTGGGGTAGTCCTGTTCCTTATATTCGCCTTGGCTGCGATTTTTGCGCCGTTCATTGCACCCTACAATCCTCTGTCAACGAACTTCCCCATGAGTGAACCTCCTAGTGCAGCACATTTATTCGGGACGACCACGACCGGACAGGATATCTTTTCCCAGTTCATTTACGGCGCGAGGGCAACGCTGACAGTCGGTGTCGGGGCTGGACTTCTGGCAACTGTCATTGGCTTGCTCTTCGGTGTTACGGCTGGATACTATCCGGGTATCGTCGACACCGTCCTGAACTTTGTCACAAACATTTTCTTGGTCCTGCCGGGATTGGCGTTGCTGATTGTCATTGAATCAATGGTTCACAACAGTACACCGATGATAAACGGGGTCATTATTGGATTGACAGGCTGGGCTTGGGGTGCGCGGATATTTCGTGCGCAGACCATGTCCTTGCGCGGACGCGAGTTTATTGTCGCGGCAAAACTCTCCGGTGCCTCTCCGCTGCGCATCATGGTAACGGAAATCATTCCAAATATGACGAGTATTATCGCATCGAACATCATTTTTGCTTGCCTTGGTGCCATTCTTGCGGAATCCGGACTCGCCTACTTAGGACTGGAGAACGTTACATCTGTGAGTTGGGGGACAATTCTGTACTGGGCTCAAGCGGGAAGTGCAATGTTGAATGGGGCTTGGTGGTGGTTCATTCCACCTGGGGCAGGTATTGCGCTTGTCGGGCTGGCTTTAGTTCTCATCAACTTCAGTATCGACCAATTTACCAACCCGCGACTTCGACAGTTGGGAGGCAAACGCCGTGGAAGAAAACACGCCCGTCCTTGAGTTGGAAGACGTTTCGGTGGTATACGAATCTGCTGCCGGTCCAGTTCAAGCTGTGAATGACGTAAATCTCAAAGTCTACCGAAATACGATTGTTGGTTTAATTGGAGAATCGGGATCGGGAAAATCGACATTGGCTAACGCAGTGATGAGACTGCTTAAGAACGGGGCGCACATTACAAAAGGAACGGTTCGTGTAAATGGTCAAGACATATACGCCATGAGCAAGAAAGAACTGCGCACATTCCGGTGGAACAAAATGTCTATGGTCTTCCAGAGTGCCATGACAGCCTTAAATCCTGTGATGAATGTCGAAAAGCAAATTGTCGATACTCTGCGTGCTCACCGACCCCACATGTCCATTCGAGAAGCCCGGAACAGGGCCTTTGAATTGTTAAGTTTGGTCAGAATTGACCGCAAGTACTTAAAAAGCTATCCGCACGAGCTTTCGGGCGGCATGCGACAACGGATTGTCATTGCTATCGCCATTGCGCTTGAGCCCGATTTAGTCATTATGGATGAACCGACAACAGCCTTAGATGTTGTTGTGCAGCGTTCGATCTTAAATCAGATTCAGGAACTTCAGGCGGAACATGGTTTTGCAATTTTGTTTATCAGCCATGACTTCAGTCTGGTTACAGAATTGGCACAACGGGTTGCCATCATGTATGCGGGCAGAATCGTGGAGGACACAGAGTCCAAAAGACTGGGTGACGACGTAGACCATCACCCGTACACAGAAGGACTCTTACGGGCAATTCCAAAGCTGACGCATGAAGACGTTCATATTGAAGGTATTCCTGGGAGTCCGCCAAACCTGCTGCAGTTGCCAGATGGCTGTGCGTACCACCCTCGATGTCCGTTTGCGGCAGAGGTCTGCAAAGAAGCCAGGCCCGCGAAGGTTAGTTTAGGCGAATACGCACAGGTGGAATGTCACTTGTTTAACTCCGAGAAAGGAGGCATATCGACATGGCCCAGCAAAGATTCATTGAAGTTGACAACCTGAAAATCCGCTTTCCAATACGGAACGAAAGAGGCAAGGCGTACATTACGCCCGTAGATGACGTCAGCTTTCATATAAACAAAGGTGAAGTTTTGTCGCTTGTCGGGGAATCTGGAAGCGGGAAAAGTACCATAGGTCGGGCTTTGGTCAGAATACTTGAACCGTCGCAAGGCACAATTTCAGTGGGAGGGCAAGATGTATCTCACATTCGCAGAGCAAAACTCAGTGATTATCGGAAAACGGCTCAAATGGTGTTTCAAGACCCGTTTGGTTCGCTAAATCCTGTGCGTACGCTGGAAAAGCATTTAGAATTTCCGTTACGAAAGTTTCGTCATGGAAATTCAAGCCAAGTATCACAGCAAATTGATGAACTATTCGAGAGAGTAGGCTTAACCCCTATTGATGAGTTCCGCAACAAATTTCCCCATGAACTCTCAGGTGGACAACGACAGCGTGTAGCAATAGCACGGGCATTGGCCGTGAATCCGTCTTTTATTGTTGCAGATGAACCCATCTCCATGCTTGATGTTTCCATCAGAGCGGGGATTCTTGAACTAATGAGCGAACTGCAAAGCGATTTTGACCTATCGTATTTGTATATCACCCACGACCTTGCGTCTGCTCGTTATTTTGGAGACCGCATCATGGTGATGTACGGGGGTCGCGTTATGGAGACTGCTTCCTCCAGAGACTTGCTGAAATCACCGTTGCACCCGTATACGAGATTAATGTTTGCGGCCACACCAGGAAGTGACTGGAGTAAGAGCTTACCTGAAACCAGCAATGAAGCGCCTGATTTATCGGAAGGTCGTGTCGGATGTCCATTTGCGCACAGGTGCCCATATGTGAAAGACGATTGTCGAACAGAAACCCCGGCATTACGCGAACTGGCAGCACATCACTACGCGGCTTGTCATTACGCAAAGGAACTGGCGTAGAAGTTCAAGGATAGTCTAAGGACGATTTTGAAACGAAGCGTCAAGTACTTCATAATGCGCTGTCTTGCGAAGACAACAACTACTGGAAATCCACGCGGAATGACCTTGGCGATTGTCCGGTCCATCGTTTGAATTGTCGACTGAAATGGGCAATGTCACCGTAGCCTAATTTTCTGGAAATGGTTTCTACGGTCATATCGGATTCTATGAGCAGTAACTTGGCTTTTCGTAGTTTAACAGCAGAGAGATATTGACGGGGAGACATACCGTAGACTTCCTGAAAGATGCGTCCACAAGTTGAAACGCTGTAGCCAAGGTCGAGGGATATTTGATGGACTATGTCTTTTGGTTGCTCCTCTTCCTGGTCAATCTTATCAACATAGGCGTCTAAGGCATCAGCAATCTGTCGCGAAATCATTGCGCCGGCACTGTGAGGCCTGGCATCCGTCTGGCCAGACAGAGCGTCACTCAGTTTGGCGAATAATTCAAACATGGTAGCCAGTGCCGACATGCGCTGTGCAACTGAATGTTCATCCTTGCAGACTGTGATGTCAATGAGCTTTTTTAGAACGGAATCGATTTCCTGAGCCAGCACACTGTCATGGCGATAGAAAATACACTCGTTGCTGTAGAGCAATTCTCGTATGGGCCGGTAATCAACGTCGAAATGAAGACAGTAGTAGGTCATTGAAGAACCCTTTGAACATTGAGCTTGATGGATGTCTTTGGGTTTCAGCAAAAGCAGATCGCCTGGGTCCTGTACGTATCGTTTTCCATTTACGACCATGGTTTGCTGTCCTTCAACAACAAGATTAATTTCGAACAACGTATCTGTGTGCTTGGGATATTTCCAGTGAGAATCCACGGATCGCAGGTGCGCAGCAAACAAACGAAACGTTGAATCCATGTTAGGCATCATGTATTCGTACAACGCATTGGGCTGTCCCATGTCCTCACCTTCATTCTGAAAAGTTGTGCGCGTTTTGGGTAAAAGTCGGCCCGAACTGGGCATATGACTCCCTGACGCCAATGATATTATAAGAATTGTCAAAATATCAACTGAGATAGAACTGGTAAGTTTCATCGATGAACAGCCTTGGAAAGTGATTTCATTCTAGCGGCTGAAAGCGCATCCATCATGACTTTCACGTACTATATTACCTTATTACAGGGGGGCAAAAAGATGAAAACAGTGAAAAAATTGGGCTTGTTGAGCAGTGCGGTGGTCATTCTTGGTATCGCTGTCACTGGTTGCGGGAACTCCAATAGTGCAAACAGCAACGTTTCTGGCAAATCCTCAAATCAGGCGACTTCGAATTCATCGGCTGGCAAGGCACAACCAATTCTCATGTTGCCGACTCCGGAGGGAAGCTATCAGAAGAATTTTAACCCGTTTTCCACCACCGCTGACTACGGCGCAATCGGACTGGTCTACGAGCCGCTGTTTTACTACGATGGCTTAACCGGCAAAAAATTCCCTTTTCTAGGAAAAACAATGACGTGGAGTAATGGAAATAAGACGCTGACAGTACAGCTTAATACGAAAGCGAAATGGTCGGACGGTAAGCCGTTCACTGCGCAGGATGTAGTCTATACCTTTCAAATCCTAAAGAAGAATCCGTCTCTTGATTTGAACGGAGTTTGGCAAAAACTAAACAGTGTGAAGGCGAAGGGAACCTCAGCGGTTGTTTTCAATTTTAAGCAGGCCGATGTTCCGTTTGCGATGTATGTGCTGGAAACGTATATTGTGCCAAAGCACATCTGGAAGAACATCTCAAATCCTGCCAAAAATCTTAACGCAAGTCCTGTAGGCACCGGGCCGTACACTCTGCAAAGCTTTACATCTCAAGATATTAAATACAAGGCAAACCCCAATTATTACAAAGGAAAGCCTCCAGTACCTGAGGTAGAGATTCCCGCGTACAACGGAAATAACAGTGCTACATTGGCTTTGACACAAGGCAAGTTGGATTGGACAGGATTGTTTATCCCCAACATCAAAAAAATCTATACTTCGAAAAAATCGACCAATAACTACTGGTTTCCGCCGACGCAAATTTTCAGTCTCTTGCCGAACTTCCAGAATCCTTTGTTGAGCAAGAAAGTTGTGCGTCAGGCGATGAGTCTGGCGATCAACCGAAAGGCCCTGGCACAAAAGGCTGAATACGGTTTTGAACAAGTGGCACAACCAAATGCCGTGTCTCCATCCCAGAGTAAGTGGTTAGACCCGAACCTCACAGCTTCTGAGAAGAGTTTTACCTACAGCGTTTCAAAAGCGAAGCAGTTGCTGCAAAATGCTGGCTATAAGGAGAATGGTTCAGGAGTTATGGTTTCTCCGTCTGGAAAACAGTTGAAATTCAATCTCATTACTGTAGCTGGCTGGACTGACTGGGATATGCAGGCCTCCATGATTGCACAGGACTTAAAACAGATTGGAATTAAGGTAAATGTTCAACAGGAGCAGAACGCATCGTACCAAGCCAATTTAAAAGCTCACAAGTTCCAGTTGGCAGTGTCGGCTGCTAACGGTGGACCCAATCCGTATTATGTGTTCGACGCACTGTTGCGTACCAAAGGAGCATCGAATTGGATGGCTTACAGTAATAAGACGGTTGACAAGGCATTGAATACATTCGCAGGAACAACAGACCCAACCAAACAAAAGCAAAGTATCTACACCATAGAAAAAGTCATGGCTAATGATTTGCCAACAATCCCGCTCACATACAATGCGACTTGGTACGAATTTAGTACAGCCAAATACACAGGATGGCCGAGCAAAAACAATCCGTATGTATCACCGTCAGTATGGAATCGCCCCGCAGCTTCAATTATTCTGATGCACTTGAAGCCGGCGAAATAACAACAGGACCCGCTGCTTCGTCTGATTCAATGTGAGAGGTTGCAATACAAACAGTCGCTCGGCACACAACAATACTAGTATGGTTAAATTTGGCGCAGCAATGGCTTCGCACGTACTGTGATTAGGCAGATGTAAATAAGCAACTGTGAAGTGTTCTGTTCGTCGACGGTCCGCAGATTTGGTTGATTCAAAGGTAGTGAACCACTAGGAGGAATTGAGAATGTTGAGGAAGCTTAGTTTAGCAGGAGTGGGATTACTGTCTTCGCTCATGGTCGTAAGTCCTGTAACCGCTTTGGCAGCATCACACAGGTCTGGCAATGCAGTAGGCAGTGCATCCCATTACGGAGGAAAGCCAGTGAGTTGGGGAGGACCCAACATGTTTGCCCAGACAGGCTATTCACAGACAGCCATCCACCAAAAAATCAAGGCCGCCTGGAATCAGTTGTTTCACGGGAACAAAAACACCCAGACCGTATACTATCAGATGACGCCTACGATGGCTTACATCGAGGATATTGGCAATGCCGATGTGCGCACGGAAGGTATGGGGTACGGCATGATGATTGCAGTGGAGCTAGGACATAAGAAAGCGTTTGACTCTTTGTGGAACTACGCAAAAACATATATGCAGCATAAGTCGGGGCCTGAAAAATACTATTTCTCGTGGCATACAAAACCGAACGGTACCGTATTGGATACGGGTGTGGCACCTGACGGCGACCAGTGGATAACGGCTGCATTGTTGTTTGCTTCAGCCCGTTTTGGAAACGGCGGCGGTATCTACAACTATAAGCACCAGGCCAGGTTGATTTTACACGCAATGTGGCACGACTCTGCTATTGGCGGTGTGAATATGTTTAGTCACAAGTATTACTTACCGACATTTTCACCGCCTGGAAGCGTAGGATTTACGGATCCGTCCTATGCTCTACCCGCGTTCTACAGAGTCTTTGCAGCGGCCGACCCAGCCGATCGCGTTCTTTGGGACAAAGCATACTTTGCCTCCCAACGCTTACTCCAAAATGCTGCTAATCCCAAGACCGGATTGGCGCCGGATTACAGCACATTTACCGGGAAACCATATGCCCCCTCTTGGGGACCACAACACAAGTATTTTGAGTTTGACGCTTGGCGGGCAATTGCTAATGCAAATGTCGATGCGGCATGGTTTGGACCAAAGCCCTGGGAGGTAAGGTACTCCAACACCATAGAGAAGTTTTTTAACAGTCAAGGGATAAATTCTTATGGGAACAATTATGCCTTGAATGGGACAGAATTAAGCACTAGCTCCGGTCACTCTACCGGTTTGGTAGCCATGAATGCATCATCCGCTATTGCCGCAAGACAACCGTTAAAATACGAGTTTGTGAAGTCTTTGTGGAATCAAAGTATTCCTTCCGGACACTGGCGATACTACGACGGAATGTTGTATATGTTGGGGCTGCTCTATGACAGCGGTGAATTTAAAGTCTGGTGGCCGACGCCTGAGCGTCATTTCTGGTTTAGAGGATACAATACATGGTATAACGACAGCTTTGGTGAGCGCAAAGCTGCCGGATTTATGAAGGGTTCCATGTAGGTACTTTCTTTTGCGAGATGAGCGTCACAAACAAGTGCAAGACCGCCCCTGCAGGTCAGCCGGGCGGTCTTGACAGTCTTTCACCACATTTTTGCGGAGGTGTTACGTTGTCTATTCATATCACTGCTGCTGATTTTCAGAGCTTTGGAGAGTCTGTGTTGGGACACAATTGGAAAATGTGTGTTGGAACGGGTCGGCTTGGACTTGCACTGCAAAAGGAGTACTTGGAGCATTTAGAAGTGGTACAACGAGACATTCACTTTAGCTATATTAGAGGACATGGCCTGTTTAGTGATGATATAGGAATCTACCGAGAAGTCGAGATTGATGGCGTTAAGCAACCCTTCTATAACTTCACATATATTGATAGAATTTTTGACTCGTTTCTTGACCTTGGTATTCGTCCGTTTCTTGAACTGGGATTTATGCCGCAAGATTTAGCGTCTAGCAACCAAACTGTATTTTACTGGAAAGGGAATGTAACGCCGCCAGCGGATTACGACAAGTGGGAGCGTCTCGTCAAAACAACTCTAGGTCATTTCCTGGAAAGGTATGGAGTGAATGAAGTTTTAAAATGGCCAATCGAAGTCTGGAACGAGCCGAATCTAGTGAATTTTTGGAGTGGTGCAAATCAAGTCGAGTATTTCAGATTGTATGAAGTTACTGCACATGCAGTAAAAGCGGTACACGGAGAACTGCAGGTCGGAGGCCCGGCCATTTGCGGGGGGGCCGATGAGTGGATTGAAGCATTTCTGAAGTTTTGCAGCGACAGGCAGGTGCCCGTCGATTTTGTCAGTCGCCATGCCTATACGTCTGCTCCTCCGACCAAGAAGACATTTGAATACTATTATCAGGACTTGGCGGAGCCGGAAGATATGCTCAAGCAATTTTCCGGGGTACGTGACGTTATCAAAAGATCTCCTTTTCCGCAGTTGCCTCTTTATATAACGGAGTACAATACTTCCTACAACCCAACGAATCCGATTCACGACACTGTTTTTAATGCAGCTTATGTAGCGAGAATTTTAAGTGAAGCAGGAGACTATGCAGACGCTTTTTCTTACTGGACGTTTAGTGACGTATTTGAGGAGTCCGATGTGCCAAAAGCGCAGTTTCACGGCGGGTTTGGACTGATTGCACTACATAGTATTCCGAAGCCGACCTTTCACCTGTTTGCATTCTTCAATCGGCTCGGAAACACTGTTTTGTATCGTGACAGAACAATGCTCATTACACGCAGGGAAGACAAAAGTATTGTTCTTATTGCCTGGAACCTGGTGTGGGGAAAAGACAAACAATACGACCTGACAATCGACGTAGACTTGCCAGTCGCTTGGTCAGATTCCTTTGTACTTTCTGAGAGCATTGATGAACATCACGGTAATGCTTGGGCGGTATGGAGGCAGTTAGGCAGGCCGAGGTTTCCATCAAGGGAAGATGTCTCTATACTGAATAAGGCAGCCCGCCCTCGTGTGGATACTTGGAGAGAAAAGACGCAGGTCAATTGCATGCATTTGAGGCTGATTTTACCGAAGAATGGAGTCAAATTGGTGACTGTTCAGCAGATACACGATGAGACCCCGACGTACGCGGGGTTAGATGACAGTCTTCTCGTGTCCTATAATGAAGTTGAAGTTGACAGACTTCACTGAAAAAAAGAGGTGTCACCATGAGGGTTCCGACTAGCAATGATGATGTCACAATGAAGAGACTTCCCTCGAACGGGAAAGTACTTGCTTTAACATTTGATGACGGTCCGGATTCGGACTATACACCGAAAGTTCTCAGTTTGCTCGATAGATATGGAGTTCATGCCAATTTCTTTTGTCTTGGCGCCGCTGTGGAAGCAAACCCCGAGGTTGCTAGACGAATCGTTGATTCTGGTCATTTGATAGCGAATCATACGTGGAGTCACCTTCATTCCACAGAAATCTCTTTGGCTGAATTACACGAGGAGGTGCAACGTACATCTGCTGTCATCCAGAGAGTCACAGATGTACAACCCTTATACTTTCGTCCACCCTACGGTGAATTGAATGCGGAGGTAAGCGAAGCTGTTTCGCAATGGGGGTATAGGGTTGTCCTTTGGTCAGTGGACGCTGTCGACTGGTCTGGCATCTCCGGACCGCAGATTGCCGCCAATGTGATACCGAATTTGCATCATGGCGGAATTTTGCTTCATCACAGTGCAGGTAATGTGTCAGGTACGGTGGATGCGCTTCCTTACATTATTGAAGTGTGCTTAAAAATGGATTATCGGTTTGTGCGTCTGGACGGTGCCGAGCCTCACAATGTGGTATGAGTCGGCTGGGGCCAAGTTGTCAATCGGTACTAGTCAATCTGGCGTAGCACCATACTACCGGATAGGAGAGATAAACTTGCTGTTTGAGAAGAGTGACAAAGTGTTGTTTATCGGGGATTCAATTACCGATTGCGAGCGCGCCCGTCCGGTTGGCGAAGGTCTGTTTGAAGCTCTCGGCAAAGGGTATGTAGCCCTGATTGATGCGCTGCTTCAACAAAAGTACCCAGAGTTGCACCTCCGTTTAGTAAACATGGGGACAAGCGGGAATACAGTGCGAGACTTGAAGGCGCGGTGGCAAACAGACGTATTAGAGCAGCGTCCAGATTGGCTGTCCGTAATGATCGGAGTTAACGACGTTTGGCGCCAGTATGACCAACCGCACATGACAGAGACACATGTGTTAATAGAGGAATATGAGTCTACACTCTCCGATTTAATCGCACTGACTAAACCGTCGGTAAAGGGAATTCTCTTATTGACACCATTTTATATTGAGCCCAACAAAACTGACCCAATGCGGGCGGCGGTCGATACATATGCAGACGTGGTCAAGCAATTTTCTTCACAGCATGACATCTATGTAGTGGATGTTCAATCTGCAATTGATGAGTTGTTAACAGAGAAATACCCAGCAGAGTTGGCCTGGGATCGCGTTCATCCGAGTTTGGTTGGGCACATGGCCATTGCCCAGAAGTTTATAGAGAGCATACAGCCGTGATTTAAGTCGCACCTCTAACTACTTCTACCAAACAGCTAACAACGGATTTCGACACGTGACGGAGTCCAGGTTGAGTGGTGACACTCTATGAATCTTTACAAACTCTTAACGTAGTCTTTAAAACAAGTTCATATTTGCCTGATATTCTCTTTCCCGTGGGTAACTTCCATAAATGATAGAGCAAGAAAGCACAACACTTTCAAGGCCCAACGGGGTAAAGGAGAATGTGTGATGGCAAAAATGACAAAATTGACAACAGCAGCATCTGCAGCCGCCATTTTAGTCGCAGTTGCAGGTTGTGGCACAGCAAATAACACGTCCGGCGGGAATACAAGCAGCGGCAACGGCGCGCAATCAAGCGGTGGAAGCCAGAAGGTCACTTTGGCTGAAACGGGTTCGTCTCTGCTGTATCCGCTGTTTAACGGTCAGTGGATTGATGCATATAAGTCAGTTGATTCCAATGTAACATTGACAGCAGGGTCTACCGGCAGCGGAAACGGTATTTCTCAGTCACTGGCAGGAACCGTTCAAATTGGTGCGTCTGACGCGTATCTGTCTAAAGCAGTGATGCAGCAGCATTCAGGTATGTTGAACATTCCGATGGCCATATCTGCACAGCAGATTATGTATAACATTCCAGGTCTGAACAAGAAGCACCTTCACCTTTCCGGCAATGTGATTGGCCAGGTTTACGAAGGGAAAATCAAGTACTGGGACAACTCGGCTATCAAAGCCTTGAACCCTGGTGTCAGCCTTCCGCACAAACAAATCGTACCGGTTCGTCGTTCTGACGGAAGTGGAGATACATTCTTGTTCACGCAGTTCTTGTCGAAGACAAATACTGCATGGGGCAATCAGGTTCACTATGGCACCACCGTATCCTGGCCGAAGGTATCAGCCGAAGTTGGCGCAAAAGGGAACGAGGGTGTTGTGACCGACCTAGCCAACGACAAGTACAGCATCGGCTATGTGGGTATCAGCTGGTTGGATAAGGCCACCCAAAAAGGTGTCGGTTATGCAGCACTGAAGAACAAGTCCGGAAACTTTGTTCTGCCAAACAGCACGAACATCAAGGCGGCGGCTGCAAACCTGCCGAGTGTGCCTGCAGACGAGCGCGTGTCCTTGATTGAGATGCCAGGGAAGAATTCTTACCCCATCATCAACTTTGAGTACGCCATTGTGAAGTCCCAACAGAAAGACGCTGCGACGGCAAAAGCACTGAAGAAATTCTTGGACTGGGCGATTAGCCCCACCGGAGGAAACCAGGCGAAGTACTTGAATCCTGTGCACTTCCGTCCGTTGCCTTCGAACATTGAGCCGAAGAGCAAAGCTCAAATTGCGAAGATTAAAGGCTAATCTCTGAAGTAAAGCGGGGATTGAATGGGTTGCCGAGAATCGGCAACCCATTCTTTGTGTGCAACAAGGCCCATCCTATGTTCAAACGACGTGGATGTGATGGCAGTAGAGAACGGATGCCAGGAACCGTGCGCCCCTTTCGTAAACTGCTGTATGCGGATCTGCTTATGCTGTGTTGTGAGAGCTTGGGGGCTTAGCCCCCTCCGACTCGATTCGGTTCAGATTCTACCTCTAAGATGGATAAACTTGCAGGTGGATGAGCGATTTGTGAAGGGTACCCTCATATACTCTTGGGTTGTTGCTTCATTACACGTAGAAAAGAGACACGTAAAAAAACAGAAACTGTTTAAGTGATGTCTCACTTAAACAGTTCAATTTCATTGCAGGGATATGGTTACACCTACTCCGGGTTTGGTGCCTGAGACGAAGGTGTTCGCTGGTGGATCTCAGTATGTTCAGGGTTGTTTTCTGCGCTGCTCGGTATAACGCCATCGAGCTGATGAACGTCATTAATAAGGATATCTCTCGTGTGATCGGTACGTTTCCACGTCTTATTTCTTGCCGTAAAGAAGCCCCAGATGAAGAGTGGAATGTATGTGTAGTTGAATACAAATACACTGGCAATGGCTTTGACCAGATTGATTCTTCGTCCAGAGTCCAAAATGACTCCAAACGAAATATAAGCAAGGTTAAAGCTCAAAGCCCCAATCCAAATCCAAATCGGCAGAATGTGGTGAACGGCTTTAATGTGGAGATTTATAGCATGTACATTTATCAGCCACTTTGTCAGAATCAGCAAGGAAGTGAGACTGCCAAGGACTATTTTGCCTGGATTTAGAAGGTACATGGCTCCATCAAAGGCCCGGATGTCGAAGCGCAGGAATGACCTTAAGAGGAGGGGACCCACATAGTGAAAGCACACGTCCCAATGCCCTCTGGCCCAGCGCAGTCTTTGAATTGCAGAAGCGACGAATCCCTCTGGTTTTTCATCGTATACACGTGCAAAATGGTTCCATTTTGCATAGTCACCGTGCAACAGGGATTGCATCGTGAATTCAAGGTCTTCAGTCAGAGAGCGAGCCGTCCAACCAATTTTCTGCAGTAGTTCCGTGGTTAAACAAAAGCCGGTGCCGCCCAAGGCGTTACCTAATCTCAAGCGTGATTTGGCTAGTTGCCAAGACCGATTCATGTAGTAATACGATGTAGCGTATGACAAGGTAATCCAGTTATCATTAGGATTTTTGGAGTCCAAGTAACACTGAATCAGTTGGTCGCCGCGAACAACGTGGTTATTCATCGTCTGCAAGTAGTTCAGTGATACGAGGTTGTCTGCATCAAAGATGGCTATCGCATCGTAGTCTTGCATGAGGCGGTCTCCGAGCTCGTCAATCGCGTACTTAATCGCATAAGGCTTGCCTTTTGGCTCATCCTTCTCGGAGAAGTGTTCTAATACATGGACATTTGCCTTATGTCCGATTAACGCTGTATCGTCGGTACAATTATCGGCAATGAGAAACACGTCATACATGTGCTTCGGGTAATCAAGGTGATTGAGGTTATCCAGGAGATTGTAAACGACTCTCTCTTCGTTATGGGCTGGGACGAACAATGCAAAACGTGTAGCCGGTGCACTATCTGGCATTTTCTTGGCTTTACCAAAGCCAAACAGGCCAATGAAGAGCCAATATCCCCAGAAGAACAACAAGACGTACTGAATTACGTGAAGTACAACCGCAAACATGCAGCCACCCCTCTTCAATTTCAAAAGTGTCTTCTTTGACTGCTTGACGTTCTGCTGTGGCTTAAAAGCGGTGGTACTAACTTAATCGGCTCTATTCATAGCCGTCGCTGTTCTCAACACCTGACAGTATCCACAACAGGTAAACACTCCAAAGAATCATTAACAAGGCTAAAACCGAGAGCAAACTATGCAATTGCCATCACCTCTTGGTATCCCCATTAGAGAAAATATTATTATCGCAAGACCGAATCTCTAGAAAAATCTTTTGAGGTATTCGGCTTGCACTGAAGGCCTCTTGCGGGTTCTGTCTCTCCTGATCAGCGTAACTCCCCATTGTAAAGGTAACGTAAAGGTTTCCTTAACTTATCTTTAAGCTTTTGCCAACTTTAGATGAAGTGTCTATAAAACACCTCAAAAGACCGCATGAATGGGACAACTATATGATGAATCATTTTATCTACGGCGTCATCATTGTAGGTTGTTCATCGTAAAGGTAGTATAAAGCATGAAACGATACTGATATGAGATAGGATTGAGGCCAGCTATGAATGCCAGAGTACAGGCATACAAAACGTATTTTTATGACTTACCTGCCATTTCCCTAAAGTGGAATCAATATGAGGTCGTTGTGCTGCCCGAGAACGGCGGCAATCTTGTGTCTTTCGCCGACAAGGAACGAGAATTTCGGTTTCTTCATGAACCGGATAAGGATAACCTAAAAGCCTTTTATGACTACCCTTATCATTACGGCATCCCGGTTTTACTACCACCAAATAGATATGACGCCGGTCAGTTTACCTGGAACAATGACACGTATCAAATGCCCGTTACTGAACCAGAAAAAAACACTCATCTTCACGGGTTTTTATACGATGCAACTTGGGCCGTGGAGGAATACGGGGTGACGGCTGGGGAGGCCTTTATCACTCTGGTCCAACGAGTAGCTAAGGGGCATCCCATGTACACCTATTGGCCCCACGAATTTACCCTTCGGCTTCGGTATGCATTGAATAGTTGGGGACTGTCTCAGCATGTCATGTTGCGCAATGATGGCGACAAGCCAATGCCCCGCCTGTTTGGATTGCACACAGCGATAAATGCGCCGTTTGCTAAGAATGCTGCGGCTTCGGACTATCTAATTAAAGTAACAGTTGGAGACAGGTGGAACCTTGACAAACGAGGGTTGCCGGACGGAGGCTTTACTGGGTTGTCGGAACATGATATCGACTTGAAAACCAAGGGTATGTACCCCTTTGTTACTCCCATGGACAATCACTACACAGCGTGCGCGCAAAACGGGCACAATCGGATGGAATTGCATGACAGAAAAAACAATGTCACTCTTGTTTATGATGTGAGTACCGAATTCAAACAGTGGATGATCTGGAATAACGAGGGGAACGAAGGGTTCATTTGTGCTGAACCCCAGGTAAATGTGGTCAATGCTCCCAATCTGGAGCTGGACAATGAAAGACGAGCACTGTACTCGTTGGAGCCAAGGGAAGTATGGGAAACCGTAAGTCGGCTTTACTGTAAGTAAAGGCTTACGCTCGTCACTGAATCGGTCCCGCAAAGTATTCGTTTATAACAAGCGCACCGGCACCTACTGCTGTAGCATCCCGCCCAAGCGACGCCACCTCAACCTTTACTCGTGAGGGTGGCGTTCGCAGCGAGGCTCTTCCCACGATTTGTTCAATTTGGGGGATAAGCCAGTTTCCTGCTGCACTCATGCGATTTCCAATTAGAACTAAATCTGGATTCAAGGCGTTTACAATATTGTTGATGCCGACTCCAAGATATTGAGCAATGGCTTGAATGGCTTGGAATGCAAAGGCATCTCCCTGCGCCAAGCGAGCGAGAATATCATGGGTAGGCAAGCTTTCCCCAGATATTTGCTGGTATTTTGCAACCAAAGCCTTTTCTGACGCGTACATTTCTAAACACCCTCGATTACCGCAGGAGCATCGCAAACCCTGCGTTTCCAACACCATGTGACCAAATTCACCGGCAGTCCCTTCACTCCCGCGAACCAGGTTACCGTTAATAATAATGCCAGTCCCAATGCCCGTAGCAATGCTTAAGTAGACAAAATTTGATATCTGCTTTCCGCGGCCGAACATGTGCTCAGCCAAAGCACCAGTATTGGCTTCGTTATCAATATAGATGGGGATGTCAAGGTGGGTTTCCAAATAGGATTTTAGCGGCACATTGGCCCAGCCCAGATTGGGTGCGTTCAGTACCATTCCATTGGTGAAATCGACGAGTCCAGGTACACCAATACCAACCCCTATGATTCCGAGGCTAGAGGAAGGGGTTCTGGAACTTATACGTTGAATCAGGGATGCCAATGCAGCTACCACATCTTGAACGTTGGTAGAGGAAGGGGCTCCCGTTTCCTCAGATAAGACCACATTTCCCGCTAAATCTGTTGTCAGCGCGCGAACGTAATCGATTCCCAGTTCAACGCCGATGGTGTATCCTGCGGTCCCGTTGAAGCCGAGCATAACAGGCCGTCTGCCGACAGAAGAGTGGCCGGGCCCTAATTCCACGACCAGCCCGTCCGCAATCAACTCGTCAATCAGAGAGGAAACAGTCGCCTTGTTTAAGCCGCTTTCAACAGAAATTTGGGACCGTGAAATCGGACTCTTTCGACGAATGAGATTAATCGTAATGGATTTGTTTAATTCTTTGATGAATCTTTGGTCGCCTGTACGAATCATATATGAATCCTCTGCCTATGTATCAGTGTGTGAGTACTAATGCAGAAATTATAAGCTAAAACTCATGATAAAGATATAGTGCCGGCAGCCTCACCACAGGCTGTCGGCATGATATACTGCGCCGTCGTCTGGCCACGGACCTTTATCTTGGAAGGGAATCCTACCTGAATCCCTCCAAAACAATTTTACCGATGGTTCGCTTTGAGTTGAGTTGACGATATGCCTCTTGAAGGTTGGTCGCACTAATTGGCGAGAGTAATGTGTTCTTCGTTGACTTGATTTTTCCTTGGTCAATCCACGTTGAAAGGTGATTCAACAGTTTGTGCTGTTCGTCCATATCTTCAGTCTGGTGTTTGGGTCTCGCAAACATGGCTTCAATCGACCAGGTAATTGTTTTATCAGCCATGGCTCGAAAGTCTAGCGGAGCCATGGGCGGAAGAATCGTACAAACACGCCCTTGAGGGGCAACCACGTTCAGCATATTATCCCAATTCTCGTTCACCACATTGAGGCAAAATGCGTAATCGACCTGCTGGATTCCCAGTTCTTGCAATTGCGGGGCAAAGTCTTCAGCATGATTGATGACGTGATGAGCCCCGTGTTCAAGCGCCCATTCTGACGATGCTTGCCGAGAGGCTGTTCCAACGACGGTCAGTCCAGCTTCGTTTGCAAGTTGCGTTGCAATGGAACCGACGCCACCGGCCGCGCCGATAATGAGAATTGTTTTTCCTTTGTTTGTGTCGAATGGGTCAATACCGATTCGATGGAACATGCCCTCCCACGCAGTAATACTGGTTAAAGGCAGTGCTGCTGCGTCGGCGAAGGACAAAGAAGCAGGTTTTCGGCCTACAATGCGTTCATCCACCAAGTGGTATTCACTATTGGCTCCTTTGCGGGTGATGTCCCCAGCGTAGTACACTTCGTCGCCGGGCTGAAAGAGCGTGCAATCTGCCCCGACTGAGACAACCTCTCCTGCTGCATCCCATCCCAACACTCGAGGCCCTGCACTGTTCGGTTGCTGAATGGTGTCCACCGGATTGACGGCCACTGCTTGAACGCGAATTAAAAGGTCCCGTCCGCTGACAGAGGGTCTCTCTATCTCTGAGTCCACCAACTCTCCTGCTGGGGTAAGGACGACTGATTTCATCAAATTCATGAAGCATCTTCCTCCTGTTTTTATTATTCGACGCCTCACTTACTAGTATGAGACAGCGTTTGGAGTCTATCAAGAACGACACAATGTTACAGATGGAGTTGCCACATTAAGACCCATAGACCCAAAGTAATCAGGAGTATCCACACGAAAATTCGAACTTCGGTTACGGTTAATACGGGCCACTCGACGATTGTCTGCTCCATCGACGGCTTCCGCACAAGTGGACGAATATTCAATTTCCAATACTGGTACAGTAAAAAGATAAAAAAGCCAGCGCCAAGCAGTTTGATGGGTCCTGACCCTACAAAACGCAGGGCAAAAACTGCACCGGCCGAGAGGCTGAGATAGGTGCGCCAAACTCCTTTGGTTCGCAGTGCCCGAAGCAAAAGAAGCCATGGTACGGGGGACAGACTGCGGTGTATGGTCCGCTCAATGCCGCGAACCAACCATTGCGACGGTGCGCGCATACTGTAGGCAACCTGGTGTGACGCCGGATCGCTGGCGCCTGCGAAATTCAATACAGGACTCGCATTGGTTCGGAACAGCGGGTTCCACGACAGGCGTCTCTGCATACGAGACAGCACCCAAACGGCGGCCGCAATGACCAACGGGAGAAGCCACAGACTCAGGTGCAGTGAATGCGCCTGTAGAGACGATGTCGTCCAAGATAACGGAATAAACGAAAGGATTCGGGAGAGTTGGAATACAAGAAACCTCCAGAAGCGAAAGTCATCCTGCTGTTTCCACAACGCAGCTGCCATGCCGACTGTGCTGGTGTAAGTCGCCGTCAGAAGGAGTGTAATGCACCACCAGAAAGCGGACACGTGCATAAACCACAAAATGGGCAATGTGAGGATCAAAACCACAAACAAACGCAACATCAGCCACACTACCTCTTGCAGCCAAATGGTCCAAAACCAAATGTCTTTCGCAATTGGCGAACTCAGCACAAAGGCCCTGTCTCCAGACCTAAGAGGGAAAGAAATGTGTCCAAACACAGATATGTGTAATAAGAACATCAAAATAAAGGTAATGACCATGACAATCATCCGATAGGTGACAGGACCGACCAGTGGAGTGTCTGGAGCCATACCTGTAAACCACATTCCGCGATAATAATGGATGCCTTCATATATCAGCAGAGCGAGCGCCGGGAGGTAGAGATAGACAATGGTCGTCCAATCGACTGTAAGACGTGCTATCCGAAAGTAAATAGACAGAACGTCTCGGACGCGGCGAAGGGACCATTCTATGAGCAGCAGACTCACAGTGATTCCATCTCCTTCTCATCAGCATTGAGTTGTCGATTTGAAACAAGCGTGACAAACAGATTCTCCAGATCCGCATCATCGGATTCTGCGAGGGTCATTAACTCTTGCAAAGTTCCCTTGGCAAAAACGGATCCCTCGTAGAGCATAACAAACTTCGAACACATCTTCTCCGCCGCATCCAGCACGTGGGTGGAGATAAGAACAGCGGCTCCTTCCTGTCTTGCGGCTTCAATGTGAAGCTTGAGCTGCCGTATCGCAAGAATATCAAGCCCGATAAACGGCTCGTCAATGACCAGCACATCAAAGGGAAACATCAGTGCGGATACGACCATTAATTTTTGCAGGGTTCCCTTTGAACATTGATGAGGAAATTTCTGCAGGTGCGGCCCCAGGGTAAACTCTTCTATTAATGTAGGGAGTTTCTCGCTTGCGGTGTCCCGACGGTATGTTCTCCATAATCTTTGCTTCCATTCAAAGTGTTCCATCAGGGTTAAATCTGAGTAGTACATGGGTTGCTCAGGGATGTATGCAATGAGAGATTTTGCATCCGCGGGGAGCGATGATTTGTTGCTGGCCGTAAAATTTTGTACTTGGATGAATCCTTTGTGAATAGGATCAAACCCGAGGATGCCCCCAATAGTGGAGCTTTTTCCAGCACCGTTCGGCCCAATCAAACCAACAATCTCACCAGCGTCGATGGAAAAGGAAACATCCTTGACAACAGGTTGATTGCCGCGCAATAGAAAAAGTGAATCGACCTGCACCAGTGCCAAACGTATCAGCTCCCGTGACTATATGTGTGACAAACAGTGACAAAAATTCACTGTAAATGTTAGCAAACGGCGCAGGTACTGTAAATTGCAATTTGCGACAGTGGTTTTATTGATATCCCTGAGTATTCAGTAACCGGGTGAACCAGCAGACAAGTTATGGTATGCTTTTTCAATACATGAAAGTAATCGCTGAAGCACCGACTGCTAAGCAGCCAAATGTCGAAAAGTGAAATTCGCACCGTCTGACTTTTCGTAATATTCCAACCTAAAGGGGGTGCTGATTACGGCTGGAGATGTTCAACCAGACTACATTCGGGATAAACTCTGCGCTTTTGTTGCCTCCGAAGACGTGACTTTTGACTTGAATTTGGGGGCGGGTGTCACTGGTCAAAGAAAACCTGTAGTTGTTGTCAGTCCACGTGATGAGCAGCAGGCTTCGGATGTTCTTCGGTTATCCAGTGAACAGCATTGGCACACTCTACCCCTAGGCGGCGGAACTCACATGGGCGCTGCCGGTGTCCCTGATACAGTTGATGTGGCTCTTTCAACCAGGCATATAAATCGAATTATCGATTACTCACCAGCGGACATGGTTGTTACCGCAGGGGCTGGTGTCCTGTTGTCTGATTTACAGGAGGAACTTTCCAAGCATCAGCAAATGCTTCCTATCGATCCCGTTTGTCAGGCACAATCTACTATCGGCGGCAGTGTGGCTGTTGGAGCTGGCGGACCCATGCAATCTCACTATGGAGCGATACGGGACATGACAGTGGGAATGCGCGTGGTATACCCGGACGGGCGCATGATTAAGGCGGGTAGTAAGGTCGTCAAAAACGTAGCTGGCTACGACATGACCAAGCTGTTTGTCGGCTCATATGGAACGCTCGCATTTCTATCGGAAATTTCTTTCAAACTGCGTCCATTACCTCTTTATCAAACGTTACTAGTCGCGTCAGGCAGTCTTGAGGCAGGGGCAGAGTATCTGCGGCGAATTGTCCATTCGAGCCTCGTCCCGAGCCGGGTCGAGGCACTGAGCGGTCCCTATACATTCATACCTGCTGGAAACGAGGAGTGGCATTTTGCTGTGGATTGCCATGAAGACCGGTTGGCCAGTGAATACCAAGTCAATGCACTGAACGTTATGGCCCGCGACCTAGGCATGGTTTGTGTGACGTACACTGCTGGCGCGACAGATGAGTTCTGGATGCAATATCACGACTACCTCCGCCCTTCTACACTTGTTGTTCGTTATTCTGTACCCCCGGTAAACATCATGATGGTTTCCCAGCAGATCCGCGTCAAGATGCAAGCACTGAGTGCTGTCTCCGAACTTTCTGTGAGCGGACCGAGGGGAGTTGGGAGACTTTTTGCCAAGGACTTCTCTCCGGATACAGAGTTGGAGGTTGTCCAGGTCATTCGTCAGGTCGTGCAAGAATATGAGGGAGTTGCTGTTGTTGAAAGAGGTTCTTTGGAGTTGAGGTCCGCAATCGACGAGTTTGGAACCGAGCGACAGGACTTTCGATTAATGTACGGTATTAAGCAAACCATTGACCCGCAAGGAATCATGAGTAGAGGTCGATTGAGGGGGATTGAACAATGGGGCAAAGCGAACCTAAAATCCTAAGGATGGCAAACGAAATGTCTTCTTTTAAATGGGAAGATGCCCCGCAGGAAGACTTGTATTCGGTTTGTGTTCACTGTGGCTTTTGCCTTGAAGTCTGTCCAACCTATCTGGAGACAGGGGATGAAAACGAGTCACCCCGGGGACGCGTATATGTCATTAAGGAAGCGGACAAAGGAAATCTTGAGTTGGATGAAGCGGTTACGGGTCCCGTTGAAAATTGCCTGGATTGTCGAGCCTGTGAAACCGTTTGCCCGTCTGGTGTGCAAGTGGGTTCCCTGATTGAGCAGACACGTGGACAAATCTATTTTCAAAACCAGGAGATGACGAACCAGTCTAGCGGCGGCACGCCTGCGAAACGGACTCTTGAAAAGTTGTTTCTTCGCGGGATTTTCCCTCATCCCAAGCGCCTGCGAAGCATCGGAAAGCTCACCCGTCTTTACCAACGCTCAGGGTTGAAGTATGTAGTTGATAAAACTGGTCTCGCTCAGATGCTGCCGAAACACCTACAGGAAATGCAGGCCGTTATGCCATCGGTAGAAGCAAAGTTTGCTTTGGAATCCTTGCCCCCTGTAATCGAAGCCGAAGGAACAAGGAAAGCCACTGCAATGCTGTTTACGGGATGCGTCATGGATGTCATGTTCTCAAAAATTAATAAAGCTACGGCACGGGTTTGTACGAAAAACGGAATTGAAGTTCATGTTCCAAAAAGACAGGTTTGTTGCGGTGCGTTGCAGGTGCATGCAGGCGATCGCGTTCAGGCACGTAAATTGGCACGAACAAACATTGACGTGTTTTTTCAATCCGGCGTGGATTATGTCGTTATCAACGCGGCGGGATGCGGTTCTTCCATGAAGGAATACGCTGAGTTGTTCCGTGATGATCCAGAGTACCGCCACAAGGCTGAAAAATTCTCAGAGAGTGTAAAAGACATTTCGGAATTATTGATCCAAGTAGGACTGCGTCCGCCTCAAGGACGCGTAGAACGGGACATCACATACCAGGATGCGTGCCACTTGTGTCACGCTCAGAAAATCCGTGCACAACCGCGGCAAGTGTTGCAGTCCATACCTGGGTTAAATCTGATAGAAATGTCGGAATCGGATTACTGCTGCGGCAGCGCAGGAATTTATAATTTCACCCATCCTGACATGTCTGGGAAACTCTTGAACCGGAAAATGGGGAACATCCCTAGTGATGTTGACGGTATTGCTGTCGGGAACCCTGGTTGCATGATGCAGCTAAAGGTTGGAGCGTACCGGCAAGGAATGAGCTTGGAGGTTCTTCATACAATTGAACTGCTTGACCTTGCCTATCAAAAGGAGGAGAGCAGAGTTGAACGATACTGAATTAATCCATGAGCTTTCTAAAATTATCGACGAAAACCAGATAATAAGTTCAAGTAAGAAACTGGCGGTATATGACTGTGACGGATATGTTGCGCAGAAGAGTCGTGCGCGCTTGGCTGTCTATCCGGAGTCTACAGAGGAAGTCGCAGGGATTGTCAGGCTTTTGCACAAACATGAGATTCCGTTCCTGCCGCGAGGGGCAGGAACGGGCCTGAGCGGCGGTGCAATTCCTATGAACCGCGAAGTTATTGTTAATTTGGTCCGGATGAACAAGCTCTTGTCCGTAGATTTTGATAACATGCGGGCAGTGGTCCAGCCAGGACACGTGAATATTATGCTGACGAAGAAGATTGGCCGCGACGGCTGGTATTATGCACCGGACCCGTCTTCTCAAACTGCCTGTACAATCGGCGGCAATTTAGCTGAAAACGCCGGAGGTGCGCACTGTCTCAAATACGGTGTGACGACAAATCACGTTGTGGCCGCAACGGTGGTCTTGCCCGATGGTGAGGTCGTAAAGATGGGTTCGGAATTTGGCGAACCCATTGGCTATGACCTGATGGGACTGCTAGTAGGAGCTGAAGGAACGCTGGGTATCGCGACAGAGATTGTCGTGAAAATTTTAAAGAAACCTGAAGCTGTAAAAACCATCATGGCGATGTTCAACCGTGTGGAAGAGGCTTCAAACACCGTATCGGATGTGATTTCGGCAGGCGTGATTCCGGCTGCAATGGAGATGATGGATCAGTTGGCCATGCAGGCCGTTGACAAGAGTAACTACCATGTGGGTTATCCGAACGACATTGAAGCAGTGCTTCTCATCGAGGTGGACGGCATGGCGGCGGGTCTGGATGCAAGTGCACGGCAGATTGTCGAGATTTGCGAGAAAAACAGTGTACGCACAGTGAAGGTGGCACAATCAGATACGGAGCGCTCACTGTGGTGGAGCAGCAGAAAAATGGCCTTTGGTGCCATGGGTCGAATTTCTCCGGATTACGTGGTTCAGGATGGAGTCATTCCGAGGAGCAAACTGACACAAGTGTTACGTCAAATCAAGGGCCTGAGTGAGGAGACCGGTTTGCGGATTGCGAACGTGTTTCACGCGGGGGACGGGAATTTGCACCCGCTGATTTGTTACGATTCACGTGTGCCGGGTGAGACGGAGTTGGCATTGGAAACGGGATCGAAAATTTTGAAAATCTGTGTAGACGCAGGCGGTACCATTTCTGGTGAACACGGTATTGGAATTGAGAAAATAGAGGATATGAACTACTTGTATACAAAGCACGACCTTGATGCGCAAATTTCGGTCCGATCCGTTTTTAACCCGCGAGACTTATGCAACTCCGGCAAATTAATTCCGCACCCGTCCAAATGTGCCGAAGTGCGGCAGGCTCAGCAAGTCATCAAAGAAAACGGGCATATATTTGACACACTGCCCGACCAGACGACCTTTTCTTCCTAAAGAATCCGTTTTGAACGCAGTAGGATAAGCTTCCGAGCGCCTCAACTTGTTGACCTGAAGACAGTGTTCGGCTATGCTAGGTGCCAAGTAGTCATCCAGTCATCAGATGACTAAGTGACCGGGTGGATGACTGGATCACTGTGAGCTTAGGAACGGGAGGAGAGGCCATGAACGACACGCCGATTCAGACGACAAAGACCTACGAAGCGATTATCCAGCGGTTGTTGGAGGGGATTCGTTCTGGAACTTTTCCAGCGGGAAGGAAGCTGCCTTCTGTCCGCCAACTCAGCGTGGACTGGCAAGTGGGTCAGGCAGCAGTACGGGAAGCCTTGAGTGCATTAAAGGCGATGAATCTCATCACAAGCCGACAGGGCGAAGGGACTTTTGTCAATCCTCATACGTCTGAGCAGATTGCACAGTCTCTCAAGTTTAATGATTTAATGACGCCGGCAGAAGTACAGTCATTGCTCGAATTAAGACTGATTTTGGAGGCTGGGGCTGTGCGGCTGGCTGCTTTGCGAAGGACACAGGCTGAGCTGGACGGTCTGTCTCTCACTGTGCAAAGAATGAAAGCAGATTTGGAACTGTCCCAGCTTGGTGAACAAACGGATTTTGAATTCCACTACAAATTGACAGAAGCAAGCAAAAACCCGTACCTCAGAGCATTAATGGAGTCTGTCAGAGAGAAAATGCAATCGGCGCAGTTATCTAGCAGGTTGGCTCTCTACCGCATAGAAGGTGAACCGCAGCAACTGTTGGCCCAACATCAGGAGATTCTTCAGGCAGTTGAAAACCAGGACCCGAACAGTGCTGAAACAGCAATGTTGCAGCACTTGCGTCATGTGGAAGCAAGGCTGAACCAGCTTGATAAGGCGTAGAAATACAAATTTCAATCTCTGACGGAGAAGTTTCAAGAGATTGAAGAGTACATGCCGTTTTTGTCGACATAAAACAGATAAAAGGAAGAAGGTCCATTATGAAAGCATCACTGTTTATCACGTGCCTAGTGGACAATTTCTACCCACAGGTTGCAGAGTCCATGGCGAGAGTGCTGCATCAGTGCGGTGTGGATCTCAGCGTACCGGAGCAACAGACGTGTTGTGGACAGCCCGCCTTTAACAGCGGCTACGTCGAAGAAGCAAAGGCTTCCGCTGTAACCTTGTTGGAAGCGTTTGCGGATTCAGATTATGTGGTCTCGCCAAGCGGTTCTTGTACCGGTATGGCACATCACTACTATGAGGACATGTTTCAAGGAGACACAAAATACGAAAAATTGGCCCGGGAGCTTGCAGAGAAAACCTATGAATTCTCTCAGTTTATGGTGAACGTCTTGGGAATCACAGACTTGGGTGCCGTATTTCCACACCGTGTTACATACCACCCCTCTTGCCACGGTTCGAGGATTTTGGGTGTTAAGGACGAACCAAAGCGGCTCCTCGATGCGGTACAGGACATTGAATTTACTGACTTGCCCTATGGACAGGATTGCTGTGGCTTTGGCGGCACATTTGCTGCAAAGATGAGTGACATCTCTATTGCTATGGTATCGGAAAAAGCCGGTCATGTTCTGGAAACGGGTGCTGACGTGTTAGTTGGTTTGGATATGGGGTGCCTGATGAACATCGGCGGCCGCCTGAATCGAATGGGTCAACCTGTACGAGTGTTGCACTTGGCCCAGTTGCTTCAGGAAGGGATTGAGAATAGCAAGAATCAGACGACACCCGTGAAGGCAGGTGAATCAAAATGACAGAAGGTCAGGCAACTGTTGAACAGCACGCACAGCTAAAGGCAACAAAGATGCTGGATAGGTCGAAACTTGCGTTGCAAGACGATTTTCTTCGAACTGCCGTTCGGTTTACCCAGGATAAACTTCGGAACAAGAAAAGAGCGACCACCGAGGAATTTGGGAATTGGGAAGAGTGGCGCGCTCGGGGAAGCGCAATTCGAGCACATACGGTCGAGTATCTGGATTATTATTTGCAGCAGTTCGTGGAGAATGTCAGGAATGCGGGCGGCACAGTCTATTTTGCGAAGAACGCAGCAGAGGCATCGGCGCAGGTCATTAAGATTGCCAAAGATAAGAAGGCCAAATCCATTGTGAAGTCCAAGTCAATGGTGTCCGAAGAGATTCACATCAACAAAAAACTGCTGAATGAGAAGATGGAAGTCGTGGAAACCGATTTGGGAGAGTATATCATCCAGTTGGCAGAGGAAACCCCATCGCATATTATTATTCCAGCGATTCACAAAAACCGAAATCAAATCAAGGACCTGTTTAATGCGGCCGGCGGGGAGAATCTGACCACCGAAACCAAGGTGTTGACTGCTTTTGCAAGGCAGACCTTGCGGGAAAAGTTTCGCAATGCGGACATCGGGATTACCGGGTGTAACTTCGGTATTGCAGAATCTGGAACAGTGACGCTGTTTACAAATGAAGGAAATGCAGATATGGTCACAAACCTACCGAAAACCCACATCGTCTTGATGGGGATGGAGCGCATTCTGCCGACTTTTAGCGACCTTGAAGTGATGGCAAACCTGCTTCCGAGAAGTGCTACTGGTCAAAAGCTGACAACGTATATGTCCATGATTACGGGTGCCAAGCGCAACGATGAACTGGACGGTTCCAGCGAGTTGCACCTCATTATTCTAGACAACGGCCGATCACGTCAATTAGGCGACTCTCAGTTCCAGGATGTCCTCAAGTGCATTCGCTGCGGCGCTTGTCTGAATGTTTGCCCCGTCTATCGGCAAGTTGGGGGTCATTCCTACGGTTCCGTGTACCCGGGCCCCATCGGCGCTGTCCTGTCACCTCTGCTCAATGAAGGGGATAAGTATTCGGACCTGCCCTTTGCATCCAGTCTTTGCGGGGCCTGCTCAGAAGCGTGTCCCGTACAAATTCCTCTGCACGATATGCTGGTCCACCTGCGGCAGCGTGCTGTGGAGAACGGATACGGATCCGCAGCGGAACGGATGGCATTCAAGGGGTTTGCCCGGACGTTTTCGTCTTCGAAGAGGTACCGTGCTGCTATGGGCACAGCGCGGGTGCTTCAGAAACCATTTGTGCGAAATGGCGTCATTTCATCGCAGATTGGCCCTCTGTCCGGATGGACAAAGGGACGTGATGCACCCAGTCTCGCTAAGCAGTCGTTTCGCAACAGATGGTCTAGTTTGAAGCAAGAGTTGGACACCAGCGGGAAAGGGGAATGGAACCGTGAATGAGACCGATTTCTTTGCAAACATCTCGAAACGTCTCGGCAGAGATGAGGTACCTGCAGCGCCTCCCGCCAGGGACATCATAGGGGCGCCTGAGTTCTGGAAATCCTATAAATTGGAGAACGGTGAACGGCTGCAGACGTTTCGAGATTCACTTGAGAAGCTTGGGGCCCACGTACAAACCTGTAGGTCCAGCGAAGAATTGCAAGGCGCTTTGCAAGACTTGTTGGCCTCTCTTTCTCCTAAACGGATGACAACGTGGTCCCTGGATGAACTGACAAGTACAGGGTTGTCGCTGCAGCAGTTGATGGAAACGCTGCAACCCTACGAACTATCCGAGTGGGGCGAAACCGGAATAGAGGATGCAGCGGAAGCAGATGTAGGGCTGACGGGGTGTATGGGGGCCGTCGCCGATACAGGAACACTGGTCCTGATGTCAAGCTCAAAACGCGGGCGTTCCGTCAGCTTGTTGCCCAGTGTTCATATTGCCGTTGTCAGGGCCTCCCAGGTTCGTACAAGGCTTGGCGAGGTGATGGAAGAACTGTCTGCCATGGAAGCATTGCCATCATCGGTGCATTTCATCAGCGGTCCGAGCCGGTCTTCGGACATCGAAAACGATCAGAGCATTGGTGTACACGGCCCGGCTGCCGTTTATGTGTTGGTTTACGACGACTTGACGTAAGCCAATCCCGGGCCGAATCGCGGTGGACTAGGCCCACTCCTTGCCCCATTTTTTCATGGCCTTTAACACTGCGTGAAACGCGTGTCCCTTATTCGTTACAGAGTATTCCACTGTGACGGGTACGGTCGCAAATACCCTTCGCTCGACAACGCCGTTTGCTTCCAGATGGCGCAGTGCATCTGTGAGAGACTTCGGACTGATGCCGTGAAGTCTGCGTCTCAGTTCGTTAAAACGCTGAGGCCCCTCGTACAGTTCCCGTAAAATCAGAAAGGACCATTTTCCGCCGATAATATCCAGTGCATTCTCGATGGAGCAGTAGGCATCCTCGGCATCCTGCAGTTCTTTGGATGTTAGTCTTGTTTCAGCTTGTTCGACTACTTTCTTTGCTTGTGCCATAACTCTCTCCTTTGATTCATTTTATAGAACATATCATCTTGTCTCGCAGAAGGTGAAAGGGAATTCATGTTGTAGCGGTTCCTTTAGATACACACACTCTCTTTCTTCACTTCAAAAAAGTAAGTCGGTTTATAGAATGTAATTATATATGATTATATTCACTACTGTATCAGATGAACTAGATGGTCTACAATATCAAAGTAAGCTTTTTCTTGTTTACCAGAATAGAGGCCGCAATCCACTGTGTACACACTAACTAGGATGGGAATGATGACGTGTGAGGTACAGGATGCTTGGAAAGACGGGTCTTAAGGTCAGTGAACTGTGTCTTGGTTCTATGACGTTTGGCAGGGAGACCAGCGAAACAGACAGTTTTAAGATTATGGACCGGTTCGTGGAAGCCGGGGGGAATTTTATTGACTCCGCCGATGTATACTCCAACGGTCTTTCAGAAGAAATTGTTGGTCGTTGGCTCAAACAGAAAAATCGAGATGACTATGTCATAGCCACAAAGGTTCGCTTTCCTATGGGAACGGCGCAAAATGACCTGGGGTTGAGCCGGAAGCACATCCTTGCTGGAGTCGAAGCAAGCCTAAAGCGCTTGGGTACGGATTATATTGATTTATATCAGGTTCACGCTTGGGATCCTCTGACACCCCTTGGGGAAACTTTGAGCACTTTGAACGATCTCGTTCGTCGCGGTCTGGTTCGCTACATAGGCGCGAGCAATTTCCGTGCGTGGCAGTTGCAGAAGGCGATTTATTTGAGCCGGCAAAACGGCTGGGAGGCCTTCTCTTGTCTGCAACCTCAATATAATCTTCTTTCCCGCGCCACAGAATATGAATTGATTCCTTTGGCTTTGCACGAAGGCATCGGGGTGATTCCTTGGAGTCCGCTGCGGGGAGGCTGGTTGAGCGGGAAGTTCCGCCGTGGAATGGAGCATCCTCCTGAACAGACGCGTATTGCAACTGCAGAGACTCAGGGATGGGGCGAGTCTTGGAGCAATTACAACAACGAATACACTTGGACCGTTATTGACGCATTGTTCGAGGCGGCAACAGAAGCGGAGAAAACACCGGCTCAGACGGCTATCAACTGGCTGTTACAGCAATCAGCCGTTACGGCGCCCATTATTGGTGCACGGACCTTGGAACAGTTGGAAAACAACCTCGGTGCATCTGATTGGGATTTGACGGTACAGCAAGTCGAACGTTTAAATGCTGCCAGCAAACTGCCGGTGACCTATCCTTACGATGACGGTGCAGAGGCACAGCAGCGCAGAGGCCGAGAATAAACCAGTGCCGAGGATAAACCAGTATGGAAGCGGCTTCTGTCGATTCCTTCGGGAGCCTTGTTTCTGGACTTGATTGAAAGACTGTGGAATTGAAAGACTGTGGGAATGGAACATAAAAGTTGATATAAATGAGGAGCGAATAACATGAAATATCGAAATCTTGGACATAGTGGCTTAAAAGTCAGTGAAATTGCTTTAGGAAGTTGGTTGACCTACGGCGAATCCACCGAAAAACAGACAGCTATTGAGTGTATTGATGAGGCGTATAACCTGGGTGTTAACTTTTTTGATACAGCCAACGTATACAACCGCGGTCAAGCTGAGTTGGTTGTAGGAGAGGCTCTGAAAAAGTATCCGCGCGACAGTTATGTACTGGCAACCAAGGTGTACTTTCCGATGAGTGACGGTCCGAATGACAGAGGATTGTCGCGCAAGCACATCATGGAGCAGTGTGATGCCAGTCTGAAACGTCTTGGAGTGGATTATGTAGATCTGTACCAGTGTCATCGTTATGACGAGAATGCTCCGCTCGAGGAAACGCTGCGTGCATTGGATGACTTGGCAGCACAGGGGAAAATACTATACGCAGGTGTCAGCGAGTGGTCGGCTGCGCAAATTACACACGCAAAAGCCATCGAAGACAAACGGAATTTGAGGCCCATCGTCTCGAATCAACCCATCTACAACATGCTTGTTCGCTACATAGAAAAAGAAGTCATTCCGACTTCTGAAGCAAACGGCATGGGGCAAATTGTATTTTCTCCGTTGGCGCAAGGCATTCTCACCGGTAAATATAAGCCAGGACAGCAGGCCCCTGCGGACAGTCGTGCCGCGAATGAGAAAATAAATCGTTTTATCAAGGGGTACTTGAATGACGATGTCTTGAACGGGGTGCAAAAATTGGACAACATTGCAAAATCCATCGATGCTAATTTAGCTCAACTTGCCATTGCGTGGATTCTGCGGCAACCAAATGTCAGCTCCGCCATTGTGGGTGCCAGTAAAGTATCCCAGGTTCGTGAGAATGTGAAGGCCGTAGACGTCGAGTTGACGGATGATGTCATGAAAGAAATCGACGTCGTATTGAAAGAAATTGATGGCTTTGTACCGGCGTGGTGAAGACAGGATTTCATCCTGTTTTCCCCTCTTTTTAACGTAGGTCAGCAGGGAGGAATGGACGTGGAGAAGCGTCGTTTAGGTCGATTGGAGTACATGAGTACCACAGTGATGTTCGGTGCGGCAAGTCTGGCTGCTGTGACCCAAGATGAGGCAGACAAATCGATTGAGTTCGCTGTAAACCACGGTGTCAATCATTTTGATACGGCCGCAGACTATGGTGATTCAGAACTGCGCTTAGGACCGTGGATGCCGAAAATTCGCAATCAAATTTTTCTCGCGACGAAAACGGGGAAGAGAACAAGGGATGAGGCCAAGCGCGAGATCTACAGGTCACTGGAACGCCTGCAGGTGGACCACGTGGATTTAATTCAACTGCACGCAGTAGGAAGCATTGAAGAACTGGATAAGTGCACTTCAAAAGGAGGTGCACTCGAAGCAGCCCTTGCAGCGAAGGACGAAGGGATTGTCAAAGGTATCGGCATTACCGGCCATGGGCATCAAGCACCAGCGACCCACTTGGAGGCCTTGCGCCGGTTTACCTTTGATGCAGTTTTGACACCGTTGAATTTCAAGCTGTACTCAATGCCTCAGTATCGGCAGGATTTTGATGCACTTCGCGAGCAAACCCAAAAACAGGATGTGGCTCTGCGGGTCATCAAGGCCGTGGCAAAAGGACCTTGGGGTGTAGACCAGAAGCGCAATTACGCTACATGGTATGAACCCTTTGACGAGCAGCAGATTATCGATGCCTGTGTGCACTATGTGTTGAACACACAGGGAATTAGCAGCTTTGCAAGTGCCGGCGATGTGCATTTGTTTCCAAAAATCGTGGATGCTGTCGAGCGGTATGGACAAATGTCCGATGAAGAGGTTACGAAGATTCTCAGCACACTGCCTGAGTATCAAACTCCGTTTGGGCATCCGACATCCATCGCTTGATTTCTACACCCGGCATGATATTCGGTGCCCGCTCCGAGGGTGCCCTGGATTTTCGGAGAGGATGAGTTACATGGAGGAAGTCTGGGAGAAGTATAACCAACTGCTTGAGCAATTGCGGTCCCTTGGCAGGATTTTGGTTGCCTTTTCAGGGGGCGTGGACAGCAGCTTTCTCTTGAAAGCGGCCATTGAAGGAGTAGGCGTTGACAACGTGCTCGCTGTCACAGCGGATTCGGAAACCTATCCAATGCGTGAGCGGGAGGAAGCAGCAGCTCTTGCCAAAGACTTGGGTGCTCGCCATGAAATCATTGCCACCAGTGAGTTGAGTATTCCAGGTTACGCTGAAAATCCCGTTAACCGTTGCTATTTCTGTAAGTTTGACTTGTTCTCTCATTTGCTTCCCATTGCCAAAGAGCAGGGTTACGACGCAGTGGCGTTTGGTGCTATCGCAGATGATTTGGGAGACTTTCGCCCAGGACTTCAAGCCGCGAAGGATAAAGGCGTCTACGCACCTCTGCAAGACGTCATGCTGTACAAGAAGGAAATTCGATTACTTTCAAAAAACATGGGACTCTCCACATGGGATAAGCCGTCTTTGGCCTGCCTTTCCTCTCGTATTCCGTATGGAGAGAAGATTACGAAGGAGAAGTTGTCTGCCGTGGAGCAGGCGGAAATGTTCCTAACCGATTTGGGGTTTCGCCAGGTTCGTGTACGCCACCACGACGGGCTGGCTCGCATCGAAGTGCCGCCTGAAACCATGACTGAAGTGTTGCAATACGCCGATCTCATTGTAACCAAACTCAAGAAAATTGGTTACCGGTTTGTCTCCTTGGATTTGCAGGGCTACCGTACAGGCAGCTTGAATGAATCGTTGGCTGCTCACCAGAAGAAGACCTCACAGGCACATCAGAGTCACAGGGAGACATCACATGTCTAGCAAGTGGTGTTTCGGATGAAACGTCCCAACGGGTCTCTTGAAGGTCTCGAGATGACTCATTCACACTCACTACAGCCGGGAAATGTAGTGCCCGGACAGAAAATAGGCTTACAGTCAAGACTCAAACCTGCAACGTCCGTCTTCACTATCACGATGCTTTTAAATGTTATTTCGTGGTCCTTGCTTTGGTTTGTTGGCAACAGTTATCCTATGCTGATTACCCTTGGCCTCCTGGCTTATGGGTTTGGGTTAAGGCATGCGGTAGACGCCGATCACATTGCAGCCATTGACAACATCACGAGAAAGCTCTTGCAGGAAGAGAAAAACCCCAGTCGCGTCGGAATGTATTTTTCATTTGGTCACTCTACCATTGTGTTCTTGTTGGCTTTGGTCATCTCTCTGTCGGTAAAAGGTGTTCGGCACAATCTGCCTCATTTGGCTTCCGTCGGATCGCTTATTGGCATCGCAGTTTCAACTACATTTCTGTATGTGATTGCTATCGCCAATTTTTTGGTGTTTCGAAGCCTGTGGATTAGTTGGCGCAAGGGTAGACGCGAGTCTATGAGAGGCGACAAAATCAATTTTAATGAAGACAATGCGGATGCGCAGGTTACCGGACATGGACAGACCGACGACCTGTTATGGAAAAGAGGTTTCCTGAACCGGCTGCTGCAAAAGCCCCTCAAATTGGTGACACATGATTGGCAGACATACTTTGTCGGTTTGTTGTTTGGACTTGGCTTTGATACTGCTACTGAAGTGGGTCTCTTGGCCGTCTCGGCTGCCGCTGTAAACGGAGGGATGCCTGCCGCAGACACATTGGTACTCCCCCTGCTTTTTACTTCAGGGATGAGCCTGGTTGACGGAATTGACGGCGTCATGATGATGCATGCGTATAGCTGGGCGTTTCAGAAGAATGGCCGGCGCATTGTTTACAATTTAATCATCACCGGGTTGTCTGTGTTGGTAGCTGTGGTTGTTGGAACACTAGAATGGATACACATTCCTTTTTGATAGAGAGGCAGGGAACAGGTTGAGCTACCGGGATATTTTAGAATCGGTACAATCGGGGACGCTGTCCGTCGATGAAGGATTGGAGCAACTTGGCAAGTTTGGCGCTGAAGACTTGGGATTTGCCAGAATAGACCACCATCGAAGTTTGCGCAAAGGATTCCCGGAGGTCGTGTACTGCGAAGGAAAGACAGTGGAGCAATCCGTGCAGGTACTGACACGGCTTGTGGAGACGACGGATGGCCCTGTGCTGGGAACGAGATCGGATGTTGAAGTCTATCATGAAGTCTCGAAAACCTATCCAGACTTTCAATACGATGAGGCCGCGCGAATGGTGTATTTGCAAAGAGGGTTACAGGCACCGGTAGGCAATGTGCTGGTGCTGGCAGCCGGCACGTCGGATTTGCCTGTTGCTCGCGAAGCCGTCCTGACCCTGGAATTGATGGGAGCGGCGACGACTTTGATTGTCGATGTGGGCGTTGCCGGACTGCACCGGTTGATGCAGCACCTGGACACCATTTATGCAGCAAAGGTGATTGTGGTGGTGGCAGGTATGGAAGGCGCACTGGCCAGCGTAGTGACGGGATTGGTGGACAAACCTGTTGTCGCTGTTCCCACCAGCGTGGGCTACGGATCTCACTTCAACGGATTAGCCCCGTTGTTGTCCATGTTGAACGCCTGTGCCTCTGGGGTCGGTACCGTGAACATTGACAACGGATTTGGTGCGGGCTACTTGGCTGCACTGATTAATCGACTGGGGGAATCGGAGTGAGGGCTGCATACATCGAATGCCAGGCCGGTGCCAGCGGAGACATGTTTCTCGGTGCCTGGCTAGATTCAGGGATTGACGAAGCACAGTGGCGCAGCATTCTGGCAACGTTGGACATTGAGGGCATCGATGTCACCGTGCGTTCTGTTTTCAAACAGGGCATTCGCGGAACCAAAGTGGATGTACAGGCGGACGGCGAATTATATCCGGACTTACGACACGACAGCCATGAACACAGCCATGAACACAGCCATGAACACAGTCATGAACACAGTCATGAACACAGTCATGAACACAGTCATGAACACAGTCATGAACACCGCGGTCTCCGGGAAATTGAGTCTATCCTTGACAACAGTGCGTTACCAGAAGCCGTTCGGCAGAAAAGCAGGGAAGCATTTCGACACCTTGCAAAGGCAGAAGGATACATTCACGGTCTTCCGCCCGAAGAAGTTCACTTTCACGAAGTAGGTGCGATGGATGCGATAGTTGATATCGTCGGTGCGATGGCTGGTTGGTACTTGGCAGGCATGCCTGTATGCTACGTATCTCCCATCGAGGTCGGAGGCGGGACTGTCCACTGTGCGCATGGTTTGATGCCGGTGCCAGCCCCTGCTGCTGCTGTTTTACTGCAAGGCTTCGCGACCTACTCTTCGGGTACTTGGGGAGAAACCGTAACACCGACAGGAGCCGCCATTATTAAGACCCTCTGTTCTTCCAAGGCGTCTCGCCCTGCTATGGTCTTCGATTCCGTTGGCTATGGCGCAGGAACGAAAGACTTGCCTGCGGCAAATTTACTTCGTATTCAAATGGGTGAGGTTACGGCAACAGCCCCCATGCAACGTGAGTTAACGCAAAGCGGTCATGACGAACAACGAGAGTATGTTGTCGTCCTCGAAGCCAATGTTGATGATATGACGCCTGAATGGATTGCCTATACCGTTCATCGGCTTTTGGAAGACGGGGCACTCGATGCTTGGGTATCCCAAGTTGTCATGAAAAAAGGACGACCGGGGCAGGTATTCCATGTGTTGTGCACTCCCGAACTGCGTGAGCAGATGGAAGAACTGCTCTTGACCGAAACGACCACCATTGGTGTCCGCGGCTATGAGGCTTCAAGACGAATTCTCGATCGGGAGTGGAAAACCGTCCAGACCAAGTATGGAGACGTCAGAGTTAAAATTGCCTCAGGGAACGGTGGCGTAAAAAACATCGCCCCGGAATTCGAGGATTTGAAGGCGTTAGCACGGCAACAAGCGGTCCCTTTGAAGCAAGTCTATCAATCTGCTTTATGCGCGGCCAATGAACAACTCGACTTAAAGTGAGGTTAGACTCGCTTGGCAGTGTCCGAGATTGTATCATGACCTTTACGCACAGACTCCGCCAAAGCTTTTGGGTACCTTGGGTACCGCCTCGCATCTTCGGCATCGGAGAGGGACAGTGTAGGGGCTGGATTAGGCATCCGGTCACTGTGCGTATGATTCGCGGATGCGTGCTCGTCTCTGATGAAACAGAATGTAGAAGAAACAGGCTGTCGCAAGTACTGCACTGACTGCAGATACACTGTACATTGCGGATGGACCGCCAAACTGCAGCAAGTATCCGTCAAGGCTGTTACCGACAATTGTGGATAACCCCATGCCTCCCGCAACCATACCGAAGATGGCCTGAGCTGTTGCCCGTACCTTGACAGGTGCGTTGTTGGCAACATAGTGGACCGCTGGAATGAAAAACAACCCGAACGAGCCGTGTAAGATTTGCAAGACCAGCACCCAGTCTGGGCTCGTAATGAAAATCTGCAGGAACCAGCGCAGCGCGTACAAAAGTGAAGCAAGAATCAAAATGCGGACGGTTCCGAATCGATTGGTCAGGCGCTCAGCGAGAATCATACTAAAGATGTTTCCCACAGATGCGATGATAAAGCCCCATCCGATATGATCCATGGCACCGCCGTAGTCGTGAAAAACAACCACGAAGTAGGTGTTGAACGAAGCCAGCGTTTGATTCATAAAAAATGCGCCAAGCAAAAACAGCAGAAAATAGTTTTGCTTTCCGACGAGCAGGACCTTCAAGTTCTGGACGAAGTTTTCCTTCTCATGAGGATGGTGCTCGACTTTGGGCATTGGAGGCAAGCCAATCAATGTGAAAGCACCAATGACGCTGAGAAGAGAAAACAGTATCCAAAGGGATGATACAGAAAAGTGTCCCAAATAGAGTCCAGCAATATATCCGCCGATACCAAATCCGACACTCTGGTAGTAGCGAATCTTGCCATATACAGAACCCATATCTGCAGTGATAGACAGGGTATACGCATTGACGACAGAGAATTGTGGAGACTTAATCGTAAAGTACAGCACATTAATGAGTGCCAGAAGGAACAGTACGTGAGCGTTAAAAAACATCGCAAAGGAAGCAGGGACCAAGAATACGACAACAAGAATAAACCGCGCAATGCCGAATTTGTCGCTTAGCCATCCCCACAGTGGCTGCGCAATCATGGCTGCGAGAATCCCCATGGACATAAGTAACCCTAAGGTCGTGTTGGAGACACCGTCGTGTTTTAACAGTATTGATATATATGGAAGAAAAACACCAATGCTGATACCGATGAAGAAGTAGAGGTTGCGAAGTCGCCAAATCATTGCGGCCGTTGTTCAGAGAATGAGGTGAAGCAGTTTGAAGTCAATTCATGCTCAGTCCTTTCTAAGTTCAGCATTATACCAGAAGTTTGACGGCAATCTTACGAAATATAACTTGCTCTGTTCGGAATAGAAGTGTGAATTTTATCATATTGGTGAAAATCATGCTAAAATAGTCAGAGTGGAAATTCGCACGCTTTTGTGAACGCAGTTCCTTCGTCAAGCCAAGTTGGTCATTCGTCTTCGAAACTCTTATCTATGTTTCCCAGTGTGTATGTTAACTGTATACGGACGGCCAGGCTGTTGTTATGCGCGCTTTACAAGCGGGTTCCCTATGTCATGAAGTCGGTGTCATGGCATAGGGAATGTTCTATCCTGTCTTGATTAGTAATCATCCATATTTTCTGAATGAGGTGACATCAGATGAAAGTTTCCCTTCGACGGCTCAGTCGATTTTACATGCCTCATATCCGGTTCTTGTACTTGGGGCTGTTTTTGTTGGTTTTTGCTGCCGGTCTGGGAATTGCTTATCCCTATTTGTTGCGGACAATTGTCAACCAAGTCATTGAAAATCACCACTATGGAGAACTGCCGTGGCTGGTTGGAGCTATTCTTGCGGCTGCCATTGTCAAAGGTGTCTTTCAGTTTGGGCAAGCCTATAGTTCCCAGGTGTTTGGCAGTTTGACTGGGTTCGACCTGCGCAATGCACTCTACCACAAGCTGAATCACCAGTCCTTTACGTTTCTTGATGATATGCACACGGGCGATTTAATGTCCCGTTTAACTGCCGATCTCGATGCCGTCCGCATGTTTCTCTCTTTCGGCATCAATAACTTAATGAACCTGTTTCTGCTCGTCTGTTTCAGCATTGGTTTTATGCTCTATCTGAACGTCTGGCTTGCCCTTGTGTTGATTGGGCTGATGCCAATACTGGCCTTCATTGCTATCCGCTTCGGCAGCCATCTTCGACCGGCCTTTTCCCGTGTACGCGTTTCTCTTGGTACGCTCAACTCAGGTGTACAGGAAAACTTAATGGGAATGAGAACGGTCAAGTCGTTTGCACAAGAGCCCCATGAAATTGGAAAGTTTGGCGACCGCAATGATGCCTACTTTGATGCAAACATCGGAACCGCCGTACTGTGGCGTAGATACTTTCCGTTAATGGAGTCCATCGGCAACTTTGGAGTCGTTTTGATTTTATTCATCGGCGGCCTGCTGGTCATGAAACGGGTCATGAATTTAGGCGATCTCGTTGCTTTTCTCAGCATCCTGTGGACGATTATCTGGCCCATGGCTCAATTGGGTTTCTTTTTAAATAACTTGACCCAGGCGGTCGCTGCGGGGGACAGACTGCTGGAGCTGCTTGAGGCCGAGAACGACATTGAGCCTGTCGACCGGCCTCACTCTGAACAGGCCGCAGGATCCGCCGTTGACAAGCGCAAGGTGGCAGGAAAGGTGTCGTTTGACAATGTCTCCGTCACCTATGGAGATGAAACTGTACTCAAAGACATTCAAGTCGAGGTTCAGCCGGGAGAAACAGTAGCTTTGCTGGGACTGACTGGTGCAGGGAAATCCACTTTGGTGAACCTCCTGCCCCGTTTCTATGACGTGAGCAAAGGCAACGTACGGATTGATGACAAGGATGTACGAGAGTGGGATATCCAGGAACTTCGTCGCAGTATTGCAATGGTCTTTCAGGAACCTTTCCTGTTTTCAACAACCATTTTTGCGAATATCGCATACGGTCGGCCTGATGCATCCATGGAGGATGTACGCAGAGCCGCGGCGATTGCTGACGCCGAGGAATTTATTTCACAGATGCCTGACGGGTACTATACGTTAGTCGGAGAACGGGGAATGGGCCTGTCCGGCGGTCAGAAGCAGCGGATTGCGCTGGCTCGGGCAATTTTACAGGATCCGTCCATTTTGATATTGGATGACGCTACCAGTGCGGTGGATATGGAAACGGAGTATGAGATTCAACAGGCATTGCAGCGCGTACTGCGGGACAGGACCACCTTTGTCATTGCTCACAGGATTTCAACTCTGAAGCGAGCAAATCAGATTTTCGTCATTGACGGCGGAAGGATTGTGCAGAGAGGCGTCCATGATGAACTATTGCGGCAGGAAGGGTTGTATCAGGAAATCTTCTCGATGCAATTTCAGGATTTCGAAAGTCTGGAGAACCACGGGAATGCTGTTGGATCGACTGGAAGGGGGAATCGTTCATGACTGAGTTCCGCGGTGAGAATCCATTGCGAGCGCCATTTATATACAAGGATGACGAAGCACTTGAAAAGAGATTTCAGTGGCATGAAATTCAGCGTTTGATGTCATACGTAGCAGGCTTTCCCAAGCTCATCGCTGCAGCGCTTTTGGCAACCCTTGCCGGTGTCGCAGTGAAATTGGCAGGACCCTACATGGTGGGGGTAGTAATTGATACGGCCATCAGCAAGGACAACACACAGCGGCTGTATATCGAGTGCGGTATTCTATTACTGTTGTATCTCTTGAACCTGCTCTCAACAAGGTTTCAAATCTATTTAACAAATCTACTTGGCCAGCGGGCCATTCATAGTCTCCGTAAAGAGTTGTTTACACATGTTCAAAGCTTATCGTTAAGTTTCTTTGACGCCAGACCGGCAGGGTCTGTGCTGGTACGAATTATGAATGATGTCAATCGCCTGCAAGACTTGTTCACCAACGGTGTTGTGAACAGTATCACCAACTTCTTCAACTTGGCTGGCATCATTATCATCATGCTGACATTGAACGCACGTCTCGCACTCCTCACCATGGTAGTCGTACCGTTGATGTTTGTACTTTCTACTAGACTCACCATTCGAATTCGCAGGGCGTGGCAGTCTGTCCGTATCCGTCTCTCCCGTATTAATGCCCACTTGGCCGAAAGCATTCAGGGGATGCGGGTGACAGAGGCTTATGTACGGCAAGAAGAGAATCAGCATTTTTTCCGCAATATGAACCAGGATTATGTCAATCACTTTTTACGAGCACAGAGGCGCAGCATCTTGTTTGGTCCGCTCGTTGAAGTCACCGGAGCCATCGGCAGTGTGGTGCTCTTCTGGTACGGCGTTCATCTGCTGAGAGCAGACATCGTTACTGTGGGTTTGTTAGTCGCTTTTGCCAACTACCTGGGCAACTTCTGGCCTCCGATTTCTCAATTGGGACAGCTTTACAATCAATTGCTTGTAGCAATGGCTTCATCCGAACGGATTTTTCAGTATCTGGATACACGTCCGGCAGTCATCGACGACGTGAACGCGAAACCGTTGTCTCGGATTGAGGGTGAAGTGAAGTTCGACAACGTTGATTTTGCCTATGACAATGAGAGAAAAGCTTTACATCAAATTTCATTTACCGCGCGTCCAGGTCAAACTATTGCACTTGTTGGGCACACAGGTGCCGGCAAAAGTACCGTTGTGAATCTGCTGGCACGCTTTTATGACCCGACTGGCGGGCGAATTCTCATCGACGGGAAGGATATCCGAAGGGTGCAGTCAGATTCGCTGCGAATGCAAATGGGCATCGTGTTGCAGGACACCTTTATTTTTTCGGGATCGATTCTCGACAATATTCGTTATGCGAAACCTGATGCCAGCGATGAGGAAGTCATTCGCGCAGCCAAAGCCGTGTATGCGGATGAATTTATTGAGCGGATGGAAGACGGGTACCAGACAGAAGTTCGCGAGCGCGGCAGCCGCTTGTCGATGGGCCAAAGACAGTTGATTTCTTTCGCGCGGGCTATTCTCGCCGATCCGCGGGTCCTGATGCTGGATGAAGCGACAGCCAGTATCGATACCCATACAGAACACCTCGTCCAAAAAGGGCTGGAAGCGCTCCTGGCAGGCCGAACTGCCTTTGTCGTGGCACACAGGCTGTCAACAATTCGGGGTGCTGACCAAATTCTTGTGTTTGACCACGGTGAAATCGTAGAGCGCGGCAGTCACAGTGAACTGATGCAGTCACAGGGGCATTATTTTCATCTGGTCGAGGCGCAGTATCAGTTTCTCGCGTAGTACTGGTGTCGTATTGTGCGACAAGACAATCTAGCGTCGAGGAGGTAATAGTTCGTTATGACTCCAACAAATGCAGAGACTTTGAAGAACTTTCTTAATGGTAATTGGGTCCCATCACGCGGAAGCAACACTCTTCCTGTTCCGAATCCTGCCACTGGAGAAACTATTGCGCAGGTCCCTTTGTCCATAAAGGAAGACATTGACGATGCAGTACAGATTGCTCAAGAAGCCTTTCTGACCTGGAGCAGGACACCCGTTCCGAAACGCGCGCGAATCTTATTTCGGTATCAACAACTGCTGGTTGAGCATTGGGAAGAGCTGGCACGCCTGATTACGTTGGAGAACGGGAAAAACTACAAGGAAGCATACGGTGAAGTGCAACGGGGAATTGAAAACGTTGAATTCGCAGCGGGAGCCCCCACATTGATGATGGGATCGCAACTGCCTGATATCGCGGCTAACATGGAATCGGCGATGTACCGCTATCCAGTTGGTGTTGTAGGTGGAATCACACCGTTTAACTTCCCTGTGATGGTCCCTATGTGGATGTTTCCTTTGGCCGTTGCTTGCGGCAATACATTTGTACTGAAGCCGTCGGAGCGTACACCGCTGTGCGCCAATCGCCTGGTGGAACTGTTTCAGGAGGCAGGATTACCAGATGGCGTCTTAAACGTGGTTCACGGAGCACATGATGCCGTGAACGGGATTTTGGAACACAAAGGTATTAAGGCCGTCTCCTTTGTTGGCTCACAGCCCGTCGCAGAGTACGTCTACAAGACTGCTGCTGCCAACGGGAAACGTGTACAAGCGCTGGCAGGAGCCAAAAATCACACGATTGTCATGCCTGACGCCGACATTGATGATGCAGTAAGCGGTATTATTGGCGCAGCATTTGGCTCGGCGGGGGAACGTTGCATGGCTTGTTCTGTCGTCATCGCTGTCGGAGAGATTGCAGATGAGTTGATTGAAAAATTGGTGCAAGCGGCAAACCAGATAAAGATGGGGGACGGAAGCCAGGAAGATGTGTTCCTTGGTCCGTTAATTCGGGACACCCATAGAGAGCGAACGATGCAATACATTGACACAGGAGAAAAAGAAGGGGCAATTCTCCTTCGCGACGGGAGACAAGATGCAGCGGATGCAACGGGGTATTTTCTCGGTCCAACAATCTTTGATAACGTGACCCCCAAAATGAAAATTTGGCAGGATGAGATTTTTGCACCTGTGCTGTCTATCGTTCGTGTCTCAAACCTGAATGAAGCAATCGCAACAGCAAACCAGTCCGATTTTGCGAACGGTGCCTGCATGTATACAGACAGCGCAAAAGCTATTCGTCAATTTCGTGAGGAGATTGATGCAGGCATGTTAGGCATTAATGTAGGTGTACCCGCGCCAATGGCGTTTTTCCCCTTCTCCGGCTGGAAAAAATCGTTTTACGGAGATTTGCACGCCAATGGGCGGGACGGGGTGGAATTCTACACACGGCGGAAGATGATTACAGGGCGCTTTCAGTCGTAGGGTCGCTCGAGTTGCTCAGGCACAGACCGTAGGTTTGTGACATCGGCAACGATGCGGGGGTGAGTAGTCATCTCATAGTCTACTCAGCATGCAAGTGTTCCAAATTTCTCGGAGTATAATATGAATAAATTTCTACTGATGGGGGCCAGTGACCCTGGCGTCCTATCATTTCTTTAAAAAGCGGGTACACCTGGTTAAATGAGTGATTTAAATCATCTTTTGTATCCCAGTGCGAAATCCAGTTATACCGCCCGTTGTCATAGTCATGTAAGCAATGAAGTCCTAAAAATCCGTCTTGTGATTTGAGCCGCAAGTAAATTACATCTGCCATTCTTTCGGCTTCCCACTTCGTGTCTGGTCCCAATACATAATTAATAAGGCGCGTATACAAGAGAAACATCACCTTTCTCGTAATAAATTTGTAATAGGAATTATATCCAATTAATTAAATATAAATACATTTAAGGGTGATTGTGCTATACAATGATTTTGTCGTGTCGTTTATTACGGAGCTAGCAGGATAATGAGAGTGGCCTGTGAAATCTATACCAGAAAGCCACGTTTTGCTTGGGAGGGAATGGAGATGGCCGAAGTTCTTCTATATCATCACGCACTTGGGCGGACGAAGGGAGTTGAAACGTTCGCTGACGAACTTAGAGCAGCGGGTCATACGGTGCACGTTCCTGATCTTTTCGAGGGTCGCACATTTGCCTCAATCCACGAGGGTATGGCGTATGTTGAGAGTGTGGGATTCGACAAAGTCGTAGAGATGGGAGTGCGTGAGGCTGACGGGTTACCGCATGAGATAGTCTATGCCGGGTTTTCGCTTGGTGTAGTGGTGGCACAGAAGCTCGCGCAAACACGCGAAGGTGCCCGTGGTGCCCTCTTCTTTTACTCGTGCGTTCCAGCCTCGATGTTTGAAGCTCCCTTTCCCACGAATCTGCCAGTTCAAATTCACGGCATGGATGCTGACCCATATTTTGTTGGCGAGGGAGATGTAGAAGCGGCTCGAGACATCGTGGCCGCGTCTGACACTGCTGAGCTCTTTTTGTACCCAGGCGACCAACACTATTTCGCTGATATCAGCCTACCATCATATGACGCGGATGCCACAGCATTGCTCTTGCAACGTGTCCTAGAGTTCCTCCGTAAGCTGGATAACTAAACGGTGCTACTTGCTGTCCTTGGGAATACGCGCACGCATACACTCAAGCCCTCGTCGCGGTGCTGAGTTTTGTTGTGTTGGATTATCCTTTTGCCTACGCTAATCATCAAATTAGTAAGTTTATTGACTTCGCTGTGTTTATCGACACACCGCTCGATGTAGCCCTAGCGCGCCGCTTAGTGAGAGACTTTGGTAACAGCACGATTACAGAGGTAATGTCTGATATGAGCAACTATTTATTACACGGGAGACTTGCATATTTAGAGGCTCTAAATACCATAAGACCCCAGTCCGATTTTGTTGTTGATGGCGCATTGCCCGTGTCAGAGATTACCCGCATACTCATGGAATGTGTTGATGCATAGTCAAGTGCCATGAGAGTGGATGCGGAAAGGAGGAATAATGAGTGACTATAACCAGAAGGCAATGGTTGTTTTTTTCTCTAGTAATGCTCATCATGGCTTGCGACTTTTGTCTTATTCACCTTCCGTATCGAACCAGCACCGACCTTGAAACTGTAGACTTTGGCGTCGCTATGGATTTCATGTTAGTCATTCCCTTCGTATATTACATGGTCTTGGTCCGGAAGAACCAGCGACATTGGACGAGTGTGATTTATGTGTCCTTCTTCTTTGGTCACGCTCTGCTCTGGTTCCTTCATAGCCCGGGTCTCCGCCTTCTCATTTATCCAGTCGACCTCCTATTTGTCATTGTAGAAATCCGGCTGCTCATGCGACTGTTCCGAGTGGGTAGCACATATCGACAAATGCGACACAGCAGCGATGTGCCTGGCATCGAGGTGTTTGAATCAGCACTGACTGTACATTTGGGTTCTAATCCATTCTTTCGCTACATTGCCACCGACTTGACCTTGATTTACTACAGTCTGTTCTCTTGGGGGAGAAAGGCGTACTCCCCATCCGGTACCAAAGTTTTTTCGTATCACACTACCTCAAACGCATGGATCATTCTCATTGTTATGTCCAAGGTCTTATTGCTAGAGGGCTTTGCAACGCATATTCTTGTCCAGCACTGGTCTCATTTTGCTGCATGGGTCTTGACTGCCAGCAACATCTATCTGTGGCTGTTTTTGCTGGGAGACTACCGAGCTATGAAGCTAAATCCCCTGATTCTCAGCGATTCTGCCCTTCGTGTACGGTATGGTCTGCGGTTCAAACTAACGATTCCAATGACTGACATTGCTGCTGTGACTGAAACTTCCAATGTGCGCCTGACCAGAAAAGAGCGGAGGGAGACGCTCATGTACGAATCCAATGTTCATATCGCCTTAAACCATCCGGTTCTAGCCAGAGGACCTTTTGGTTTGCAGAAGAGTGTAACAGGCTTATACATTCACTTGGACCAGCCAGGGAACTTCGTAAGGTGCGTATCAAATCTGAAAGATCAAGCTAATCCAGAAGACCGTCAGTAAGAGAGTAGACATACCACCATCTCATCCTAGAGCAAACAAGACTGTCGTTAATGTTGTGGGCGTTCTGATTTACAATGCCGGGATATGGGAAAGCCAAGGATTCAAGAACCCCCGAATTCCTTCGAAACGACTGCTTGGAAAGGATGCGCGCGTAGAATATCGACAATCCAGCCACTTTCGGGCAAAGGTATCTCGGGGTGGATCGCGAAGCTCTCCGCAATTCCCTGTACCGCGCCCCAATACGCCACGGCCAATGCCGTGGGATCACCCAGCTTTATTTCGCCGCATTCCTGACCTTTTCGAATCGTGGGAATTAGCGGAGAAACGGCATCAAAGTCGTGAACGAGTTTCTTAACACTGTCCGGAACCGCATCCGAATTTACTGTTTGACTCATGAGTAAAAATATTTTTGATGCAATGGAATTGGTCTGTAGTGATTCGAAAATAGTGGCGGTCATTTTTTCGAACAGTTCAATGGGCCCGATGCCCTCAACATTTAATTCCAACAGGCTACCAGGTCCGGAGAGCCCGAACCTGACAAGTTCTTCATAGACGGCTTCCTTCGACTCGAAGTAATTAAAAAACAAACCGACGCTGATGTTGAGTGTATCAGCGATGTCGCGGATCTTCATGGACTCAAACCCGCGACGGATGATCATGTCGAGGCTACAATTGAGTATTTGTTCACGACGTACTTGTCGTTGGTGCTGGCGTGTATTCAAAACGTCACCTGTCTCACCGAGATTTGATGGTCTTCCTAACTCTGCCCTACACACTATTTTACTTCTTCATCATTTTGTCGGAAAGCTCTTAGACACCGACTGCTCAATTGCCATCTTCATATCTCTTCTTAAAAACACGATGGCCACCAACAAGCCGACAAAAGAGAGAATGGCGAGCAAGAGGAATGTATCGTGAAAGCCTGAAACTGTTGCCGGTTTCATTGCAGACAGGTTATCACCAGCATTCTTCGCAATGTCTAGGCGGTGCTGAAGCCTCGTCTGAAGGTATGTAACTACCAATGCAACGCCAGTAGCTCCACCAATGCGTTCAGAGATATTGAATAAGGTATTGGCATCTGTGTTTTCTCTTATGTCTAAGCCCTGCAAGATGGCAGTCAAGAGTTGCTGAATTACAAGTCCGAGACCCAAGCCGCGGAACAACAATAGAAACGCAACATTCCAACTTGGCGTATCCTGTTGGATTAGGAGTAGCAATACCGAACCGATTGTCAGGAAGGTCAGTCCGACGATGACACTCGTTTTAACACCATATCTCTTTGAGAATTTACCTCCAATTACCGTACCCATACCCATAAGAATGGCTTGCGGGAACATCGTGAGTCCAGTAATTAGTGGTGTTTTGCCTTGAACGTTTTCCATGAATAAAGGGATGATCACGATAATTGAAAACATCACCACGGAGGTCAATGCACATAAAGCCATGGCTAAGGCGGTATAGCTGCTGCGCATCAACCTCAAATCTACGGCTGGATTCTTGGTTGTGGATGCCCATAGGGCGTAGAGCATCAGCAGAACAGCCCCACCTGTCCAGTACGGCCAGCTTTGAATAGACGCCCAACCATCAATTGGACCTCTTGACGTTCCAAAAACAGCTAATGTCAAGCCGCCAGACAATAAGATTAAGCCGAGTGGGTCGAATCGAACGGAAGCATTGCTTTCATCTTCTGGAAACTTGGGTACAGAAAAGATGGAGAGGAAACCAAGCAGACCTATCGGAACATTAATCCAAAACACCGAAGGCCAGCTGAAATAATGGAGGAATACACCTCCAATCGTAGGGCCAAGTCCAGGGGCCAGAAACAGCGTCATTCCTATGATGGGCGAGATGTTTTTGTTCTCAGTTTTGGTTTCACGACCAAACATCATACTCATTGCCAACGGGATTAATGGTGCGCCAAGCACTCCCTGGATGCTACGGGCAATAGTCAACACAACGATAGACGTCGATAGCGCACACAAAGTGGAACCCAACGCGAAGCCAAGTAAACAAACGCGATACACGTTTAATGTACCGAACCGCTTCGCTAAGTACGGACTGATAGCCAAGCCGGCAGCCATGGACAGCATGTAAGCGGACACGACCCATTGTGCATCCGTCAGGTTGCTGTTCAATGCCTTCGCGATATCGGGGAGTGCGACGTTAACGATATTGCTGTCCACCATCGACAGAAACGGCCCCATCAACAAACCTATTTGGGCCAAGAGCTTCAGCTTTTGTCGGGATTCCACATATTCATTTGCCACTGATGTCCCTCCTCAAAGATTCAGACAAGCATCGCTTCCAAGTACGCAACACCACCAGAATCCCCAGATATCTCCTTAAGATGGTTATAATCTGCGTAATGTGAGGACTCTCAGGGGGGCGACTGGGCTAGATATAGATAAATGCAGACACGAAGTTCAGCTAAGATTTCTCAAGCGACGCATGGTCTTCTGGATATTCACGCCATTCTTCCAGTTTGCTTAATTAAAATGAACAAATATTCATTGAACATTTGTTCACATCATACTGTCAATATTATCAATCGTCAATAGCTCAACCGCGGAACGACAGGGCGGGTATGTCAAGTACGTTCAACAATCAGGTGTGTTAAGGCTGGTCGGGAAGAAAGTATTGATTGAGAAGTTTGTTCCATTTCTCGAAGGGGAAACACAGATTGTCACGTTCGGGAATTAAGATCCGTCTCGAATGAATTTTGCGATGATCGCCTTGTGGTCAAGAGATTGTCCACAAGAGAAGAAGCGTCCAAGCTGTACGAACTGTTCGTTCAGGTCGAAGAATATGGCTTCACAGGCAACGATAAAGAGAAGTACATCGATGAGCAAATGAAAATCGTAGAAAACGATTCAATTCGTACTTATGTTGCGAGTGTTGGGGAAAAATGGTTTCGACTGCTGCGTATGTCAACGACCGTCCTCAAATTGCAATTGTCATTGGCGTGGCGACTCCTCCGCAGTACCGTAGGAATGGCTACGCATCCAAGGTTCTTTATAAGCTGTGTTTGGACGCAATCCAATCAGGAAAGGTGCTGTATTTGTTCTACACAAACCCCCAAGCTGGTTCCGTGTATCAGCATTTAGGATTTCGCAATGGTGGTGAATGGAAGGTCTTAAGCCTGCTTTAAACAGGGGGGCAACGTCTGCAATACCCGCTCTCGTTTCTTGTGCAGTAGAAATGGTTGGCTTAGAGCCGAAGTGTTAGATTGACAGATTCCTGTGACTGCAACGTGATTAAATCGGCTAACTCATCTGCGGGGATATCCTTATGATTCTTCACCCAGTGAATGAGCACATTCACTGCTTCGCCAGCCCGCTTCGCAATGAAGTAGTCCAGTCGATGCCACGCCTGTTCGTCTGGATCCATCCGCGATGATAAAACAAACTCTATGAGTCGCGCAATCCCGTCATTAATGAGGTCGGTTCGATTCGCCCGAATCAACCGTTCGATGACGTCTGTGCGCGCGTCCCAGTACCGGAGGAGGGGCTTGATGAACACCGTTTTGGCGTCTGTATTTTCAACAGATTTATAGTGATCCACAAATTGCACGCGGAGGGCATCGAAGGCTCTGTCGCACTCCAGACGCAGTACATCGTCAATTCCATCAAAGTTTCTGTAGAAAGTGGCTCTACCCACACCCGCCTTCATGACGAGTTCCACCACAGAAATCTCATCATAATCTTTTTCCCTCATGCACTGAGCTAGGGCGTTGATGATCCATTGGCACGACTGCTCACTGCGTTTGTCTCGCTTGATATGATACATTCGCATGCCCTCTGTCCCGTATTTGTGGGATATATTGACTACTCACTTTCTTACTATATAAGCTTGTAATCAATGAGTCAAACGTCTCCTAATGTTCACGGGAGATGAAACCAGACACTTTTAGGGGGGATCGCGATGATTCAAGCGTTGTCACGTAATCAGCACTGGGCCAGGGCTGCTCCTTGGATGGCCACTGTCACCCTTATCTTGCTGTTTCTCTCATATCATCCCTCTCAAGCGATGTTTTGGGCGTTGATCAACATCCCGATGTATTTGTTTCATCAAACAGAGGAACATCTTTGGCCGGGTGGGTTTAAGGACTACATGAACCGTGTGGTCTATGGCTTGCCTGCGGGTCAGGAGAAACTGACTGACGTGAAGGTCTTTTGGATAAACCTCCTGTTTGTATGGGTTGCCTTCTTGGTGTTCGGAATTCTATCTGTGGCGAACTTAGGATTTGGATTACTGATTGTCATCTTCAGCCTTATGAATTGCGCCACACACATCGTTGAGGGAGTGAAGCGTCGCAGATGGAACCCAGGGCTGGTTGTAGCGTCGGTTCAATTCGGTCTCTCCATCTACGCCGCGTTCTTTGTTACTGCCCATGGACTCGTGAATGGTCTATGGTGGTGGGTTGGGACCGTGATTTTCTCAGCACTGGCTCACCTTGTGTTGTTCAAATTTGTCATGGCAAATGGTTAGGTCAAGCTGTGTCACGCCCCTTACATGGCGAAGGGTTCCAGTTTGAGATGCATACGCATTGACAAAGTAGGACTCCTGTACTGGAGTGATTGCGCTTTTCCCCCATCGCTAGTCTTTAAGACTTGAAAATCGAAACGTGGTGCGTGTGGCACACAAGTAACTACCGTGTGAAATATCTCAAATGGAGAGCCGGATGGGTCACCAAGATTTATCAAAACACAATAGGAATATATTAACATTGAATACTGTTGCATCCAGTTAGATGCGCAGCGGAGCCGGTGCAGGCTCTCAGTCTGGGCTTCGTTCTTCGCTGCGCCAGTTGGTTAAGGATCCTTTTGCTCCCTATCCCAACGCTCGGCAAAGAATAGTGATCGATTCGATCCCTATCTCCAGTAGCCGTCCAGAATAGGGATCCCGTTGCTCCCTATCTCCCGCGCCCCACTCTGCCGCCTCCCACATTAGGGAGCTTTGCGATCACTAATGTCCCGGGCACGGAGCATTAAGGATCTTTGCGATCACAATCGGATTGGGCCAACACCCGTTAGGGATCATTGCGATCACTAACTGCCTCATGGCCAGTCCAGACAGCCTGCGACGGCAGCGGCATCAACAAGATTTAACAAAACATAAGCGGAATCTATTAACATCAAATACTGTTACATCCAGTTAGATGCGCAGCGGAGCTGGTGCAGGCTCTCAGTCTGGGCTTCGTTCTTCGCTGCGCCAGTTGGTTAAGGATCCTTTTGCTCCCTATCCCAACTCTCGTCACAGAATAGTGATCGATTCGATCCCTATCCCCAGTAGCCGTCCAGAATAGGGATCCCGTTGATCCCTATCAACTACGCCCCACTCTGCCGCCTCCCACATTAGGGAGCTTTGCGATCACTAATATCCCGGGCACGGAGCATTAAGGATCATTGCGATCACAATCGGATTGGGCCAACACCCGTTAGGGATCATTGCGATCACTAACTGCCTAATGGCCAATCCAGAAAGCCAGTGAGGGGAGCGGCATCAACAAGATTTAACAAAACACAAGCGGAATTTATTAACATCAAATACTGTTACATCCAGTTAGATGCGCAGCGGAGCCGGTGCAGGCTCTCAGTCTGGGCTCGGGCTTATTCTACATAGTGCATCTGTGTAAATATTGTATAATGATGGTGGGTGGCAAAGGGAAACTTGGCATGGAATAGCGTGACCAGGGATTAGTCAATAAAAAGGGAGTCAGACATTGAAAGCTAATCACAAGATTTACGAAGCGATGCAGAGTACAGAATTTATTGATAATGGATTTGAGGATATTATGGAACTATCCGGGGGTTGTAAGTTCTCGGATTATACACATACTACCGAGTCAAATTGCGCTGTTTTAGCAGCTATTTCTAATGGCAGTCTTTCGAAAGACAAATTTAATAGCTACTTTAAAGCAAAAAACGAAGCGGTCTATGTGTCTAAACAAAAGAACAAGACGAAGGCAGTTGACTACATGAAGCAATTGAAGCTCTTCGACAGACGTTAGAGATTTGGACCGCTGTTGAACATTTGGGGTAGCAAAACGTAGTGTCAACTCAGCGATTTGGATCACTATATTCCGTACGGGTGTCGTGCCAGTTGTGGATAGAACAGGAAGGTCCTTTTGATACAAAATAATGTCATTTCGTTCTTGATGACTGTTTCCATTAATATCATTACCTTCATGCTTTTCCTAATACCAAACTATATTTATAGGTTTAACCAGCATGCAAAATGACAACTTGCATTTTTCATACCAATGTTAGCTATTACTTTAATACTATTTGTCGTTGCTGGCAGGTATGTTCTGAGGGACACGGGTTCGTCCGTTAAAAACGTCTTGTCTTTAACACTTCCGTTCATCGTTGGCATACTCATTTCGTTAACTCCGACAAACGGCGTCAATTTACTTTGGCTGTATTTTGCATACAGCGCACCTTTTGCTGGCATAGCCGGGTTATTGAACCTCGTCCAGGGTTTCTTTTCAAACCATATTGCTCTAGACGCTGCCTCTGCAAATATTGAATGAGCATGCATTTGGGTCATTGGCTGGCTTATTGCACATATGGGAAGATTACTGCAATACAACTCCAACCTAAATATTCAAGATAGATGGTATAATTAGGTTAATCAGCCCATGTTTAACGAAACAAAACGATAAGACAACTCTAAGTTCTATGTTGTGAAAATCGAGGGTGAACATATTAAAAGTAAGCCAAACTACACTAACGGTCCTCATTGTAAAGAGAATGCTGCACTTGAGTGTGTTGTATATGGTGCAGTGAATGCAAAAGCAAGTCACACAGGAACATTTGGCCACAGACTGCCCCTAAAATTATCTGTATGTACAAAATGCGGGGCGGTGGTCCGTATGTGGGTAGATAGTCCTGAAAAACTCTTAGATGATTGAGTTGCCACAGACTTACCTACGCCGGATATTTTGTTCTTACTGCATATTCATACGTCCGTAATATTATGAACCAATGTAAGTAATAGGAAGATAAGCTACAGAAGAAATCGATAAAAGTTTGGGTGATTATTGTTGGATTTTGACGATATCGTTCTTGCTATTGAAGCAGAACAGTATGATTTTGAGCCAACACTGCGCATTCCTGGGCTGCACGAAATTCGAAACGATGAACTTATTTTGCGCATTTCCGATCGCTCTTCAAGTGTATTTGCAAACAAGGTTGTCCGTTCTGTCTTCTCTTCCACTGTAGACGACCAGATAAACGAGGTAATTGACTTATATAAGTCTAAGGGGAAAAGTTTCTCCTGGTGGATTGGTCCAAAAACACAACCCCATGACTTGTCCACTCGATTGCAATCCTTAGGATTTACACGTGAAGATGTGTACATCGGGTTGGCTGCTTCCGTGAATGACGCATCTTTTCCGCAACCTCTACAATGGACAGTGGAAGAGTGTATCAGCGAGTCACAGCTTCGTGATCATGTGTCAGTTAATGCAATTGTTTGGGGCATGGATTCGGCGTCTGTCGAAGCTGCCGTGCGGGAACGTAAGTCTTACGTATCGTTGCCAGGTCGACGTGGTGGGTACATTCTTGCTCGAAACCGTGAAGGAAAAGCTGTTGGTAACGGGACATTTCGAATTAGTTCTGATGGTCGTACCATGTATTTGATTGGCTCGGCTGTTTTACCTGAATGTCGAAATCAAGGTGTTTATCATGCCTTGTTGCGATATCGATTCACTAAAGCCAGAGAAGCTGGGTGTGAACTTTTCACCGTTCAAGCCCGTGCCGGTACATCGGAACCCATTCTGCGACGACTGGGATTTCAAGAGTACTGCACATTTGAGATGCTCGTGAAGAGATTTTAACAGCTACTTTCACTCAGCCAATGGGGGCAACGCGAGTCGGGTGCTCAGTAGACAAGTGCATGAAAATGCATCGGTCTGTGAGCTGGTGTTGTTACGTTTACGGGCAGCGCAGTAACGAATGATTAACATCTCGGCTATTCGAACCGTCTTATTTGGTGAGGTGATGTTCTATGAAGAAATTACTTTATGGAGTATTGGCAAATTCACTTTTACTTGTCGGATGCGGTGCCAAGGTTAGTACCACCATTGAAACGAGTCAAGCGAACCAAGTACCGTGGGTCGCATTTTATTCGAGTAGTAAACCACCCGTCTTTTATAAGTTGACTAGCAATAAAGTGCAAAATGTTGGAGGCTATTTGCAAGATATTAGTACAATGCCTAATGCCGGAAGTTCTACGGGTCCCAGTTCTTGGACCACAGATATCAAAAATAGGAAGCTAGAAATCCGTAAAATATCTGGTGTCGATTCAAAGACAGCAGTTGCTGTTCAATATTCGAATAACGGTGCTTTTTACAAGGCTGTTGTGCAAAACAAAAAGCCTTAACAGCCTCTATGCTTTGATTCGCTCTCGGTAAAAGTCGTATAACATACCGGTTTGTATGTGCATGAATATTCAGATTGAGTGTTTCTCGGTTCTTGAATTATCGGGCAGAAGAGCTGAGTTAATCGGGGAAGGCGGTTGTGGGCATGTCCATAGGGATTACAGGGTCGTTTGTCATGGGACTATTTTTCGTTGTCTTTATGAGTGGAGTGGGATTGTTAGCAACCAGTCTATGGGGGGTAAAGACTTCTGACAAAAAGTCTGGGTTTACATTGAAATTTTACAGCGGGTCTATCTTGATTTTTTTGGCATTTGTAGCGATTCTTTTGACTACCGAATGGATGTTTCATTGAGCCTTAAATAGGACGGATTTTCTGCTGCTCCATGAATAAATATTCCACAAGTAATTTTCTGGATTCTGTAGAGCCGATGCCAAAATTACTTTGAGGACATGGGAGTAATACGAAGAGCGGTCAAATGGTCCAGAACTCGACCGGTTGGGGCGTTCTGTTACTGAAGGACCGTGGGTGTTCGTTCCTGTCGGAAAAAATGGGCGTAGGAAAGCTGAGAATAAGGTCCGCCAGCCTCAGTTTTTGTGGGTAGTAGTTTTCATTGAGCCCGCCTCAGTCTACTTCGTGTCCAGCCTCGATTTACTGTGCCGGTTTGAGCGTAAGCGCAGTAGGCCATACGTGCATACAGAGGATAGCTTGGTCGACGTGTGCCTCTACCGCCTTACGTCCACGTTTGTGTACACGCCGTAAACTGTACCCATCCTTCAGCATTCCAATAATTCGCTCAATCCCTGTTCGGGCGTCATACAGCGTATGGAACGTACGGCTGTGCCGTGGGAACTCAGGGTCGACCTGAGGTGTCGTCGAAAAATCAACCCGGAGTACCCGGCCTTGCGTGACACCGCCGCAGCATTCAATGTGCTTGTGGTGAGGGCAGACAAGCCCTGCCTGTGTTGCCTGAGGATTGTGAACTGGACACGTGAATATGTACTGTTGCTTTTTGAGGTCGCACCCCTTCAATGCCATCTTGTGTCCAGCAATACAATGGGGTACCCCGTAACGGTCAATCATATCCATGCCACGGATATCGCTCGGTTTGTCCTGCCGGCCTCCGGGATTAATGGGAGCAACTAGCTTCGCCCCAAGCACATCCTTTGTTGTCTGCTGGTTCCTTGGACTCTGGTAAATTCCATCGGCAAGCACGTATTGCACAGCCTGTGCCAGTTCCTCAAATTCAGACTTGAATCTCTCAAGCGTAGGCAGCAAAGTGAAGGCATCGTATTCTCCGCCCTTGCATACCTCTCGAGTAAGTGGAAGCTGTCCCTTAGCGCCACTGAGTAAAGAAACTTTGTGGCCAATATAGGATACAGCGTTACTCTTACGGACAATGCCTACGTTGCCGTCTGTGGGTACCATGGCACAATCACAATCTTCTTTGTGCCCGCAGATTTTCATCTGCTTTCCGTATGTCGCTTCTGCTTCAACGTGTGTCGTGTCAGCCACCAACGTGTCTTCAGCCTCTAGCACGCCCTGGTTCAAATTGAATTCAACGACTCGTCGTCGAGCCTTATCCCATAATCCGAAGTTCGTCATGATTTCGTCGAAGCGGGCAAATGAGCGGTAACTGGGGAGTTTGCCTGTGAACCCACAAGCTTCAGCAAATAACGGGTTTGAGCGAACTTGCAGATAAACACTCTCTGCCATGCTTTCGACGTATAGCAACCGGGCCAGCTCAAACGACCGCATCATAGGCATAAAATCATGAGGCTTGCGGCCTGAGCGGCTTCGTCTGACGGTCGAGGTATCAGATGTTTGTTCGGTTGGGGTTGCGAGTCCTAGATCAAGAGCAGAGTCAGTGACGCTGGCGCCTCTATCTGACCGATTCATCCGTTTCTCACGTAACGAGTCATACAGATGTTGGTAGTATTCTTGCTCAATGTCTCGAAAGATGTCCCAAGGGAAAGTCAGTGCGGGGATCACGAACGGAACGTCCAGATATTGTTCCCACTGACGAGAAATCAACGGGAGGGGAAGCAAACACGATTGCGTTTGTCGTGATATACTAGATAGCGCCATGGTTCTTCTCCTTTGTAGGTAGGTTTTCGTCGACTTTATTCTACCAAAGAGGGTTCCGTGGCGTATTTATATCTAATGTCACACTGACGATTTACATCCACCATGATTTTCCTTGCATAAACGTTCAGCGATACTTATAAACATACAAGCCGCCTTGATTCATATCGCAATATTGGTCGTCAAATGCCTGAGAGCAAGTTCTCTCACTCTTCTGATTTCCTTTCGCGAAATAAAGCGACTGTATTCGTGTTCCTGATTTACCTACTGTAACGGCGAGAATTTAATTGTGGCATCGGCTCTCGGCTAAAGGGCAGTTATGCTACGTGCGCCATGAGGCGCTGTATATAGATGCCGCGATCTCTGCGGCTGGCAGGTACCTCATCCTGCCACGGCTAGGATGGCATGCGTTGGGTCCGAGCACACCCAGGGTTTGAAGCCCATCTAACAATGTACCTGTGAGGGAGAACCGACCTCCCAAGATGCAGGGCTAGCCTCGGAGACCTGCTATGGTCAGCGAAAGCAAAGCCATGTCTGAAGCGTGGTCAACTGCAACACTCGAAATCGTCGGATGATACGAGTGGGTGGAATGAGCATGGCATCCTGTCGCTTGGTGTCATGACCCGGACTGTCCGGTGGTCAGGCTGGTACAGAGGTATAACCTCCCTGAATCTTCCCCGCGTATAGTGGCGACCTAAGGCAGACGAGACTGTACACAGTGAACATGGGAACCGACTCATTCGTCCCGGTTGGGATGGACAGCTACGTTGAAGTGAATGCGTCGGGACGGAGGAACCGTAGTAGTCGGAGATGGGGAAAGCCCATTACATGGCGAAGGGTTCCAGTTTGAAGTAGGGTGCGCGCAAGTAAAGTAGGACTCCCCAAAACGGGAGTGATTGCGATTTCTTCTACCATCACTCAATCCTCCGTACAGGAGAGAAAGAGGTTCGAAACACAAACGCGCCTTGCACGAAAATCTTTGGAACAACGACCTTTTTCAAGACTGCATTATCTGCTGAGATGGAATGTCTGGATTGACAATTCAATTGAGAACGTCCTCAGTAACTCAGGTGCGCTTACACCCGGAGTAGATAACATGACGAAGAAGGATTACACCACGCAGGAAGCAAGGCAGCAACTTCGGGAAGAAGTCAAACATGCACTCCACTCGTACATATCCAGTTCGGTACGAAGAGTATTTATCCCGAAGCACAACAAGCCCAAAGAAAAGCGCCCGCTCGGTATACCCACTATCGTCGACCGCGTTGCCCAGGACGTTGTCCGCAGCATCTTGGAACCAATCTACGAAGGAAAGCAACACCCACACAGTTACGGTTTCCGACCATTCCGCGGTACGCACCACGCCATTGAAAGAGTCCGCTTTCTCATTGGCAGGCACCGTTACGAATGGGTTGTAGAGCTCGACATTAAGGGATTCTTCGACAACGTAGACCATGAAATCCTGCTTAGCATTCTGCGACGGACGATTTTTGACCGCCGACTCATCCGAGTCATCCGCAGTATGCTTAAGGCAGGACTGGTTTACAGAGGAGAATTTGAGGAAACAGAACTAGGCACTCCACAAGGTGGAGTCGTCAGTCCAATCCTTGGGAATATCTATCTGAATGAACTGGACAGATTCATCGGAAGCAAGTACGAGTTTCTCTCACCTTACCAGCGGAGCAAGTCGCCAATCCCCTGCTACATTGTCCGGTATGCAGATGACGCGGTGATTCTCTGTAGAAGTAAGGAGCATGCTGAGCTACTGAAGGCTCAAGTTGCACAATTCCTTCAGGAGAAGCTCAAGCTCCAGCTGTCCGCAGAGAAAACACTCGTCACACATGCGGACGAGGGGTTCGATTTCCTCGGATTTAACATTCGAAGATGGACACGGCAAGGAAAGACACGAGTCCTTGCCAAGCCAAGTCGAAGGGCGATTCAGCGGTTTAGAAACACGCTAGCTAAGGACTCAAAGGCACTACAGATAGCACCTGGCACAGCTGCCATTGCGCTTCTAAACAAGAAGATTCGAGGATTCGCTGAATACTTCCGACGAGGGAACGCAAAGGACACCTTTCTTACCCTCGACTACTATCTCTGGTGGCTTGTGTTTCACAGGCTTAAACAGAGAACACGGGAACCACCAGGTGTTGTGGCTCGGCGATTTCAGTACCGATACAATGAGGCTGCCAATCTCCCGCACCACCGGAAGTCAACGGCGAAGAACTTTGGGTTTAGAGATGATGACGGCAATGTGCATATGCTCGATAAGTTTGGGCTCTACAAGATAGAGTATCCAGACAAGTGCTCACAAAAGAATCCTTATGTAGTCGAAGACCGAGAATGGCTAGATGGAAACCGGAAGCTCCGTGAGACGATGAAGGTACAACAAGCCAAATTTATTCAGAGGTTATATGGACTGTCCAAGAACTGGGGGCACTACAGACGGCACGTTGTACAACGGCAAAACAGCCGATGTAGCATCTGTGGATGCAAGCTGATTCGTCGAAATGTACATGTCGATTACCTACCGAGGCCAGTAGGAAAACGCTCATCTCAAAGGGAATTGATACCAGACAATCTTGTTGCTTCGTGCATTTCATGCTACAGGCAAATGCGACAGCAGCGCATACGTAACTGACCAACGGGTCGTCCTAATGCGTGCAAACACAACTACTTTGAATGGAGAGCCGTGATGCGGTGAAAGTTGCAAGTCCGGTTCGGGGAAGAGTCCGAGCGTCAAACTACCCCCCTCTGGGGGTGGGTCGGCTCGGGCTTATTCTACACAAGCCGAACCTGTATTTTAAGGTAAATGGTATAATTGCCATAGCGAGTGAAATGGGTGGTGATTACTCATGTTGTGGTCCGAGGTTCGTGAGTTATTCCCGAATCAATTTGTGCTTGTACAGGCGATAAAGTCCCATCAGAATGGCAACAAGTTGTATGTAGATGAAATGGCGGTTATTCGCCCCATACCAGATCCGAAAGAGGCTACCAGGGAACTTTTGAAATCTAGAGACGAAAACTATGTCTACCATACGAGCAAGCCTGAATTGGTTATGGAAGTCGTGTCTCGTGTGGGTTTTAGAAGGTCACCAGTTGAAGATCGGCCCAATTGATGGTCTTTTATTCGTCACAATGACGTTGACACTTCGAGGAAAGAGCCGAACCATTGACCAATTGGTTCTTGATACTGGTGCAAGTCACTCAGTAATCTCGATGGATGCCGTAGATGATATAGGTATTTATGGCGAAATAGACGATGAAATTGTTGTCATGCATGGTATCGGTGGCGTGGAGCGCTCAATCCGTAAGAAGATTGATTCGGTTGAATTTGGAACGTTTAAAGTTTCGGAAGTAAACTTGGATTTTGCTAACTTTGACGCCCACTTTGGGATCAACGGTTTGTTGGGTGCAGACCTACTGACAGCGGGGCGCTTTGTTATAGATCTCGACGCGATGGAGCTTTACCAAAAATAATGTTATTCATATAAATTTCTGTAGCCGCCAAAGGAGCTTATCTGGCGGTTTTTGTATGTTTATGCAATTGAGTATTTTGTTGGTTGTGGCGTATTTGGGCAGAAGAACAGGAAGACGGTCTGTTACTCTTGACATTTTGCACCGCTGTGACGCTTGAAATATGGTACATTTAGATTACCAACATGTGTAAAGGAGAGGTTTTTGATGAAGTGGTCCGACGTTCGTGAACGCTTCCCAAACCAGTTTGTATTGGTCGAAGAACTAGCATCGCATGTTGAAAATGACACAGTACTTGTGGATGATGTTGCCGTAGTTCGTGCCGTTCCAGATGCAGAAGCTACAAAAACCCTCATGCAATGTAAGGGGAAACGGTTCGTCTACCACACAAACAATGAATCAGTAGTTATCGAACTTCGACGGAGACCAGGACTAAGGGGTCGATTACGTGCGAATTGAATATTCCCATGGACTCCTGCTTGCTTCTTTAACTATCACATACAGGGGACAGAGTAAGGTTATTGACCGAATGGCGGTCGATACAGGAGCGGCTCAGACCATCGTTGTTTCTGATGCGGTTGATGAAATTGGAATAAGTTTCGACATCAGTGATCCCATAAATCGTTCCTTTGGCGCCGGTGGGACGGATTACGCATTTGAAAAGACTGTTGACAGCATCGAGTTCAATGGATATCGGATGTCCAGCAAGCCGCTGGACTTTGGGCAAATAGACTGGGACATTAACGGGTTAATCGGTTTAGACATCCTCATTCCAGGACGCTTTATTATCAATTTTGACACAATGGAGATTTATGCTCCAGGAGTGAGGTAAGCCGTCCCCTGCCTAATTGAAAAATGAAGACATTGCATGAATATTCACTCTTGATAAGAAATCGCTATGGTACTCAAGGGCAGATTACCTCAATACGACTCCATCTTAAATATTCCAGATGGATGGTATAATTAGGTTGATTAGTCCATGAACGAGGAGAAGGCTCTAAGCTATACCTTATGAAATCGAAGGCGAACAGATGAAAAGTAAGCCAAACTACGCTAACTGTCCTCATTGTAAAGAGAATACGGCTCTGGAGTGTGTTGTATATGGCGCAGCCAGTGTAAAAGCAAGTCACACGGGACCATTTGGGAACAGACTGCCGCTGAAATTATCTGTCTGTTCGAAGTGCGGGGAAGTGGTCCATATGTGGGTAGATAGTCCTGAAAAACTACTAGATGATTGAGTGAATGTAGACTTACTTACACTAGGGTGCGGCAAGGTGCATGGATATGCAATGTCGCCGTTTTATGGTCTCCGGAACTTAACGAAAGAGGAGCTGAGTTAAGTGGGCAGTACCATTACTTCGATTGAGGCTAAGGATAATATACGTGAGTGCCGCCTGTTCGGAACAAAGCAACCCTCGGATGGAAGGAAAGCTACAGAGGATGAAATATCGAGCATTCGTCAATGGATTCACTCTGTTGAATTAGTTAACGAGTTGGATGGTCGGCGAGAACCGAATGACCCTGAGAGTAAAATCTTGATTGATTTAATTAACGGACCACAACAGCCCTTCTTCGTTCAGATCACTCGTTCGGCGGAAAATAGGATACAAATGATAGATGCGACCGGAGCAGTTAAGATTTTGAAACAACCAGAACTAAGAGCGTTTCTCGATACCCTTTAGTTCACTTGATGCGAGCACTAACTGAAATACATTGTTTGCATTTATATTCTTTCTCGCATGGCGACGCCTACGTAGCTCTTGGGCAGCATAACGCAGTTAGTGAAAAGGGATGTTCACAAATGGAGGTAGACAATGAATAACAACGCTGCATTGCTGGTGATAGACGTACAGGTTGGAATGTTTTTAGAGAGTGACCCTGTTTATTCCGGTAGCCTACTGCTTGACCGAATTCACGGACTGCTGGAGAAGACACGAGCAGCTGGCATGCCCGTGTTCTACGTTCAACATAACGCAGGTGTAGGGGATCCCCTTGAACCCAATACACCTGGGTGGAACATACATCCTGATATCACTCCACTTGATGGGGACATCATCATCCACAAGTCCACTCCCGACGCTTTCTACAAAACAAATCTTCAAAATGAACTGGATTCACGTCATATCAGACGACTTGTACTAGCCGGTATTCAGACGGAAATATGTGTTGATACGACATGTCGTCGAGCATTTAGTCTTGGATACGAAGCTGTTCTTGTTAAAGACGCCCATAGTACATGGGATCGGGGAAACCTGCGAGCAAAAGATATTATTGCTCATCACAATGATTTACTTAGGTGGTTTGCTGACACTGTAGAATCCGACAATATGACGTTTTGACGGGAAATTGGCGCTTATAGTTTCTTTGTCAATAGGAGATTTATTGCAGTATTGGGCAGTAGAGGTCAACTAGGGTTTAGACGCATTAGCATTAGTAAGCAAATATTGCGATTGCAAAGCAAATTGCTGCTACAAACGATAGTGGAGTCATATAGAACTTTTCCTTTTTACTCTTGGACAGCAGATTCATAAACGTGTTTAAGCCAAGATAAAAAGTGAAGAAGTACCCAAGCCCTCTGGCTATACCGGATGGTAACCGGATGGTAACCGGATGGACACAATGTGTCCAAGTTGTAGGAGGACCATGATTGCAAGTATCTGCACGAATACTGATACCATAGATGCGATTCGTAACGCCGTAGGAAGGGTTCTATGCTTCCCACCCATAGCGAAGTCTCCTAAAGGTAAGCCTAACGCCAGCAATATGTATAAAATGATTACCATCACAAAATCAATACTTCCTATCCACGATGCAACCATTCTCCACCATCCTAGGGTCCGAGTAACATGGTTTCATAGTATCACTTAAGGGGGGAAAAAAGGTTATACGTGCTCGTATTTGCATGAATATTCATTGAGTGTTTTGTGGCTGTTATCGGTCAGGGGCAGAATAGCGCAGCAGTGAGGAGAGATCGTCATGGCATTTTCGTTTCGTACTATCGACTTGAACACTGACCTCTCTACATGTATCCAGTTTCGGAAAGATTCATTTCGAGTGAGCTTTAACGGCAGAGACAATGGCTTGGACGAAGATGAATACATCGACTTGCTGAAAAAGCGGACAGTTCAGTTTCCGTGGGGCTATGTCATGGTTGAAGACATTGGACAAGTTGTTGGACAAATGGAATTTTTCATAAGAAAATACGAGGGAAGGCGGATTGGCTTCGTGAGCCTGTACTACCTTATTTCAGATGCTCGTGGTCAGGGACAAGGTGCGCAATTGACCAATTACGCTGAAGCGCGGTTCCGCCAACATGGCGTTTCAGAATACCATTTACGTGTGTCACCTACAAATGAACATGCGGTTCGGTTCTACGAAAAAGCCGGACTTGCAAAGTTGAAAGAGGAATCATTTAACCACGTTGTATGGAGAATGGGTAAGACATTGCGGTAGTGGAAGGAACTCGCAACGAAGTTTGAATAAATATTCCCTTTGAACGCCTGCGCTTTATTGGATTATGGGGAAGTACCATAAGGAGTTCGACGCTTCACAGTGGTTTCAGGGAGGCAGTGGCATGTCACAATGGGAAGCTGTTTATGTAAATGACCCTGATCATGATTACGACTTAATTCTAGAAATTGAATTCAATGGACAAGATGTGGGACGCATTCACAAGGACAAGGATGGGCTGGAACTTGTATGGTATGCCAACAAGCAGGACTGTCAGATTCCACTGAAATGGCTCAAAAACCTGTTGCAAGAAGCCGAGGACAATCTGAATGATTCGTCACGTGTATAGATATTCATTGCGTTGACACTGTGAGATCTGTCATTAGCGGGCAGGATTGTTGAACAGGAATGGAGGATTGACCTTGAAGAGAATTGGCTTAGGTTCGATTTCATTGTTGCTCTTGATGTTCGGGATATTATTTTCCTTTTCATTTGATAATGGAGTGGCATATGGCGATAGTATACTAAGATTTTTAGGGTTAAGCCCTTGGTCAAACGGTAATTCAGGGCTACATTTTACAATGTTTTATGCACTTTTGTTCTACATCCCAGCTTTGATCTTGGGTTACAAGTACAGAAATAACTTTGGAGCAAAAACCGGTAGGGTTTTGTCCCTGATCATGGTCGTCTTGCTTCTGGTGGCAACGCCATTTTTGGGAGTTGCTTAGCAACTTTCAGAATATTTTGTTGTATCGTTAAAGGGCAGCATTCCTGTTATGAAGCAAAACCGGGTTTGAGGCAATAAAAAACTCCTGATAGTGTTGATGTCGACGAAAACACACCACTAATCAGGAGGTAGAACACTAACATGAGTATAACGCAAAACACCAAGATTCGCAGGATTACAGAGTCCACTTTGGTCATCGGAGCAGATATTTCCAAGAAGGTACATGTAGCACGTGCCTGTGACGTTCGTGGAATAGAGCTGGGTTCTCCGTTGACTTTCAAGAACGAAAGACGTGGATTTCGGGGACTCAAGAAGTGGGTTCGGACCCTCATGTTGAAACACAGCTGTGACAACGTCGTTTTCGGCGTTGAACCCACAGGGCACTATTGGATCAATCTCGCTCAGTTCCTGCGTCGAGAGGGTATTCGTGTCGTGGTGGTGAACCCGTTTCATGTCAAGAAAACAAAAGAGTTGGAAGACAATAGTCCAACAAAGAACGACCGCAAGGATGCACGTGTAATTTCACTTTTAGTCAAGGATGGACGGTACTCCGAACCCAACATTCCGGAAGATATCTACGCAGATTTGCGGGTAGGAATGAACGAAAGAGACCGTTTGTCCGTAGACTTAAAACGAGTTCAAGCACGTATCCACAACTGGTTGGAGCGCTACTTTCCAGAGTTCACAGAGGTCTTTAAGGACTGGGAAGGAAAGGCGGCTCTCGTGTGTTTGCACAAGTTCCCGTGTCCAGCAGATGTTGAGCAAATGACCGCGCTTGACATTGTCTGTGAGTGGAGACAGGGTGGCATTTCACGAGGTGTTGGATTAAGTAAAGCGAATTTCTTGAAAGAGATGGCTGAACAATCTATTGGACTCACGGAAGGACTGAAGATGGCTCACCGAGAGCTGGAGATTCTGCTAGGTCAATATGACTTGTACCAAAAGCAGCTAGACCAACTCCTGAGTGAAGTAGAGCAGTTGCTCAGTGAGATACCTGGAGCACAGAACATGCTGAGCGTACCTGGGGTGGGACTAGTTACGGTGGCTGGATTTCTAGCCGAAGTCGGGGAGCTCACACGCTACGACAATCCCAGACAAATTCAAAAGTTGGCAGGACTGAATCTGAAGGAAAACAGTTCTGGGGAACATAAAGGGCAAACGACGATTACTAAGCGTGGTCGTCCAAGACTGCGGTCACTATTGTTCCGGTGCGTCATCCCGTTATTAGCAAAAAACACGGAGTTTCGGTTGCAACATGAATACTACACGCAAAGAACTGAGAATCCACTTAAGAAAATGCAGTCAGCCATTGCGCTGAGTTGTCGATTGATTCGAGTTTTGTTTGCACTAGGACGTAAAGAAGTCTCGTATGATCCGGTTAAAATGCTAGGACCTGTTCATCTAGAACGAACACAGAACGTCGCCTAAGATCTTAGTTTCTCTCGATATCTAGTTCAGTTGCAGTAACTCCATGGACAAACGAAGCACGGAGCAGCCGGTCCGACACATTCCTTTAGGACAAAGACCCAGGCGGGCAGCAGACAACGGCATCCATCCTTTGGCAGGCAGGACGAAGGAATGTAACGGGCTCATAGGAGACCCTGGGAGACATGAGAGGGTAAGCCACAAAGGTGTAAATGGACATCCAATGTGCAACCATATTTTGGTAGAATGGGGGTAACCCTTTATTCCTGCATACCCAGATGTTCATTACCGAGGTTTTGTCTCTGTTCCTGAACACAACTGCTTGTATGTCGATAGAGAAAAACTGCGATTGAACGAGAATGAGAAAGGAAACGAAAGATCATAGAGAGAGGAATGTCCCAGAGTCCCTATGAAAGATTTTATTTCAGGCACGAAGGAGGAAAGTGAAAAATGAGCCACATTTTTTTCCACTGGCTAGGCATTATGATTGCTTGTAGTTCTTTGGTCGGCGGGCTGTATATGCTTCTTATTCGAGTTTATTATCCCAACAATAAAAGAAAGCAAAATTTTCGTTTTGACTTTAAAACGATTACTGGTCTAATTGGGGGCGGAGTAGCGTTATTGTTAGCTCTAACTCATCTAGTTAATTAGAGTCTATCTCCCTTTTTAAACCATGAATTACTTTAGACAAGAACACCGTTGAAGGCGTTGTAGAGTCTGTAGTAAGAAAAAATTGAATTGTTAGGTGCATAAATATGCAACAAGTAATTTACTAAATTCTGTCGTTAACGGGCAGCTATGCGACACATTCGCACACAGAATATGGATATAATTCCTTTACTCGAATTAGCTGCGTTAATCTGTTGTTTGGGCGTGAACAAATAAGTGAAGAATGTACTTCGCTTTGATAGCTCCACTGAACTTTAGAGTTTGGGCTTTATAACAAAGGTTCTTTTCGTTGTTACTGAACCAACGTCTTTTTGTAATATAACTCAGAATAGGAAAGAATCACCGCAGAATCTCACTTGAATTGAATTCTTTGCTTCCTTACGCTTGTGGAGGGAGGCGGATTATGTCCAAAGAATTCTTTTTTCTTTTGGCAGGTATCATTCCGTTTGTGTTAGGCGGTTTTATTCTCAAAAAATCTCATCGAAGAGCACCAAAAACCGAACGGAATTGGTTTGTTGAAATACTCCTTGCGATTGCGGATATTGTGCTAAACGTGTTCACAGAAGGACTCCCCGATAGTAAAGAGGCATGGGCATTACTGATGCTTGTCATCGGCTTCTTAATTGCTGTCTTGTCCGCAATCAATTTGGTAATCAATCTGGCGCATTGAAGCAATTGCTCGTGCGACAATTGGATTGACTCCGTTACTGGACTAAAGGGCAGGCTAGTTTGATTATGAGGCAACCTCCTATTAGGCTTAAGGTTGCTACATTCAGAGTATGTTGTCCGACATAATTGCGGTCTTCAGAGGAGTGTATAGAGTTTGAGTCGCATATATACATTTATTTTGGTCTTGGTTACATTAGTGTCTATCGTCGGTTGTGGACAACGAAAACTATGGGTGTCTCATACTTTAGGTCCAAATACGTTTTACTATGTGATAACTTCCAATAAGACTACTAAAGTCGGCAATTTGATTTACAAATTGCGCATAAAACATTCAACCAACTATGGCTCAAACTACTGGGCAACAAATGATAATTCAGCAGAGGCGATTTATAAGATTCCAGGGAAAGCATCGATAAGAAATATAGTTGTGAAGCTGAAGAATGGGGTATACGTCAAAGCGTATATAAACGGGAAAAACAAACCGTGAGTAACACTCAAAGCAAAATCAGTCTTTAGACCGATGTGCAGTTTCTTTTGCGTTTGTAAAATAGGAACTGCATATCATTCCACAGAAGGAGCGAATATCTTGTAATGAAAAAGAGTGTATTGACAACAGTAACTTTATTTTCCGGAATTGTTATGATGGCTCCTAATGTCTTTGCAAACACACTTCCGACGGGAAACGCTCAACAATCCATGGACCCAAAACCTCCAGTTCTTCACCACATTAGCGCGAAGAAGGCAAAGGCACTAGCTAAAAAGTTTTTGGGTAAAAACGTTGCTGATCACATGATTCATCGAGCTAATCCATCAAAAGTAAAGCAACATCCTAATATGAGCTATGTTACATCTACGACATCCAGCAACTGGTCTGGATATTATGTCAACACTACTCAAAGTAAGGGTGCTCAAGCCCACTTTAATGATGTTTCCGATTCGACCGGCGACGTTGCTCCTTGGGTAGGGGTTGGGGGAGTCGATTCCTCTTCTCTAATTCAGACAGGTATTGACGATAATTTACAAGAAGCTTGGTATGAGATGCTACCAAGCAAACCACAATATGTTTTTAATGTACATCCTGGTGACAATATCGCAGCTACTGTTAGTTATGATTTTAGTAGTAACATGTGGTATGTTGACGTGGATGACTTAACAACAAACGTATATTATGCAAACGAATTTTCATACAATGTACCTGGTGACACGGCAGATTTTATCTTAGAAGCTCCGAAGAGCGATCCTGGGTCTCCTGCGACGACCGATTTTAGTAGTGCCTACTGGATGAATAGCAGCGGATTGAATGAAACACTTGGTAGTGGCAACCTAACGAAAGTCACAATGTCTAGTGCGTATGGAAAACTAGTTCCCTCCGCTCTAACCACTAGCACAAGCTTTAATGTTTCTTATAGTAGTTAACAAAACACAATAACATATTCTAAACAGGCTTCAAAGAACTATTGAAATTGTAACCGTCATTCACATGGATGATTTCTATCTACCTTCGAATCAAATTTTAAACGACCTTCCAGTAAATAAGCCAATTGGAGCAGACTTTGACTGGCAACGGATATTAGAACAAGTATTTAACCCCCTTAGTGAGAACGAACAGGGACAATGCCAAAGATACGATTGGGAAACGGATCGTTAGCCGATTGGCATACTGTGCCACTTGGAGGAATTGTCATTGTGGAGGGGGTATATTCCCTTCGTAAAGAACTGTTTGACCAGTATGATTTATCTATTTGGATTGATTGTCCTAGAGATGTTAGACTATCCCGAGGATTAGAACGAGACGGCGAAGAAGCACGTGATTTATGGGAAAATCAGTGGATGATCGCCGAAGACATGTATGTACAAGAACACCGCCCGCGAACTAAGAGCCTTTGTCGTGATGGACGGCACTAAATGAGATTAACTCTGTTGAATGAAAGGACGGATGCCATATTCGTCCTTTCATCTAGCTATTCTGGTAAGGGAATTGGTAGTAAATCTATTGCAGTAACGGGGGCGTTAGCTACATAAGAATATGCTCAGCATAGTGACTGGACATACATTTTAGTGTATGTTTATAGGTTTTTGCTGTCGATCCTGCTATTCGTCGACAGATGCTGAACTGCTTGAAGCCAGAAGTTCGGTTACCAACTTTATTGTTTGCAAACAACAATGTAAGTTGATTGGCTGCAGCAAATAATGTGTTCCTAGGGGCAAGAGTCAGGGGGGATAACTATGGAATATAGTGTGGAACGCTTTGATGCTATGCAATTTGCAGATGAGCAAATTGAGGAACTTTTTTCGGAGGGTTTTCCTCCATTTATCACGGCTGATCCAGTAGCAGAGGTGTACATCGAACGTGTTTTCGAATGTTTTGGAAAGTACCATATAGCCCTGGTCGATGCGAGAGAAGATAAACCGATGGCAAGTGGTTGGGGCGTACCGATTCGTTGGACGGGAGAGGTAACCGACCTGCCGTCAGGCTATACGGACACACTGAGACGAGCGATACGGGAGTCTGACACGAATATCCAACCAAATACGTTAGTTATTTGCGCAGGTATCGTAAACCCAACGTTTGCAAACAAGGGTGTAGCAGGTGAACTGATTCTCGCCCTAAAGGAACTCGCCTCCGCATCCAACTTATCTCATGTTATTGTTCCCTTGCGACCGACGCTCAAGCATCGGTACCCATTGACACCTATAGAAACCTACAGTCAGTGGGTTCGCCCAGATGGGCTACCGTTGGACCCCTGGCTGAGAACGCATATCCGTTTGGGAGGCAGCATCATTGCAATGGCTCCCCATTCACAGACCATGACAGGAACGGTCGAACAATGGGAACAGTGGGCAGAGATGAAATTCCCTTCTACTGGGCATTACGTCATTCCCGATGGATTAAACACACTTTACATCGACAGAGACCGTGATGTTGGCACCTATACGGAACCAAATATCTGGGTTCGCCACTGATAGTGTGTCTATTTCAGTGAATTAGAGTTTAATTGTTGAAGTAACGAGTGGTCGATGTTTCAAACGTAAGTCCCTCGTCCTTTTACGAGGCGGTTTAGTGAGGAGAATCGTTTCCTTAACACTGAGCGGATATAAACCTGTTTAGAGAAATGATCGAACCCGTCATGGGTGAGTCAAGGGAGTTGCTTTGTTACGATGAATGACGTTTGTCTTGTACGACCTTCTATGCAACTTCAAGACAACTACTTTTCCTTCTATCAGGACTGGGTCAGCTCCGGAGAATACATGGTTCCTTGGGTTATCTCCAGAGACCCCTCAGACTTTCCCTCCATGCTTGAGTTTCTGCTTGACAATGAACGCGGCGCGAATTTACCAGATGGCTGGGTTCCTTCGTCTACATTTTGGCTGGTGGACGCAACGAATCGCGTCATTGGCGCAGTGAATATCCGTCATCGGTTAACAGAGTACCTTAGGACCATAGGCGGACACATTGGGTACGGAATTAGACCGTCTGAAAGAAGAAAAGGGTATGCGACCAAACTGCTGCAACTATCGCTAATCCGGGCGAGAGACCTAGGCATTCAACGAGCATTGCTTACCTGCGATGAAAAAAATGTGGCATCAGAAAAGACGATCCGAAATAATGGGGGTATCCAAGACTCAAACTACATCGATGACAATGGTCATGTGACTTGCAGGTTTTGGATTGACACGAGGGGTTGACTTATTGTGACTTATTTTGTTTTGTTGCATGCGTTATTGCACGGGTTATTGACAGGAAACGCTGTTCTTGTGTTACTGACAGAACATAGTGGCCATAGTTTGACGGCCTAAGTTGTCCATGATTTGACGGAAATCCTGGCCATGAGAATACAGGAGAGCAGGAAGGATGCAACATCCTTCCTGCGAGCACTTAGATTTCTATGGTTACCTTGTATCTTCGCCGTTCAAGGAGTCCGAGTGGTACATTCTCCAGAATCACATACCATTTCTGAGATAGTTCCAGTCTCCCAGTCATCGTACGGTTCGGAAAATGTAGTTTAAGCGTTTCCCCGCATCGAAGGCTATACCACGCATCCTCTCCTTCAAACACCCACCGTCCAAGTTCCTCGTCATAGGCGATGAATCCTTTGCACCACGTCATGAGAGTTCACCTTGAACCACAATGCTCACAATGTAGTCGTCGATAATTGGTTGGCGATTTTGCACACCATAGAGTAGAGAAGTAAGCGTAAAACCTAGCACACCTCGTCGTAGGATTCATGGGGAGAGATAATAACCTCAAACCAATCGGAGGGGTGTTTTTTTATGTCCAGAGAAGAAGTGCGAAATCATTGGAGAAAGCTTGTTGAAGAGTTTCGAGAAAGTGGTGAAACCGCGGCGGCCTGGTGTAGGGAGCACAACCTCGACGTGAAACAGTTCCGTCGTTGGGCTCGGAAGTTCGACAAGGAGACGTCCACCAATGCCACTGCATCACCCAGAGTAAAGCTACTATCCGTTCAGGTTGAGGACTCGGTAGAGGACGCCGAACCAGCACTCGTTGTTCACGTGGGGGCGGCGTCCGTCGAAGTACATAACGGGTTCAACCGCTCACTACTCAAACAGGTTGTTCAGGTGTTGGCGGAATAATGTTTGGTGAGTTTGACCTGGAGAAGCGTGTGTATTTAGCACCAGGACCTACGGACCTGAGGAAATCTATAGACGGGCTTTCTGTTCTGGTGAAGGAGGTTCTGCACCTAGACCCCTTTTCTCCGTGTCTTTTTGTCTTTTGTAACCGAAACCGTGACAAACTCAAGGTCTTGCACTGGGAGCATAACGGCTTTTGGATTCATTATCGCCGGTTGGAGAAAGGCCGGTTTCAGTGGCCGGATGCCTCTCATACGGGTCCCATTGTCATGGGTCAGCGGGAGTTGCGATGGCTTCTGGATGGGCTATCGGTCCACCAGAAAAAGGCACATCCGAAAGTGAAAGCAAGGACCATCATTTAGTTAGATAAAAAGCACGAAAATCCTTGTCACAACAAGGGTTTTCTGAGGTTTTGTCGAAGTGATATAGCATGAGTAAATCACCTGATTTGACCACAGAAGAGGTCGCTGCTTTGCAGCATGAAAATACAACATTAAAGCACAAAAACGATGAGTTACATTCTAAGGTAGAGTGGCTGGAAGAGAAACTCCGTCTTGCTCAGCATAAGCGTTTTGGTGCATCCAGCGAACGCACGAATCCGGACGCATTGCAAACACGGCTGTTTAATGAGGCAGAGTCGGAAGCAGACCTACCCCGGAAGAGCCAAAGGAAACCATCACGTACGAACGAAAGAAGAAGCAAACTGGCCAACGGGAAGAGCTACTCAAAGACCTGCCTGTGGAGCGTATTGAATATCGGCTGCCTGAGGAGGAGCAGATCTGTTCTTGTTGTGGCAATCCGACACATGAGATGAGCACAGAAACTCGACGAGAACTGAAGATCATTCCTGCGCAGGTGAAAGTCATTGAGCATGTACAATACATCTATAGTTGTCGCCGCTGCGAACGTAATGAAATCCATACCCCCATTGTGAAGGCGCAGATGCCAGAGCCGGTGATTCCGAAAAGTTTGGCCTCCCCATCGACGCTGGCCTACATTCTGGATAAGAAATACGTACAAGGCATGCCATATATCGCTTGGAACAACAGTTCGAGCGTCAGAAAATCCCGCTGTCTCGGCAGACGCTGGCCAACTGGGTTCTATATGGAGCGAATCAGTGGTTGGCCAAAATCTATGAGCGCATGCATGAAGAGTTGTTGAAAAGAACGTATCTCCACGCAGACGAGACCACGGTCCAAGTGTTACACGAAGCTGGGAGAGCTGCAGAGAGCAAGTCCTACATGTGGCTATACCGCAGTGGACGGGACGGACCTCCCATTGTTCTCTATGACTACCAGGAAACACGCAGACGAGAACATCCAATGAACTTTCTGGCAGGATTTCATGGATATCTGCACGTGGATGGTTATGTCGGGTACAATGACATTCCCAATGTGAGACTGTCGGGTTGCCTGAGTCATGCACGGCGCAAATTTGATGAGGCTTTGAAAGCTTTGCCTGCAGGCAAACGCAAAGGTCCAACGGCTGCCAAAGAAGGATTGGACTTCTGCAATAAACTGTTTAAGATCGAACGTGGACTGAAGGACGCCAGTACAGAGAAACGGTACAAGGAGCGCCAGAAACAGAGTCGACCTGTTCTCGACGCTTTTTCAGCATGGCTTCATACTCAGAAAGACAATGTACTCCCCAAGAGTACCTTGGGCGAGGCAGTAAACTATTGCTTGAACCAATGGGAGAAGCTTGTTACATTTCTGGAAGACGGGAACCTGGAGATAGATAACAATCGTGCGGAACGCTCCATAAAACCCTTCGTTCTCGGAAGACGGTCTTGGCTGTTTAGTAACGCCCCCAGCGGAGCCAGAGCCAGTTCTGTCGCTTACAGCATCGTGGAAACAGCGAAAGAAAATGGTCTGAACCCGTTTGCCTATCTCGAATACCTTTTTGAACAATTGCCTAACCTCGACCAGACCGTTGAAGATTCACTGGCGACCCTGTTACCTTGGTCCGACGGCTTGCCGGAACAAGTCCGACATCGTCGATAGACAACCCTATACAACAGCCCCGCTGGCTAGCCGGTGGGGCTTTTCAATACTGGCAGATGTGGCATGATGCTGCAATGTGTCCGTGGTTTGACGCTTACGTAGAGAATGCGTACAGACTTTGTTAATGAGCCTGGGTGCACCAGCAGAATAGCGATAAATTTCATCAACCGCCTTCTCGGAAAAGATGGTGTGCTCTGCCCCAGCGTAGGCCATGTGTCGTTCAATGTACTCGCCAACGTGCGCTCTATCGTAGTACTCCAGTTTGCATTGTAAGTCAATTCTCTGCCGGATGGCAGTGTAGGATTGTAAGTTCAGACGTTCCCATAATTCATTTTGTCCCACGAGTATGAGGGACATCGGGCTTTGTGAGTCCATACGGAAATTGAGTAGGAACCTGAGTTCTTCTAACATTTCTCTATCCAACAGATGGCTCTCATCAATGATGGCCACCGGCTGTAGGCCATGAACCCTACGCATGATCTCAATCTCACGATGAAGTTGCCGTTTGGCGTCTCCACGATAAAATTTTGCCTCATACCCCAACTGCTCCAACATTCCCTTGTAGAAATGCCGAGGCGTTAGTTTAGAATCTGAGAGGTACAGGGTTTTAAACGCCGACTGGGAAAGGACTTCTGTGAATCTGCGAACGGTGGTTGTCTTGCCGATACCGCAATCGCCCGTTACCACAGCAAACCATTGCCGTTCTGCTACATACTTGAGTCTGCCGAGAATCTCCTTGAGTTCAGGCGGTATATAGAGTTCGTCTGTGGGGATATCTCGCGAAAAGGGGGTGCGTTGCAATTCGTAAAAGGATTCAAACATGCTCGGTTTCCCCCTCCCATAGCCCCTCGTAGCGAACTGCGGGTGTCGTTCGTTCACGGCGCTGTTGATGCTGCTCCTTTGCTGCATCCAGAAGGCGGGAGGACTTTGCAGGTTGAGTGTCCAAATGCGATGGAAGTGGAGGCCGCTGGCCTGCAGATTCTCCGATAGATAATTCTTTGACCTGCCACGGTTTGTGGCCCGAACATTCAATGGTAAGTTGGCTGATGTCCGCCGGGTCGTAGATTACATCCACTGCTTGTCCAATTACCGAAAGGCCCACTTCATACTTTTTACCCATGAAGCTGATACAGCCAGACTTGTCTACTTTTCTCTTTTCCGCGTGCAGGAAGGCATCTGCTACAGCCTCAGGGGTGGTAAAGCGTAACGCCTTTCGGTCACTGCGGTAGGCGGTTTCAGGACTGGCATTTTCGTCCAGACTGGCATGTGGACGATGTTGATAACACTCACTTAACCAGACTTGGAATTGTTCATTGAGTTGCTCTAGTGTCTGAGGATTGTTCAACGACACCTCGCTGAGAAATGTGTCAATCGTTCTATTCAGTCTCTCAATTTTCCCCTTGGATTCTGGCGAATAACTTTTTGTGTAACGAAGTCTGATCCCCAATTTAGAGCAGGTTCGGGACATCCATTTGGTGCGATATTGAGAGCCGTTGTCGAAGTACACAGATTCAGGTACCCCATACTTCTGGATGGATTTCCGAAAGCAATCTTCAACGATGGATTGGTCTATAGTGGGGTAAAACTGGGCATGTAATACAAAGCGTGTTGCGTCATCCTGCATCGCTACCAGGTAGACTTGCAGCTTCTTTCCTCCCGGACCGATGGGGAGGTAGGGACCATGTTTAATATCTGACTGCCACAGCTGATTACGATGCCGTTTTTGAAACCGGCGCGCTGCGATCCCTGTCTCCGCATACATACGCATGTGCCTTGCGCTATATCCGCGTTCCGCTAGTTTCTCTTGAAGTGTACTGCGTTTCAGTTGTCCAGGAAGCGCCTTGCCTTCCCACTCCAGAATTTGAATGATTTGCGAGATACTACGGCTTGGCACTTCACGGCGTAACAGAATGGCTTGTTCGATGAGGTCTTTAAACGGTGACGAGGATGAGTGGAAATGCTGCTTTCCTTTTGGCTTGAGTCCTTCAAATCCATGCTTGCGATACTGAGCCAGATAGCGGCGTAAACTCCGTTCAGAGACACCGTGCTGTTGACAGATCTGAGCCTTGATGTCCCGGACCTTCGCTCCATCGAGTCCGTCTGCTAACAATGGGGAGATTAGTTGTACCCTGTACGCTGCAATATCCTCCGCTTTTTTCCAATCTTTCATGGTTATCTCCTCTTTCAACTAGGGATAACATGAATGTAGACTGGCTTCATTCGGACAAAAATGCAGAACGGGTCTGTACCCATAAATTCATATTTACAATGGGACGGACAACTTTCCCCAGCCATCCATTGTTTTGATGAGATTCCGCCTGTCCAATGCTTTGAAGTGAGAATTGCAGAGGATTGGACCCATTCTCTACAGGGAACTCCATTCGGTGAGCTATGGAAGCTAAGCACCTGGTTGCATACACAGACCATATTTCAAACCATGTTCGGATTCTGCGAAGCGTCGATTCATCGGCTCCGACGGCTGGGGCTTCCTGTGTAACAACTTGCTCAATACTCTCAGCCTCATAACGTTTGTAAGGCACAAGCAGGTTCGGGAGTTCATGATGGATCCGCTTGCAACCTTCGCAGCGCATTCTCCGAATGATGAGTTGAATCTTCTCTCCAGAACTTTTGATACAACCCCTACGCCGACTCCCTGCCACCCCTAGGTGTCCCTGGCAACACGGACATGGGATGACTTCCTCACTTCGAACAAAAAACACCGGGGGACTGCTCAATTAACGAAAATTCTGCTATAATGATCATGTTGAATGTGGGACGCCTCTAGTGGCACTGCGCTAACAGTGTCACAGGTAATGGAGGCGTCTTTTCCATTCCTAGGATGAGGCCAGTATATCCGTCAATCTTTGGACAGGCAATACCGTCAGCTTTCCGCCATTATGCCGTGGCAGAAACATTCTTGATAAGTCTTGAGTCAACACACAAAGACGGTTAAAGAGGGGTTAAATGGAGCGGGGGACGAGTTTGCCATGAGAATTGAAACGAATCGATTAATAATACGGGAATTTATCGAAGCAGATTGGGAGCAAGTGCAGGCTTATGCTTCGGACGCGGAACTTGTGCAGTTTATGGAGTGGGGACCTAATTCGGAGGCTGCAACACAGGAATATATCGACAGGATGCTAGTGTCTCAGAAGCAAACTCCCCGAGTGACATACGAATTTGCGATTACGCTCAAGGCTAACGGTTTGTTGATTGGTGGAAGCGGACTACATATCGAGGAGTACCAGCAGGCTTCACTTGGATATTGTTTCAATCGGGCGTTCTGGGGGCAGGGATTTGCAACCGAAAGTGCACATGCCTTGTGCGAATTTGGTTTCTCGAGACTCAACCTTCACCGGATTTATGCGACATGCAGGCCAGAGAATGTTACGTCGGCAAGAATCATGGAGAAGCTAGGAATGACCAAAGAAGGAGTGTTGCGGGAGCATATGTTTTGGAAAGGAAAATGGCAGAGTTCGTTTATCTACGGGATTCTGGCGAGTGAATTTTCTCTGAAGTCGGAGCCTCTGTAGAGTGGTCCTTTGTGAATATAAGCGGGTTCGTGTTGCAAACTCCCTGTGAACTTTAACTTCACGGAGCTAGTTGGCGGCATGACAATAGAGTCACGCCAACTTAAACAATGCGCGAAGATGAAAGCTGTCCTGAACAGTCAGGACAGCTTATCAAAATCGTTATCTTCACTCGGTCATGGCTGCGACTGTTACTTCATTAAACCCTAAAACTCAACCCTAAAACTTAAACCTAGAGCTACACTAATCGCGATTCTCCGCAGGACACACTTGAGATATACTACTTGGAATGGCTGACAGCCGTCCAGAGTTTAAGAAAGTCGGTCTGCATTTGTTGCCCGAGTGTTGCCAAATCGTGTTGGATGCTTTGCAAAGTCGATTGAATCTGTGACAACTGGCGATTTTGCTGAGCATTTGTCTGGGACTGCTGTACGAGTGAATGCCGTATATGACCCAGCGATCCCGAAACGTTATGCATCCATAAGAGGGCTGCCACTACTATTACGGCTGAAAACAAGACAATAGTAAACGTTCTCCAAAATCGGAGCTTTCGTTGGGATTTTACCGGTTGATAACTAGGTCTAGAGCCAGATTGTATGCGGCTGGTCTGGTTTGGTTGTATGTTGTCTTTTGCACCTGAGTCCACAGCGGAGGGAGAATACCGACTCCCTGTTGAATCAGTCTTAATCAACCGATATTTTTGAGCCATAGTGATTTCTCCTCCTTAGTAAGGATTTGCGCCCTACTATAAGCCTACTCGCTCAGTAGTGGCGCATGTTACGAAGGGTATTGAGAGATCACCATAAGTCTTCGTTGGCTGTGACTCATTTCTGTACGTCGGAGTCCGAGGTGTTTAAAGCGTCCGTTTCTAATGTGCAAATTTTCCTGATTGATAGTCGTCAAATGCTTGAGCGATTTGTGCTTTGGTATTCATGACAAAGGGACCATATGCGACTACAGGTTCATGCAGTGGGCGTCCCGCATATAGGAGTACGCGCATTTTTGTGTCGGCATGAATTTCTACTGAACTATCCTCTGCTCCGTCTGCATTTCCGAGCCACAAGACTTGCTTCTTTGCTCCTTCGACTTGATTGGAACCGAATTTTCCTTGTCCCTCAAGCACGTACATAAATCCATTGTAATCTGCAGGCAGGTCCTGGCTGATGGAAGCGCCTGGTTTCAGGTTAATTTCTACCATAGTCACTGGAACGTGGTTTTTAGTGGGCGCTTCCACGTCTGCAGACCGTCCTGAGAACACACGGATAAGCGCCCCTTGTTCTCGGCGTACAGGCATATCCTGACTTCGGAGATTTTGATACCTGGGGGTTGTCATTTTTTGTTCTTTAGGAAGGTTCACCCACAGTTGGAGGCTGTGCACTGTTTCTCCGTCTGCGGGATCCTCTTTGTGAATCACGCCTCCTCCGGCAGTCATCCACTGCACGTCCCCCGGCGAGAGTTCTCCATCTCCGAATTTGTTGTCGTAGTGTTTTAAGTGACCGCTAATGACATAGGTTACAGTTTCAATGCCGCGATGAGGGTGTACATCAAAAGTCCCTTGTTCAAACCAGTCTTCCGCCAGGAATAGAAACGGATCGTTGTGTTGCCAATCCCCAGGCTGTAACACCATCCCAACAGAGTGAATGTTGCTGTCCTGTTGTGCTTCGATTGTCCGGACACTGCTAATCTCGCGGTGTATTCCTCTGTTATTCATATGACTTAGTGTGCTCCTTTCCTTCAAAACCTACGTATTTTTTGTTAAACTCGTGCGTTGAATTTAATTATGATAACGAAAAGAGCATAGCATATCTAATTGACAAAACGTAAGTGACTATTGTAAAGTAATATCGAAGACACACACATCTGGTGAAGGAGGATATAAATGGCAAAAGCGAAGTGGGCAGTAGACGTTGCACACAGCAGTATTGACTTCTCCGTAAAGCATATGATGGTATCCAAGGTGAAAGGGACATTTCAGAAGTTTGACGCTGCTATTGAGGCCGATCCCGAAGATTTAACCACAGCTAACATTAGCTTCTGGGTTGACGTAGCAAGTATTGATACAAGAAATCCCGACCGCGAGGGACATCTGAAATCAGGTGACTTTTTCGACGTTGAGAATCATCCGGAACTGACTTTTAACGCCACCAAGATTGAGAAGACAGGCGACGGAAAATATGATGTCACCGGTGATTTAACGATTCGCGGTACAACCAAACCGATTACTTTTGCTGTGACATATGAAGGTTCAGGTAAAGACCCTATGTCTGGAGACGAAGTAGCAGGCTTCAGCGGAGCGGCAACCCTGAATCGAAAGGACTTTGGATTGGTCTGGAACGTTGCTCTGGAAACAGGCGGCGTGCTCGTTGGAGACCAAGTCAAGATTTCGATCGAACTGGAAGCACATAAGCAGAACTAGGGGTTATGGCTGTTCTTGTTCATTACAGTACTTGTTGATACATGTTCATCATTTGGAAACATTGTAAGATTTAACTGAAAATCTAGTTGACATTGAAGCAGGATAAGCCCAACGGCTACTATCCTGCTTCAAGTTTGTATTGGACCGAAAGTTATGAAGACCGTTTTTCCAGATTCGTGTGAATCATTGTATGGGACACTTCGCGAGGCCCGTCCTAGCAGTTGTAATGAAGGGCAGCCTTATTTGGACAGTATTCCATAGAAACAAATTAAAATGGGGGCATCTGTTGCGGCGGACGCTGAGTTGGTGAGCTTGATGTATTGGTGACAAAGTCTCGGAGATGAAACGTCAGGCTCGGGTCGGGAACGTCGATGCCGGGAACGGGATCGCCAGTCACTGTTGTTCGGCCGGCACCGCCAAGTACTTGGATTTCCAATTTTCCGGCCACAACCTGGTTGCGCTTAATCTCGTAGTCGCCAGTACTGGTAATGCGAAGGGCACCGCTGCCTGCCAAATCGCTTACCTTGAACATGGATAAATCGAGATCGATCTGCAGACTTTTCTGAGGTGAGATATTTGTCGGTCCAATCGAATAGACGGGTGCATTCGATGCGAAGAACACAAAAGGCAAAGTTGTTTTTCCAAATGATTCCGGTGCCGAAGCCTGCTCGATATCTAGGGATGCCGACAGATCGCGCTTCGTTGGGTTCGTCACGATAATCGTTAATCTATCGTTCTCATGTTGCGGGTGGTTATTATCAGAAACCCAAAACGGCCCGGAGTAAATCTTGGGTTTATTCTCGTGTTGATTTCGGTCCATGGGATACATCTTGAATCAGCCTCCATTACAGTGCGTTCGTCAACTTGCCTGGTTGCTGCAGAGTTTTGTGAGCCTCTGGTAATAAACTGCCATTTGAGGCTGCCTTAGTTCCGAATTTGTTCTCTATGTATCCTATGCAGTACAAACGCCTGTGTGCAGACCATCACAAAAATGGAGTGCCGTCAACGGAAAGTGCTATGATAGTGCAGGATGATGGATGATGGATGATGGATGATGGATGATGGATGAAAGGGGAAATACAGGTGGATCTCAAATTGGCCGGCAAGTCAGTTCTGGTCACTGCTGCCAGCAAAGGCTTAGGGAAAGCATGTGCGATACAGTTTGCAAGAGAAGGCGCTTCAGTGACCATCGCCAGTCGCGACGAAACGAATTTGCGGGACGCTGCTGCGGACATTGAACGGGAAACAGGTATGAGGGTCCATACGTGTGTGCTGGACGTGAGGAAAAACTCGGATATTGAGAGGGCAATTGATACTGCAGTCGCTGCCACTGGTTCTCTAGATGTTTTGGTGACCAATGCGGGTGGTCCTCCTGCTGGCGGATTCAGCAACTTTAGTGACGACGATTGGGAAGATGCGTTCAATCTGAACCTAATGAGCATGATTCGGCTCGTACGTTCGGCTCTGCCGCATTTGAGAGCAGGTAACGGAGGCCGAATTGTTTCAATAACATCTTCATCGATTCGGCAGCCGATAGATAACCTGATTTTATCGAACACAATTAGGGCCGGAGTGCACGCTCTCACGAAGAGCCTGGCGTCCGAGCTGGCATCAGATAACATTCTTGTCAATACGGTTGCACCTGGCCGTATCTTAACAGACAGAGTCATTCAATTGGATACAGCGATTAGCCAACGTACGGGTATGGATATGGAGACGGTACGCAATCAGTTTGTGAAAGATATACCTGTCGGACGGTACGGCGACGCGGACGAGTTTGCAAAAGCAGTTGTCTTTTTATCATCGTTTTCCCAGTCTTACATAACCGGGCAGGCACTACTCGTAGACGGCGGCATGATAAAGGCACTGTAGTGACTGTAGAGACTGTAGTGACTGTAGTGACTGTAGTGACTGTAGTGACTGTAGTGACTGTAGTGCGCTGTTACGCCACGGATTCAAAGGAAAGTTCCGAGAAGGTTTCAAAGGCAGCTTCGTTCTTATGTTCGTAATCATTCCCGCCCACTAGTACAAGCTCAGTGCGAAAGCGAGGGAACTCAGAACAATTGCGGCTGCTATGGCAGACATGATTTCTTTCCAGGTATAGGTGTGCATTGGGCTAGCCTCCCTCATCGTTTGATTTGAAGGTGATTGGACGGAACCAAGAGACGGCAGGTGCCGGACAAGAATGTGGCCGGCACCCAGCCGAGCGTCTGTGCGAGTTGTAAAGGATGGTTATCTAATCGTTTTGTACAATCTGCAAAATCTGCTTCTTGGAAGACACGATTCGCTGTTCGACAGGAATTAATTTCTGTAGGTCTGTTGTCAGAGCGCTCCAATCCTTATTCTGGCGATGACTCTGAACGGACTGTACAATAGACTTACGTTCTTGTTGTGCGTCTTTCAGTGTGGAGCGCACCGGAGCAACCTTCGCTTGAAGCGCTTTTCTTGCTTCCTTATAAGCTTTCATTTTGTCTTTTGGTACTAAGGATTCAACTTGTTTTCTCAATTGCTCTGCATCAGCGCGCTGACTCTTGGCCTGCTCAATCAGGGGTGCCCTTGTGGTCTTTAGTTTCTGTACGGAGGCTTTGTCATGTTTGGCCCTGGCGTCTTTGATTTGTTGGTTGATGTCCTTAATTTGTGCGTGCAGCTTTTGTTCCGTAGCCCGTATGTCTTTCAGCTTGCTGCGAAGCGTCGAGAGTTGGGTCTTTTCGGCATCAGACAATTGGCTCATTGGGTTTTGGTGTGAGTCTTTCCATTTAGCATGGGCTGCTTTTAACTGCGCGTTGATTTGTTTTTCAGTCTCTCGGATTGTTTTCAATTGTGCTTCATAGGTTTTCAACTGTGCCGGTTTCGTCGTATGGTTAGTTTGTTGCACGGCGGGTTGAGTGGTTTGGGCGAATGTAGTTGGAATACTGTAGGTCAGTGCGCCGACGATAGAGGCGGTTGCAGCTAACCCTGTAATTGTCATCCATCTTACTTTCTTGTTCATTACTCATCCTCCTGAGTATCTTGCTTAGACTTGTGGCGGATACCACATACATAGAATGTCCAAAAATTTTTAAAAAAGATTTAAACGGTGAAAATTCACTTAGACTTCGGTAGACTCATTTTGATGTCATTGGTTTCTACACTGGGGAGGACTGTTCAATGTCTGTTTTAGTTACCGGCGGAGCTGGTTATATCGGAAGTCATACAGTGGCTGAACTGGTCAGTCACGGGGAGCAAGTCGTTGTGGTTGACAATCTCACAACAGGTCATCGAGAGGCAGTACTGGATGGTGTTCCGTTTTATGACTGCGACATCAGAGAGTCAGAACAAATGCGCAAGATTATACGGCAACATGAGGTCGATTCTGTGATTCACTTTGCAGCCAACTCCTTGGTCGGCGAGAGTGTGCAAAATCCTCTCAAGTACTATGAAAACAACGTTGGTGCGACGACGCGCTTGCTTTCAGTCATGGTTGAAACAGGAGTTAAGAGGATAGTGTTTTCGTCAACGGCAGCCGTGTATGGGGAGCCTGAAAGAATGCCGATTGATGAGCGTGATCGTAAAACTCCAACCAATCCTTATGGTGAAACGAAACTGGCAATAGAGAAGATGATGGACTGGTCTTATGAAGCCTATGGCTTACAGTCAGTTCGGCTGCGTTATTTTAATGCTGCAGGGGCACATCCGGACTTGCCTATTGGAGAGGATCACAATCCAGAAACACACCTGATTCCCATTATTCTACAGACTGCATTGGGTCAGAGGGAACAGGTCAGCATTTTCGGTTCGGATTATCCCACAGAAGACGGTACTTGTGTCCGCGATTATATTCACGTCATGGATTTAGCCAGTGCCCACCGTTTAGCTGTTGAGCGGCTGCGCTCAGGCCAGGTAACAGCAGAGTCCTATAATTTGGGGAACGGTAACGGATTCTCGGTACAGACGGTTATCGAAGTCGCACGTAAAGTTACAGAAATAGCGATTCCAGCGGAAAAAGCAGATAGACGGGCAGGCGATCCCGCAGTCTTAGTGGCATCGTCCAACGAAGCAAAGCGGGCGCTGAACTGGAACCCGCAATTCGACGATCTGGAGACCATGGTAGCTACAGCCTGGAAGTGGCACAAGTCTCATCCTGCAGGCTACGCGGGCAACTAGACAGCGCGTTGGGGCAGAAGCAAAGAGAGGAAGAGGAAGAGGAAGAGGAAGAGGAAGAGGAAGAGGAAGAGGAAGAGGAAGAGGAAGAGGAAGAGGAAGAGGAAGAGGAAGCTGGCAGGACTGGCGTGCGGGGTTAGTGATCGCAATGATCCTTAACGGTGCTGGCCCAATGGGATTGGGATCCCAAAGATCCCTAATGCTCCGGGCCCGGGAACATTAGTGATCGCAAAGCTCCCTAATGTGGGAGGGGGCAGAGGCGGGCGTATGTGATAGGGAGCAACGGGATCCCTATTCTGGACGGCTACTGGGGATAGGGATCGAATCGATCACTATTCTTTGGAGCGCGTCGTGATAGGGAGCAAAAGGATCACTAACCAGCGCGCGCTGGCATTTCGGAGAACTGAGCCCAGACGAAGAACTTGCACCGGCTCTGCTGTGCATCGAACTGGATGTAACAGTATTCTGAGTTAATAAATTCCGTCATTCCGCTTATGTCTTGTTCAAACCCGTTCCATCCTGTCGATCCCGCTGCCGTCGCAGGCTGGCAGGACTGGCCGTGCGGCAGTTAGTGATCGCAATGATCCTTAATGGTGCTGGCCCAATGGGATTGGGATCCCAAAGATCCCTAATGCTCCGTGCCCGGGAACGTTAGTGTCATAGATGATCCCTAATGTGGGAGGCGGCAGAATGGAGCGCGGGTGATAGGGAGCAACGGGATCCCTATTCAAGACGGCCCGCTTGCAATAGTGATCGAATGGATCACTATTCTTTGGAGCGCGTCGTGATAGGGAGCAAAAGGATCACTAACCAGCGCGCGCTGACATTTCGGAGAACTGAGCCCAGACGAAGAACCTGCACCGGGTCTGCCGTGCATCGAACTGGATGTAACAGTATCCTAAGTTAATAAATTCCGTCATTCCGCTTATGTCTTGTTCAAACCCGTTCCATCCTGTCGATCCCGCTGCCGCCGCAGGCTGTCAGGACTGGCGTGCGGCGGTTAGTGATCGCAATGATCCTTAATGGTGCTGGCCCACTGGGATTGGGATCCCAAAGATCCCTAATGGTCCGTGCCCGGGAACGTTAGTGTCATAAATGATCCCTAATGTGGGAGGCGGCAGAATGGAGCGCGGGTGATAGGGAGCAACGGGATCCCTATTCAAGACGGCCCGCTTGCAATAGTGATCGAATGGATCACTATTTTTTGGCGCGCGTCGTGATAGGGAGCAAAAGGATCCCTAACCAACGCGCGCCGGACAGGGAACGGGAGCCATTCATCCGCGAGGCAGGTTGAGGACAAAAAACCGGCACGCGGGACATTGTGCCGGTTTTATCATCGATTCATGAGACCGCATCTGGTCTATTGTTTATTTGCTCGGCGTGATGATGCTGTTTCCTGTAATAGAGCCGCCGGAACTGCCAGATCCTCCGGAGTTTCCTGAGCCTGATGATGTGCCGGATGAACCGGTCGATCCCGTTGAACCAGACGTACCGGTGCTCCCCCCTCCAGAACCGCCTTGACTGCTCTGGCCGCCGCCCTGATTGCCGGATGAAGAACCGCCTTGGCCGCCGGATGATGAGGACGAACCTGTGTTACCGCTGTTGGATTTCTTGGACGATCCGGCTGGCCTTGTTCCGCCTCCACTGGACTGGTTGGCGGTTGCTGCGCCGGTTTGCGCAGACGGGTCAAAATAATACACCTTTCCGCTTGCCTGTAGAAGGTACAAGTTGCCTTGCCAATTCACAATACTCTGATTGTCAGGTAGCGTGATGGTCTTCTTCGTTTTAAGGTTCGTCATTTTTGTTGACCCTACACGGTAAACTTGATTCTTGTACATGAACAACTGTGAGAAGGGTATTGGAGACGACAACTTCAGCAGTGTTTTTGATCCATTTTTCCAACTGGAAACCGTCTTTAAAACAGTTGCTGAGCCGCTTTGATTTAGCTGAGCATAGGTCAAAGTATTATTATTAATATGGAGTAATTTGGCATCCCTTGAAATTAAGTGACTCGCTGAAGTATGGAAGTCATATACCCAAACGTTGGGTTGGCCGTTGGCTACATCTTGATAATAGAGTTGATCGGATGTTTGGGACACCATTAAATTCCGAACCAATCGCCCTGACAGTGGATATGGAAACATCGTGTTATTCGTGTTAAAATGGTATTCTAGGGATTTATTAGATCCTCCTAAGAGGACATATACATCATTGGTATAGGGACTGAAGGCCACATTCTCAAGTGATGCGTTTTGTTTGTACTGTTTAAAAACGTGAATTAACCGGAATGTTTTGCTGTTCACGTCAAACGTATTAAAACGAATGTTTTTTAACCCATTTTGGTCCGGATTTTCAGTTCCCACAATCAGTTGGCTGTTATCAATCCACTTGATAAAGTCCGGCTTGTAGCTCAGAGGCTTATTCACAAGGACTTTGCCAGACTGTGTGTCAGTAACCAAAAAAGTATTCTTTGCGGTTATATAGGCAAAGTTTGAATGGTCCGGACTCAGGGCATACAGGTGATGTTGCAACTTGGTTGTACCAATGTTTGAAATCAGATGAAAATCGCTCTGGCTGTATTTTCGAACAGGAGAGACTTGGCTGTTCGGGGTCAACTGCTGGTTGTAGTGATGAAAAACACCAACCTCTGCGATTGTGATAACAGCCAGCCAGATTGTCCACCTGCGTAGTGTTTTGCTTTTCAATTACTGTCCGCCTTTCCGTCTTTCTACGGTGTGCCTTTCCTCTCTCTACTACCCGGCTTCCGTCTTGCGTTGTACTGCGTCTCTCAACTGCCTGGTTTTCCTTTCACCGCGATGACAAATTTTCTTTAATTACCTGTGCTGCTGCCGCTTCCAGACGAAGATCCGCCCCCGGATGCAGTGCCGTTGCCAGATGACGATCCGGTTCCAGACGAAGATCCGCTTCCAGATCCAGATGTGCTGTTCCAACCTTCAGGCATGATGGCGATGGCTGTAGCCACTTTTCGCTCACCCAGAATGTCCGACGGGTGATTTATGAGTTTTCCGTTTTCAACGAGAGTCGTGCTGGAACCGCCGTCCAGGTTTACTGCCACGGTTGCGCCGTATTGCAGCATTAGGTTCTGAACATCAGTCAGTGTAGCCCCGACGTGTTGCGGGGTTCTCCCGTCTGTCTCAATCAATATAATGGTACCGTCTTTCCTTTGTCCAATGGCTGCCCTTGGCGCGTAGCCCCAGCCGCCGTTGCCCTGCATAAGACCTTTGCCGTTTTGCACCAAGACAGGGCCGAATGACAGGGCCTCATCCACGTGCAGTTTTTTCAATTGCGGCAGAGAATAGGCGCCGGCAATCATTGCGCCCTGTTGTGTGAACCCAATAACTGGGGCCTGCTTACTGTTGTCAGACTGGACGACTTTCCCGTCAGCGATGGTGATGCCGATGGGAATGCCGCCGGTCCCCTTGTAATGACCGTCTCGGAATCCGCCTCCGTTGATGGCAGCAACGGCTCCGTATTCTTTGGCCATGGTACTGACCGACTGTCCGACGTTACCGAGATGTTTGGTGACCAAAACCCTCAATCGCTTGGGATCGCGAATCAGCATAATTTTGGCGGAAAACGTCTTTCCATTGTACGTCTTCACCTGAATTGAGTTGTTGTGTACGCTTTGGTAATTCATATGCGCCATGACAGGACTAGTACGCACCTTGGTATTCCTAAGCTGAGGCGCATGAGCGCTGATGTATGAAACTGGAAGAGTATACATAGACAAGGGTCGCAGTAAATAGCCGTGCATCGACGTTGTCAAAGAATCAACGATAAAGAGTTTTACATTGGGAAACGGTCCGTGAAATATGAGCAAACTGCAGGATATGAAACCATATATCATCGTGATTGCGACAAAGCGAATGAATCGCAGCAGTCTCACTGAATCTGTCACTCCTATCCGACCATGGGCTTTCTATATTATCTATCATGAATCCTGCCAGATGTCTTCGTAAAAAGAAAAGGTTTTTTTGTCCAGCCTCCACATCTTCTCCATATCATTTACAAAGCTTCTCCATCAAAGAAATGCCCAGAAACAATAGACTTAAGATGTCAAAAACACATCAAAGGCGAACTGCAAAAGTTCATATTGTCACGGTTACTGAAGGAGGCCGTAAAGTGGAATCAAAAGATTCGGCAGCACTCGAAGAGGACTTATATCTTAAGAAAAAATCATGGTGGAAACGGCCCTTTCCTTGGATTGCGGTCGTCGTCATTGCAGCTGGCGGCAGCACATATGCAATCGTGCGCCAGCATACGACTGCTTCAGCATCTCCAGCTTACCAGATTCGATGGATTCAGGCATCAACCGGTACAGTTTCCCAGGCGGTGAGTTTCTCGGGCACTCTCGAACCAACCAATCAGGCAACAGTGTCTGCCAGCGGCACGTTAAAGTCCGTGTCTGTGAAGGTGGGACAGAAAGTAAAGAAAGGACAAGTGCTGGCTCATCTTGACACAAGCAGTCTGGAACTGCAACTGGAACAGGCCAAAGCTCAGCTTTCCAGCGCACAGGCTAAATTAGCACAAGCACAGGAACCAACTACAACGACCGTAAAGGGTCAAACGCAGACAACACAGCCCGATCCGAATGTCGTAGCGCAAGCACAGGCATCAGTGGACCAGGCAAATGCCAACGTGATATCCATCGAAAATCAAATCTCTGCTTGTACTATTACCAGTCCGATTTCAGGAACCATCATGACAGTGGCTAATCCAAATTCCTCCACTTCTACAAGCTCGTCAACCTCGTCCAGCACGGGAACAGGCTCAGGCGGCGGCTCAGGAAGCCTATCGGGAGGAGGCAGCGCATCGGGTAATACGATTGCAACGATTACTGACCTGTCGTCTTCGCATTTTGAGGTCCAAGCCAGTGTTGCACAAGCGGATGTGTCCCAGGTACACCCTGGTCAACAGGCGAGAATTTCGCTGTCTTCAACCGGTGGGGGATTCTTAACCGGGAAAGTGAAAAGCGTGCAGCTGATCCCGCAGACATCCAGCGGAGTCACCACCTATCCGGCCATCATTCAGGTTGATAAACCGACTCAGTCAGGAATCACGATGCTTCCAGGCGCCAGTGTGTCTGTGGAAGTCACGGAGAAGCAAGCGAAAAACGTTGTTACCGTACCGACAGCGGCTTTGACACAGTCTCATGGACAAATCGGCGTGTATGAAAAGGCGGGAACCGGCGGTGCGAGCGGCTCAGGTGCCACAGGCGGGTCTGGCGGGTCAAGTGCCAGCTCGGGTGCAAACGGCAGGTCGGGGGGGAGTTCGAGTAACGGCAGCAACGGACAATCCAGTGCAGCTAAAACCCAGTCTGCAAGCACAAGCAACGTACCGTCGGGGTTGGTATTTCATCCTGTGAGCGTGGGGCTGTACGGAGGGAATACAGTGCAAATTACAAGTGGTCTGAAATCGGGCCAGCAAATCGCCTTGGTCTTGCCGATTGCAAGTCAATCCAGCGGCAGTAGCAGCAGCAACGGCGGCAGCGGGAGTGCTTTCCGCGGAATTGGCCGGTTGAGCGGAGGCGGTGGATTTGGAGGGGGAAACTTTAACCGTGGAGGTACCCGCAACAGCGGGGGCAGTGGCGGTGGAAGTGCAAGCCGCAGCAGTTCCAGTCGCACAGGGGGTGGCAACTAATGCCGCCCGTTATCGAACTAAAGAAGGTGTCGAAGCGATATGATACCGGACCCGTGTCATTTTACGCGGTGCGTGATGTGAACCTGCAAATAGAAGCTGGTGAGTTCGTAGCCATTATGGGTCCGTCCGGATCTGGAAAATCCACGATGATGCACTTGATGGGGCTGCTGGATGAGCCTACGTCCGGAGACATTCTCGTGGACGGCATCTCGACTTCACTGCTTACCGAGAAATCACTTTCACGTCTGCGCAATCAGAAGTTGGGCTTTGTGTTTCAAAGCTATAACTTGTTAAGCAGGACTTCGGCGCTGGAAAATATTGCACTGCCGTTGTGGTATGCTAAGCAACCCGCAGGGCATGCCCGTGCCCAAGCTGCTCGAGCGATGAAAAGAGTAGGTATGGACCCTGCCAGTAAGGGGAGAAATCATCCTAATCAGTTGTCTGGCGGACAGCAACAAAGAATTGCCATTGCCAGGGCAATTGTAACGGAACCTAGTATGATTTTGGCAGATGAGCCGACGGGCAATCTGGACAGCCACTCCACGGATGAAATTCTGTCCTTGTTCCAGTCGCTGAACGATGAAGGAACAACTGTAGTTATCGTAACCCACGAAGACTACGTGGGGGAACACGCGAAGCGAATCATCCGGTTTCGCGATGGCAGAATTGAGCGTGAAGAACGGGTCGAGCGACCGCGGCGGGCGAAGGAGGGTGCCTCAACATGGGCTTAGGGAGAGTACTCAAAACATCGTTCTCAAGTCTCTGGCATAACCCGCTGCGGACTGCTTTAACCTTGCTTGGGATTATCATCGGTGTTGCAGCAGTGGTGGCACTCATGAGCATTGGCAGTGCTACGACGAGCAGTGTCACGTCCAGAATCGAGGGTCTAGGAACCAATTTGCTGGTGATTTCACCAGGGCAATCCGTGCAAAACGGTATCAGCCAAGGCTTGGGTACAGCGAGTCTTACCGCAAAGGACGTGACGACACTTAAAAACAGCAACGACTTTGCGGCAGTTGCGCCGGATGAGACGACGAGATCGCAGATATTGTATGGTGCCACTAACTACCAGACCACCATTGAAGGAAGCACTCCGGCTCTGTTCACGGTGCGCAACTTGAAGATCGCCAAGGGACGGGAGTTTAACCTGGAGGAGCAAAACGCACGCGCCGATGTCGGCGTAATTGGAACAACCGCGGCACAAAACATTTTTGGCAATGCAAATCCGGTGGGCAAAACCGTTTGGGTCAGCGGAATTCCGTTTCAAATTATCGGCGAGTTGCAATCACAGGGGTCGTCTGGGCCGACCAACCAGGATGACAAGATTATTGTGCCGCTGTCTACGTTGCAGTCGAGACTAACGGGATCGACTGACCCTAGCACCATCTACTTGTCGGCCAAAAGCGGCCAGAGTATGACCGCGGCACAAAACGACGCGACAAGTATTATGCGCCAGAGCCACGGGCTAAGCTTCACCCAATCCAATGATTTTACCATCACAAACCAGGCATCCCTGTTGAGTACATTGCAGGGCGTGTCCTCTACCATGGAAGGATTCCTTGGCGGAATTGCCGGCATATCCTTAATTGTAGGCGGCATCGGAATCATGAATATCATGCTGGTATCTGTGACGGAACGCACCCGCGAAATTGGATTGCGCAAGGCATTAGGGGCAACTAAAGGCACCGTGTTGCGGCAATTTCTCGTGGAGAGCGGACTTGTGGGTATTCTCGGTGGCGTAATAGGAATTGGGGTCGGCAGCGGTGCAGGTGTGATGATTGGCAAGATGATGAGTACACCCGTTCAGATTAGTCTCACCGCGGTGTGGATCTCGTTTGTCGTATCCCTTGTTGTAGGCGTGATTTTCGGCATCTACCCGGCATTCCGTGCAGCCTGGCTCTCACCAATCGATGCTCTGCGATTTGAGTAGGCGGACATCACCCGATTTGAGTAAACAACATCACCCAATGAAGGGATGAGGTACAGTGGAAAAACGCGGGTTGCAACAGAAGCTGCAATCAGTCGCAAGGTGGGGACTTGTTGTGGTGGTCTCTGGAGTGAGTGGAGTTGGTGCGACGCTGGCGTTTACAAAGTTTCAACAACAGCCTCAAAACGCAGTGCAGACTGCGGGTGTCTCGCAAACAGTTGCACCCGTCGACAAGTTGACAGACGTAACGGTTGGAGAAGGGATTACGAAAGTTGCAAAAGCAGATTCGAAGTCTGTATTCCCTGTAGTAAATTTTCAATCGGCCGGAAGTCAATCTTATGCGACAAGTCAGGGTCAGCTTCAGGAATCAGCCGTCGGTACGAGTGTGTTGTTCGCAAAGGATAGTAAATACGGGTATTTGATTACCAATCATCATGTCATCTCCGGGGCCAGCAAAATTGCAATAGTATTGGAGTCAGGAAAGCAGCAAACCGCTGATTTGGTAGGGTCCGATGCCTACACGGATTTGGCCGTGCTGCGGATCCCGTTGACAGCAGTGAAAAACATCCCGCCGATTCCGTTTGCCAACTCCAATCAGATTCAAGTAGGGGAACCCGTGGTGGCCATCGGGACACCAATGGGGTTGGATTTTCAGGATACGATTACATCTGGTATTGTCAGTGGAAAGGAACGCCTGATGCCAGTACAGGATGAAGCGACGAACACCACGATTAACTACCAGTCTGTTATTCAGACAGACGCAGCGATTAATCCTGGTAACAGCGGCGGTCCCCTGCTTGACCTGCAAGGTGATATGATAGGTATAAACAGCAGCAAAATCGTCGATCCCAGTGTACAGGGCATGGGCTTCGCAATACCGTCCAATACGGTGCAGAAAATTGCGAAGCAACTACTTCAGACGGGACATGCGATTCATCCCGCGCTCGGAATTGAGGGTGTGTCGTTGAACACAGTGCCTGAATCGCTGCAACCCAGTGTTCCTGTCAATTACGGTGTGTACGTGCACACCGTAACGTCAAAAGAGGCACAGGCTGCTGGGCTCACCAGCGGTGACGTGATTGTAGCGGTTGATGGAACCACCGTCCAAACGATGGCAGACTTACGAGCGGTATTGTTTGAGTTAACACCTGGAAAGAATGTGAAGTTACAAGTCTACCGCGGGAGCAAGAAGCTGACGCTCACTGAAACAGTTGGAACGTTGGGCACAGCCGTACCAAATACCCGTTGACACGGGGGTCGAGGACGGCTGCGGACGGGGTCGGTTCCGCAGCAGCGGTCCAAAGCCGTGGGTATGCCCGCAGCCGACTGGGATTGATGCTGAATTTTATGACGAGGATGACAGCGCATGAATGAGAGACTTCTGATTGTGGACGATGAGCAAAAGGTTATTGATATTCTCCAACCCTTTCTGGAAGGAGAAAAATTCAAAGTTGACACAGCGACAACCGGTACGGAGGCTCTTCGAAAAGCCGCAGAGTTTAAGCCTGAATTGGTACTCCTGGATTGGATGCTGCCTGAGTTAAGCGGGATTGATGTCTGTCGTGAACTAAGAAAAGCATCCAATGTCGCGATTATTATGCTGACGGCCAGAACCGAAGAGACGGACCGCATTATTGGACTGGAATTAGGAGCCGACGATTACGTGACAAAGCCGTTTAGCCTGCGTGAGTTGCTGGCTCGGATTCGTTCAGTCCTGCGGCGTTTGAATCCGCAGACCGATGAGGCAGAACTGTTGCAGCGGGGCGATCTCGTTATCGACGAAGCCAGCTTTCGCGTCTTCAAGCGCGACGAGGAAATTGTACTGACACCTGCGGAGTTTCAGATACTTGTTACGCTGGCCAACCGTCCTGGTGTTGTGTACAGCCGACTGCAGTTATTGAAGGCGACAATGGGCGATGAGTACCTGTACTACGAGCGTACGATTGACAGTCACATTAGTCACCTGCGTAAGAAAATCGAAGACGACCCGTCTGCTCCGGACTACATTCAAACAGTCCACGGCGTTGGGTACCGCTTTGGGAATCCCAAATAATGAAACTGAGAGACAAATTTCTCATTGCCTTGGCCAGCTTGGTTCTGCTTATGGCAGCAGTGTTTTTTGCCTTGTCAGAAGGGTACACAGCTCATTTATTCAAGAGCTATGCAACAACTGCAGCCAAGCAAGAAAGTGTAAACCAATGGGTGCAATTTTTACGATACTACTACTACTCTAACGGGAATTCGTGGAATAATCTGGGATTCCTTTTGAAAAACAGCCGAACGCTGCATGAGGCCCTCAGAAATGAATCACTGACATTAACGGATACGCAGAATCACGTCATTGTGCAGACTTCTGTGCCAAATGTGAGAGGCAAGTCTGTCCAAGTGACGGAGCCCATTACATCTGTTTCCGGGAAACAAGTGGCTACTCTGACCGTGCGCGACTGGAGCAAACGCAATCAAAACCTATTTCAAATAGAGCAAGGACTTCTTCACTCCATGACAACAGCTACTGTACTTGGTTTGTTTGCAACCGCACTGGTTGCTGTTCTGCTAGGTGCGTGGCTGGCGAGCCGCATTACGAGGCCTTTAAAGGACATGACGAAAGCCATGCACAAAATCGAAGAGGGTGACTTGGAGACACGTCTCTCCCTTGATACGAAAGACGAGTTTGGTCAAGTCGCCTCGGCTTTTAACCAAATGATTGATCGCCTGTATGAGACGGAACAGGCACGGCGGCATCTTGTTGCCGATGTAGCCCACGAACTGCGAACACCCTTGACCATTATGCAAGGAAAGCTGGAGTTGATTCAGCAAGGGGTGGAGCCTGCCGAGCCGAGTACACTCCTCCCCATTCAGGATGAAGTGTTTCGCCTGACGTCGCTGGTTCAGGATTTGCATCGGCTTTCTCTGGCTGAAGTTGGCCAACTTCCGTTACACAAAGTGCCTACAAACATTGCACAACTGGTTGAGCGTGTTGTTGAGAATTTTCAGGTTGAGGCTGACGACCACGATATCCAACTGCGCTATGAATCCATGGACGATACGAACATAGACCTCCGCATAGACCCAAATCGCATCACTCAGGTGTTTGTTAACCTGCTTGGCAACGCGATGCGATATACACCAGGAGAAGGTACAGTGACCGTCTCTATGAACGCGACGGCTGAAAGTATTGCTGTCGCGGTAGCGGATACTGGAAACGGAATTGACGAAGAGCATCTGAGTCATATTTTTGACAGGTTTTATCGAGCGCAGGCGGACAGGTCCCGCGAGACCGGTGGAACGGGTCTGGGCCTGGCGATAGCCAAAGAGTTTGTCGAAGCCCACAACGGAACGATTGAGGTTGAAAGCAAGGTGGGGAAAGGTACGACCTTTACCGTGAGCTTGCCTCGAGAGAATTCCCCTGCTACTTCGTGACAGGACATGTGTTCAGGGTCGGCGGGACAACGCGACGACGCGTATCCATACAACTTAAGCGGGAGAGTCAGGCGAAATCAAGTGTGGCTCTCCATAAAATCTCCACATCGTCATAAACTCTTCATAATATAATCTGGATATACTAATGAACGTAGCTTCAGAACAACCAAAGTCAGAAGATAATCCATCTTGAAAGAAGCCATGGAATAATCCTTAGGGAAAGGAACGAAGATGATGGGGACCCCGACTCATGAGCAAAAGCAGTTAGAGAAAGAGCTCCGCAAACGTCGCCGGAACCGCTACATGATTTTATCGACTTGGGGAACGACCTTAGCGGCCTTTGTTGGATTCTTCACCATCTGGAACCACTTGGCCTCTGCCAGTACGCATTCTGCTGCGCAGGGAACCACAGCGGCATCCAGCACTGCATTTTCTTCCGGTACAACGCATCACCGCCACGATGATGCGGGCGGTGATAACGGCGGCTTTTCAGATGACAGGTCTTTTTCACAGTCGGGACAGACAGGTTCAGGAAGCGGTACGACCAGCAGTCAGAGCGGCAGTGTAAATATAAGCCCCAGCCAAACGCCAGGCTTTACATCCCGAGCTTCTTAAGCAATGAAACAGAGAAATTTTAAAGCCATGGGTACTGAAGTTACGTTGGCCGCATTCCACGAAGAAGACGCTGGAGTGAAGTGTGAGAGCGAGTCATCGAAACTGCTGCAAGCGGTGGAAGAAATCATCGTGGCGCTTGAACGGAAGCTCTCCCGGTTTATTGAAGGCAATGAGCTATACAGACTCAATCACAGTCAGGGCACTTGGTTCGATGCAAGTAGTGAACTGACAGGTGTCCTTCACGCAGCCGATTCTGCATTTAAACACAGTCAGGGACTGTTTCATCCTTTTCTGGGAACGACTATTGCCGGATTAGGGTATAAGACATCCTTTCACCTGATGGACAGAGTGAATGGAAAGCAAGGTGTAACGGTGTCTTCCGTCACGGAACTACCTGTCACTTCCGGTGGAACGCCAACCGACAGTACTCAGTCCGATACGCTTGTGTCTTTTGCTAATACGTCTTCGGATGATGCATCTGTGAATGGCCGCACTTCAAGTCCGTTGGAGTGGTCTGAACATTATGACAATAGAGTGAAGCTCCAATCTGGATATGAGGTGGACTTGGGAGGAATTGCGAAGGGGTGGATTGTTGAACAGGCTGCCAAATTCCTTAAGGACAGGTCAGTGATGAACTTCGTGATTGATGCTGGTGGGGATATGATTTGCAGCGGGTCGAAGGGAGGAAAACCTTGGACCGTTGGCATTGAAAACCCCGTTGTGTCTGGTCATGCTTTGGTGCTCGACCTTCAATCAATGAGCATTGCTACGAGTGGGACCTATCGACGGCGTTGGAAGTTTGACGGTCAGGAAGTCCACCACATCATTGATCCGAGAACGTTATGGTCTGCACAGACGGATATTGTCTCAGCATCCGTGTTGCACCCAAGTTTGACTGAGGCAGAATGGATGGCAAAAACACTGCTCATCCAAGGGAGCAAACTTGGCATCGAATGGCTGCAGAAGCAACGCAACAACGGCTGGGTTGTGGTACTGCGAAATGGGGAGGTGAGACACGCGTGGATGTGATTGATGAACGACAGACAACACCATTGATGTTAAGCATTGTATTCGTAACACTGATTGCGCTGTTTTCCTTTGCATATGTCCGCGTAGCGGGGCTGGCACCCGCACAGGCTGACCTTCGTTTTTGGTACATGGCACGAGCGTCCGGACTGATTGCATACGTTCTCTTGTCATTAACAGTTTTACTTGGCGCAACCGGGAAAGCAGCAATATGGGACGGGCTTCGTGCGAGACGCGTCGTTACGCTGGTGCATCAGTTTTCTTCGTTGCTGCTAATCCCGTTTCTTGCTTTGCATTTACTCGGACTGCACGCCGATACGTCAGTGCCATTTTCCTGGAGACAAATGCTGGTGCCAGGTACAGCAACCTATCGAGTCGCAGCAACTGCAGTCGGCACCATCGGATTCTACGGCATAGTGCTGATTCTTCTGAGCAGTGTACTGCGACGAAAACAGTGGATAGGTATATGGCGTTTCATCCACTACCTGACGTTCCCGGTGTTCGTGCTGGTGACAATACACGGCATATGGGCTGGCACCGATGCACATCAGGCTTGGGCTTTGTTAGTCTACTTTGCTGCAGGGACAGCTTTTGTGATTACACTGCTACGCCGTTTCGTTTTTCCAGCAGGATAAACAGGGGCTACCATTCTTCACACTGTTCCTGAGTTGAGAGCCATTGCAATCTGGGCTCCAACGTGAGCGTTGGAGCGCACGAGCGCAATGTTTGTCGTGAGGCTTTCACCGAGAGTTAGTTCCTTCACCCTGTCGAGCAAAAACGGCGTAACCGCCTTCCCGTGAACACCTTGCTTCTCCGCCGCTTCCAGCGCTTGATTGATAACAGTGTCTATCTGCTGACGGGGGAGTTCATCTTTCTCGGGAACCGGATTTCCTATTACGGCTCCGCCTTTAAGTCCCAAATTCCATTTTGTTTGAAGAAATACTGCCACTTGCTCCGGTGTGTCTAATTTGTAATTCGCTTCAAATCCGCTGTGTCTGGAGTAAAAGGCAGGAAACTCGTTGGTTTGGTACCCAATCACAGGTACGCCGTGGGTTTCCAGATACTCCAGCGTGAATCCAATATCCAAAATGGATTTTGCTCCTGCACACACGACAGCCACATCTGTTTTGGAGAGTTCAAGCAGGTCTGCTGAAATATCCATGGTATGTTCTGCACCACGGTGCACACCTCCAATTCCTCCCGTAACAAAGACCGATATCCCGGCCAAATTCGCACAAATCATTGTCGCTGCGACGGTAGTTGCACCCGGTTTTCCGGTCGCCAAGGCGTAAGGCAAGTCGCGTCGGCTGACTTTCAACACATCGTCTGTCCGAGCGAGGAGTTGCAGTTCTTCTTCAGCCAATCCTACGTGAATCTTTCCGTCCAGAATGGCAATGGTTGCAGGAACTGCCCCTTCATCGCGGATGATTTGTTCGACTTCCAGGGCTGTTTCGACATTCACTGGATAGGGCATGCCGTGGGATATAATTGTTGATTCGAGGGCGACAATCGGCCTCTGCTGTGCTGCAGCCTCTGCGACTTCCGCAGAGAATTGAATCCATTTATTCATAAATGAGCCGTCTCCTTTGTTGCCGTGGTCCGAATTTCTTCAGTTCTTTTGAAGTTGCAATCGGTGCCTTTTGAACTTGTATGCTCTCTTGTCAGATTGCTCTTAAGTCTGCTGTGTGCCCCACTCTTTCAGAAACAGCGGTGTGATGCTCGAAGATACGGTTTCCGTACTTTGCAAGGTTTCTTTTGCGACGGACAGTCCCAACTGTATGGCCACAGAGAGCGTACACTCCAGTGCATATAATCCGTAGGTAACTCCGCTGGCAAATGCGTCTCCCGCTCCCGTAACCTCCGCAACGTGCACTTTTGGAACAGGTTGCACGAGCACTTCTCCGGAGTCAGAGACAACCAGCACCTCTTTAGATCCTTGTGTGACCACTACGTTGTGGCAGCCTCGTTTGTGCAATTGTCTGCAAGCTTCAGTTATAGCGGCCGTGGTCTGTGTTTGGCTCGTCAGCCCCATTAAGCACTCCAATTCATCCCGGTTTAAAATGAAAAGAGAAACGCCATTTAAGTCATTTGGAATTCGCTGTACTTTTGGTGCGGACACCGGAACAATGCACAGTTTCAGATTCTTGCTGCGACAGTGCTGAATCAGATAATCTATCGTTGGCGCAGGCAGATTCGTGTCAGCGACAACGATGTCAGCTTGTCCAATCGTGTCCCACTTTCCCCCTACCCGCTGTACAGTAAACAGGTCATAGATTTGCATGTCCGCCATTGCCACGGCCAGGCTTCCGTCTCGGTTCAGTACAGCAGTATAGTTTCCTGTTTGCGCACTGGGGACAACCTCCGTTGTGACAGTGTCTATACCTGCCTGTTTACAGTGGGAAATGAGGTGTTCTCCTTCAGAGTCGGGGCCGACCAGAGTATACAGGCCGACGCGTCCTCCCATTCGAGCCAAGTTTTCTGCGATGTTTCTCGCCACACCGCCAAAGGTGTGAGAGGACACGGACGGATTTGACGTTTCCAACTGAAGCGGGACAAGACTTTGGATTTTCCTATCCACGTTTGCCCCGCCAATACATAAAAACGAAGTTTGTCTCTCCACTGCATGCATGGTTCAGGTAAGGGATGTTGCCCAGTTTCCATTGCGGAAGATAGGAACTGTCTTACCGTCTTTGGTCTGTGCATCAATGGTTAACTGGTTCGAACCAATCATGAAGTCAACGTGCTCCAGACTGTCATTAAGACCATGCTGCTCCCACTCACTTCTGTCGATGTTTCTTCCGTTCTCAATAAGTGGATATGCCATGCCGATGGCGAGATGGCATGAGGCATTTTCGTCAAACAAGGTATTGTAGAAGAGCCGACCATTTTCTGAAATCGGGGAGTTTACGGGTACAAGAGCAAGTTCCCCGAGATAATGGCTGCCTTCATCCGATTCAATGATGCCCTTTAACGCATCATATCCGGATTTGGCTGAGTATTCGACAATGCGTCCGCCTTCAAATCGAAGCTTAATTCCATCGATGAGAGCTCCGTTGTGGTTCAAAGGCATGGTACTTGAAACGGTCCCGTTTACACCGGTTTTCAGGGGAGCGCTGAACACTTCCTCTGTGGGCATATTGGGAACAAAGTTTACACCTTCCGGAGTCTCCTTTGAGGCGGCCGTCCAGAAGTGTTTTTGGGGTAATTCAATGGTCAAGTCTGTTCCCGGCGCTTGATAATGCAATTTGTGAATGTGGAGGTCATTCATCCAATCAGCGCGTTTTGAGAGATTGGCCAAGTGTTCTTTCCATGTTTCCACTGGATTAGGGCCATCCGCGCGGGAGCAATAGAGAATATCCTTCCACATCGCGTCAACGCGTTGTGCAGCTGGTAATTCAGGATAGACTTTGTCTGCCCAGGCCTGGGTCGGAAGTGAGAACAGGGACCAACTGTAATCATCGTTTGTTCGTCTTTGGTTGAATGCCTGAAATGCGGTACGTGCAGATTTTGTCGCTTGAAGGACTCGTTCTGAGTCCATGCCGTCAAATAAATCGGGATCGGACGCTGGGATAGCTATGTATGCCGCACCTTCTCGAGCCAATTGCTCAACCCATTCAGCCTGCCATTTATAACGTGCCGCTAAAGTATCCAAATCACCGTGTTTGACAGTTTCTTTCAGCCACAACTCGTCTCCCCAGTCGACTTGGACAAAGCGTGCCCCGGCTTCGTACGCGACTTCTGTTAAGATGCGTACGAACTCGATGTGTTCAGGGTATACCTGTCGGGAACCAAACCCTATGACAAGGTGCTGACCCGGTTGCAGGTTGACGCCGACTTTGACAGCGAGTTCAGCATATTTTCTCCATTTTTCTTTCAAGCTCTGTTCATCTCCCTAAAATAGTAGTGCGGTGTGAACCGTTCCTCTTCATGATAACAGACTGGCAGGCAGATTACTTTCACTTTACATCCACCGTAAACGGGTAAAACTCATTTGGCAATTTTCTTTTGGTATCTAATTAAGAGTCTGTATCATATCGGACTCTCAAAATTCTAGTAACGTGGTTTGAAATAGACTTGATGTGGCTATGCTAATTTACTGAACCGTAACGGATATGTATAGCACGCGCGACCTGCTGCCTATCGGCAAACGCGGCGATTTTCTGCAAACAAAAACAATAAAATCTCCATATAATCTTTACAGTTCGCAAGGTGCTATATGCTAAACTTTAGTAAGAAGAAAGGAAGGAGGTTGAACATATGGGGTTCTACAGCAATAAAGACAACAGACCAAAACTTGAAGGAAGAGGTTGGAGTCGTGTCGCCGGCTGGACAGCGACTGTTGTACTTTCAGCTTTGGTCGGTTCTGGAGCAACTCTATTTACGTTAACCAAGGAGCAACCCGCTTCAACCACTGGTCTTCTTACGACTAGCAGCAGTTCTACTCCGGTCTTGCAAACGGCCAACATAAAAACAAGTGATGCCACGGTGAAAGTGGTTCAAAAAGTGAAGCCCGCAGTGATGGGCGTCGTCAATTATACGAAGCAAACCAATTACTTTTCACAACAGAGTCAGTTGAAAGCGACCGGGGTTGGTTCCGGCGTACTGATTTTCAAGAATTCAAAATATGGATATCTGGTCACAAACCATCATGTTGTTGCGGGTGCAGCTAAAGTGGAGGTTGTCACAAGCAAAGGTGTCCACATTAAGGCTGACGTGGTCGGTTCCGATCCCTTTACAGACTTGGCGGTGGTACGCATACCGGTCAGCAAAGTGAGTAATGTCAACCCCGTTCCTTTTGCAAATTCCACGGAACTCCAAGCGGGCCAGCCGGTGGTAGCCATCGGTAACCCAATGGGACTCGCGTTTCAAGACTCGGTCACATCCGGCGTTATCAGCGCGACCAAACGCACGATGCCGGTTGAGACAGAGAGTCAATCAATTTTAGATTATCAAAGTGTCATTCAGACGGATGCAGCCATTAATCCTGGAAACAGCGGCGGACCCTTGCTTAACATGCAGGGAGATATTGTGGGCATTAACAGCAGCAAAATTGTTGCCCAGGGATTTAATAATATGGGCTTTGCGATTCCAGCTAATGAAGTCAAAAATATTGCTACTCAGTTAATGAAAAACGGGAAAGTGGTTCATTCAGAGATGGGGATTGAAGGCATCCCGTTGTCTCAGGTTCCTCAAAGTATGCTGGCCCAGATCCCTGTGAATAATGGGGTTTACGTTTACAAAGTGATGTCGTCCAAAGCAAGCAGCGCAGGATTGAAAAAAGGCGACGTCATCGTCTCAATTGACGGACACAAGGTGAGCTCCACAGCAGACCTTAGAACGTATATTTTTGAAAAGAAACCTGGCCAGACTGTAACGGTGCAAATTTACCGTGGTAAGACAAAAAAGACCCTGAAAATAACCTTGGAGAAGTATACACAAGTTCCGCAACAGCAATCATCCAGCGGCGGCTCTAGCGGCGGTTACATCGGTGGAAGTGGAAGCAGCGGCGGCTACATCGGCGGAAGCGGAAGCAGCGGCGGCTATATTGGCGGTAGTGGATCTGGCAGTTCCAGTAGTGGAGGGTCAAGTTTAAACCCGTTCTCCGCCCCAGGCATGTTTGGCGGTTAATGCAAATTATGCTTGGCGGTTGATGATAGATAAGTAAGCGAGTTACGAAGGGAGTTGCCTGCAACAGGTAACTCCCTTTGTATACGGTCAGATGGCAAGCTTCACACTTTATGACCATTTGTATCTGAAAATTCTATATTTACAGTCTGGCGTGGTTGTTCTATTCTAAAAGAAAGCGCTTCCTTTCAATTGGTGTGGGAGAGCTTGTCGTTGGCGACTCAATTATGGCACACCCAAATCATGGTGAAAGAGGTGATTCAGTGAGGGATGAGCAAGCTTTAAAGATGATTGCAGAAAGTCCTCTTATCGCTCCGTCCGATGGGTATCGCAACAGTTCCTACGTTTCGGACTATGATGAGTATATGAAGAAGTATAACGAGTCGATTACCAATCCTGAAGGGTTTTGGAACGCTATTGCTGACGAACTGACCTGGACAGAACGCAGCAGTACAGTAATGACCGGAGAGATGCCAGATTTTAAGTTTTTCCCTGATAGCTTTTTAAATGTTTGTGAGAATTGTGTGGATAGACATGCCTTGAATCCGGACAGAAAGAACAAAGTGGCCCTTTATTTTGAAGGCGAAGAAGGCAATCGACGTACCCTGACTTACGGTCAATTGTATCGAGAGGTGCAGAGGTTCGCGAACGTATTAAAAGGCTTTGGTCTTGTAAAAGGTGACGTCGTGAGCGTCTATATGCCAAACCTTCCTGAGACCTATGTTGTGTTACTGGCTTGTCTGCGCTTAGGAATCATTTATAACACAGTATTTGCTGGTTTTTCTGCCGAAGCGTTACGTGAACGAATTGTCAGTTCCAACGCAAAAGCGGTTGTATGCAGTAATGCAAGCTATCGCCGAGGGCGGGTTTTGCGTCTGAAAGATACTGTCGACGAAGCCCTTCAGGGGGAAACACCAGTTCAGAATGTCATTGTTTTTTCACGAATACCGCATGAGCCTACGCCGATGAAAGAGGGACGTGATTATGACTACGGTGAACTCATGGCTAAAGCCGCAAGTGTCTGTCCTCCGGAGAAGTTAGAAGCGAATGCTCCCGGGTTGCTTATCTTCACAAGCGGCACAAGCGGAAAGCCGAAGGGAATTGTTCATGCCGGGGGCGGTTTTTTACTAGGCACGTATGCCTATACGAAGTACCAGTTGGACATCCAACCTGCCGATGTGTATTGGAACACGGCCGACATTGGCTGGTTGACATCGCATATTTTTGTGTTAGTTGGAGGTTTAGCGCTTGGTGTGACAACCGTCCTATACGACGGAGCCGTCGATTATCCACATACGGGCCGTGTTTATGAAGTCATGGAGCGTTATCAGGTAAACAAGTTATTTTCAGCGCCAACAGCTTTTCGGATGCTCATGAAGTACGGGACGGAAGTTTCGCAGAGGTACGACCTTTCTGCGTTACAGTTACTGGTATCTGTCGGTGAACCGCTGAATCCTGAAGCTTGGAATTGGCTTTATCATGATTTGGGTAAAGGGAAGGTTGTGATTAATAACACCTGGGGCCAGACTGAAACCGGAGGAACGCCTTTGGCATCCTTGCCTGGGGCAGTATCTATGAAGCCCGGTTCTTGCGGAGTTCCTTTCTTCGGACATCATTTAGACGTGGTCGATAAGGACGGGTCATCGGTAGCTGACGGTGAGGCTGGTTATTTGATTATACGAAACGTGTTTCCAAGTTTGGCGCGGGATGTGTTTGGGGACAGGCAGCGTTACATCACCGCCTATTTCTCACAAATGCCGGGGGTCTATTTTACTGGGGACAGCGCTGTACGGGATAAGGATGGGCAGTTCTGGGTGCTCGGCCGTGTTGACGACGTGATAAACGTTTCGGGCCACCGTATCAGCACAATGGAAATGGAGAGTTCGCTGATTCAGCACGGCGCTGTGGTTGAGGCTGCCGTTGTCAGTCAGCCGGACGAAATCAAGGGTTGGGTCCCCATTGCGTTTGTAACACTGGACAAGACCGTAACGGCGTCTTCGGAACTTGAGCAGGAACTGAAGGACAAAATCGTGGACGATATTGGAAGTTTTGCGCGGCCTCATCGTATGCATTTTGTCGATTCCATGCCAAAAACCAGGTCCGGAAAGATTATTCGCCGAATGCTTCGCGAAATCATTCAGGAGGGCACTGTCAAAGGGGATGTTACTGGGCTCGAAGACAGTGAGATTCTCGACAAGTTGATTTCCGACATTCACAAGGAGTCATGAAGATTCTGAGGGAGAGAAACTGTTACGCGCAAGCTGCAGTTGCACGATTCGCAGTGCTGCGGCTACAGATGAAAAGACAAGGCTCGGCTTCATGATATTTGGGGGTAAGGAACAAGAACGGGGATCCTCGGCGCCGTCAGTAGGCTTCGGCGCCGAAGGTCATAATCCACATAGAATAAGCGACAATTGTAATAACGAGAAGGAATCCAAGCGCAAGGAGCCAGATGTGCCAGGCTCGTTCATCGGATTCCGTCACATGCATAAAGAAAAACAGTTGGATGGCAATTTGGATAACAGCCAATCCGAGAACGACCGTAATCAGCCAGTCTCTAGGTAACGCACCCTGTTGGTCAAGCCACAGGGCGATGATGGTGAGTACAATTGACAGAATAAATCCTGCAATCGGTACGCCTAGTCCGTGCTCTCTGTGTGTCGATCTCATGTGCTCATCGGGAGATGACATGTCAATACATCCCTCCAATCATATAGACAACGGTGAACAAAAACACCCACACCACGTCAAGAAAGTGCCAATAGAGGGAGGTGATAAACACCTTTCTCGAAGTCACAGGTGTAATTCCACGGCGGATGACTTGAATTAGCACCGATGTAATCCATATAATCCCAAAAGAGACGTGGCAGCCGTGTGTTCCAACCAGTGTGAAGAAGGCAGACAGAAAAGCGCTTGTTTGCATTGTGGCACCTGATACCACATCCGACCAGAATTCGCTGACTTCAAGTCCAATAAACGATAAACCCAGGAGCAGTGTAATAATGGTCCAGGTAATCAAACCGGATTTGTTTTGACGGCGCATTTCATAGGTTGCAATACCAGACGTGAAACTGCTGGTTAACAAAATCAGTGTTTCGGCGGTGTACCCGCGCACATCAAATATTGCGGAAGGCGTTGGACCCGTAGAGATGTGTCTGTACAGCACCGCGTAGGTTGCAAAGAAACACGAGAACAACAGCATATCCGTAACCAAAAACACCCAAAACCCAAATATTCGCAGGGCTCCGTCCTCTGTGGAGTACTCTAATGGCTTACTCCGGGAATGTGATGGGATATGAAGAGACTCCTCAGTTGTTGCCATTTCTACAACCTCCCGTAAGCTGCTTCAGTTTCTTTGATTTCTTCAACCGGAATGTAGTGTGAATCCTCGTATTCAAAGGACCTCACGAGTAACAGCACGGCGACTGCCAAGAAGCCAAGAACAACCAGCGCATACCAGCTGAAAGCGAACCCGAAGCCCACAGTAAAGAAGCAGACGCCCAGGATGAAGGGTCTTCCTGAATTGTTCGGCATGTGGATTGGGCGTATTGGTTCCTGCTGTAAATCAAGGGTTGTCTTCCCCTCCTTGCGTTCCTGTTTCATGACCCACCATGCATCTCGTCTGTCCACATGCGGAATAACGGCGAAATTGTAGTGAGGAGCAGGCGATGGCAGTGACCATTCCAGTGTGCGTGCATCCCAGATGTCTCCCGTTGTATCGCGCTCGCCGTAAAAGGCACTGTAGACCACATTTGCGACAATAAGGACAAACCCAATGGCCATCATGTAGGCGCCGACGGTAGCAATAAAGTTGTACGGCCCCCATCCCAGTCCCTTCGGATAGGTGTAAATCCGCCGCGTCATGCCCATCAGACCAAGGGCATACTGAGGCATGAAACAAATGTAGAAGCCAAGGTTAAACCACCAGAACGCGTGTTTCGCCAACCCTTCAGAGAGCCTGTGACCAAACATCTTTGGCCACCAGTAGTACATCCCTGCAAGCATTCCATAGATGGTTCCACCAATGAGTACCTGGTGAAAGTGGGCTATGAGAAAGTAGCTGTTGTGGTACTGATAATCTGCTGGTGCAACAGCCAGCAGAACACCCGTAGCCCCGCCGATAGCAAAGTTGGGAATGAAACCAAGGGTCCAGAGCATTGGTGCCGTTATTCGTATCCGGCCGCGGTACATCGTGAACAGCCAATTAAAGACTTTGACACCAGTTGGAATTGCGATTGCCATGGTGGCAAGGGCAAAAAAGCTGTTGACACCTGGTCCCGCACCCATCGTAAAAAAGTGATGAACCCAGACAAAGTAGCTGATAACTGTAATCACCATGATGGAGGCTACCATTGATGTGTAACCGAAAATCCGTTTCTTTGAAAAGGTGGCAACTACCTCGGAAAACACACCGAATGCCGGCAGTACCACGATGTATACCTCTGGATGCCCCCAAATCCAGAACAAATTGACGTACATCATGGGCATTCCGCCCGCGAGCATCGTGAAAAAGTGGGCGCCTGCAACTCTGTCTATCAGGAGCAGGGCCAGGGCTGCAGTGAGTGCCGGGAACGAAACAATAATGAGGATACAAGCTCCGACAACACTCCATGTAAACAGAGGGAGACGCATTAAAGTAAGACCAGGTGCCCGCATCTTTAAAATTGTGACAAGAAAGTTGATTCCGGTTGCCATACTCCCAATTCCCGTGATTTGCAAAGACAAAAGGTAGTAGTTTTCTCCTGGTCCTTTGTCGAATTCAGCGCCTGCCAGTGGAGGGTAACTGGACCATCCTGCATCCGGAGAGCCGCCGATGACAAACGAGAGATTGAGCAATAAGGCGGCAAAGAAGAACAGCCAGAAACTAATCGCATTGAGATACGGAAACGCGACGTCTCGTGCGCCAATTTGCAGCGGAACAACGATGTTGAAAAGTGCAAAGATGAAAGGCATTGCAACAAACAAAATCATCAGGGTGCCGTGCGTTGTGAAGATTTCATTGTAGTGTTGGGGCCCCAGGAAGTGCATGTTCGGCAACATGAGTTGGGTCCTCATCAAAATTGCATCGACACCGCCGCGAAACATCATGAGCAGCGCTGCAATAAGGTACATAATTCCTATCTTTTTGTGGTCCACCGTTGTCAACCATTCAGTCCACAACCATTTCCATTTCTTGAAATAAGTCAGGACAAACAAGATGGCGACAGTGGCCAGAATAATCGACGCGTCGGCTCCATAAATCAGCGGGTAACCGGTTACGAAGAAGTGAGTTAGGAAATTCTTGATGTCAACAGGCATCGATACACCTCTTTTCCATATCTAGTCGGTTGCTTCGGTCAATTTGTGTTTCATATACATGCCGCCTTCTTGACGTACAATCCGTTCAAAACTTCCCGGAGGAAACGAGGAATACGCAGTTTCTTTCATAACACTGTCTTTTGTCAAGTCGTGATAGCCGGAGACTGTTAATGCTGGTGCGCTGGATTTCACTTGATTCACCCACTGTTGGAATCCGCCTTCGGGTTTTGCAACCACATTGAACTTCATGTGTGCGTAACCGCGGCCCGAGAAATTTGCGCCGCTGCCAAAATACTTGCCTGGATGATCCGCTTGCAACCACAGCCTCATCGCCATACCCGGCATGGTATATTCCTGACCGCCGAGTTGCGGAACCCAAAAGGAATTCATGGGCGCATTGCTCGTCAAGATAAACCGGACAGGGCGATTGGTGGGAATTGCGCAGTAATTTACTGTCGCAATATTTTGCTCGGGGTACTGAAACAACCACTTCCAGTTTAAGGAGGTTACCTGTACGGTCAGAGGCTTTCCCGTCACGTTCGCAGGCGGGCGCACCAGTCGAAATGTGTCTCGCACAGTTAGGGTACCGAGAATGCCAATAATGACAATCGGGATTCCCCACCAGACAATTTCCAGGGTTTTATTCTCCGACCACTGTGGTTCGTAAGGCGCGTCATTTCCTGGTTTGTCTCGAAAACGATGGATAATGTAAAACATCAAAACAATGACCGGGATGACGACAATCAAAGTTAAAGCGATGGATGTATAAATTAGATTCCTCTCGACTCTTGCTACGGGTCCGGCAGAATTCAGAACAAAGTATCTCTCTCCGCACCCTGTTAGCAGCAAGGGCATAGTAAACAGCAATAACACGCTCAACCTGCTCCATAGACGTTTCAAAGTTGTTGCCACTCCTTTCCCGCTGTGTACAAGAGATAAGCCAATGGTTTTCATGACGAATCTCTAGCGAATGAAGTAAAACAGGCGTGAGCTCAGGTGCACAAACTCTTGGAATTCCAATAGGAGAACGAACAAAAATACCGCTGCAATAACAATGGTCGCAGTTCTAGCATTTACGAGTCTTTTTCTCGCCTTTGTGTCGCGTCTTGGTCTTTGTCTATTCATAGCAATACTGTTCCCCGCTTACGGTGAATTATGTAGAACTTACCTATGGAGAAATGTTATGGACTTCGTGCTGAGTGCTTGTCCATCTGCTGCCGTTTTCTTTCGTCTAGTGCCCTGGAATCAGCTTGGCATCATACCACCACAGGACTCCTGCCAAAACAAAGAGAACCAGAACCGTAATGATGATAGACCAGTAAAGTGAGCCCAGACCTTTATTAGGGTTGCGCTGCATTGGCCTGCCTCCTTTTCATTTAAGGATAGATGGGGGCGTGCACTTGAGTGTATGGTGCGCAGTTAGTATGTGTGGGAGACCGGGATCTTAAACAACAGCAGTGCTAAAAAACGATATAATGATTTCGAACAGGTCGAGCGGAGGTGCGTGGATGAGAATTCATACAAATGTCTACTTACTCGAAGCCTCAAAAGGCAGCTACGTCTATTTGGTGATGGGTGACGAGCCGGTACTGATTGATACGGGTATGCCTGGCCGGGCTGACAGAATTGTTGCAGAACTGCAGGAACTCGGACTGCGTCCAGACGATATTGCACATATCTTACTGACGCATCACGACGTCGATCACATTGGCAATGCAAAGTTCTTGCAGGAACAAAGCAAAGCCACGTTGTGGGCGCCGGAACAGGACTTGCCGTATATCCACGGTACGGAGAAGCGGCACGGATTAAAGCGGGTTATCGCAACCCTCGTCAAGGCCGAGTCACCGACAGTTGATGCTGTCTATGGACCCGGTCAAAAGATTGGTAATCTGGAAGTCATACCTACACCGGGTCATACCCCGGGACATGTTTCTGTTCTGTATCAAGACACGCTTTTTGCGGGCGATCTCGTTACTTCAAGCAAAGGGAAACTGAAAGCGACTCCCGGTTTTCTGAACTGGAATAAGGGTGAGTTGAAGCAGTCGATTCGTACCGTAGGAAAGCTTTCGTTCGACTGGGTCTGTCCAGCTCATGGGACTCCGGTTCAACGCGGGAACCTATGGGAAGTGATGGTCTAGGTGGGCTAGCCGCACACAACATGGAGAAGTACGGATACGATGGAAGGACGAAGGCTTATTTGTTGCGTGGCTCGCTGAAGCGTAATTGTGTCAAGTAGTAAAAACTAAATTGGAGTTTCCTGACTGTAAATGGAACGGATTCTCCTACAGGGACCTTGTCGCTGTAGGAGAATCCGTTTTTGTTGTTGTCACGAAAAATAGAACAAAGTGTGAACGCCGGAATTTTATGCGCTGGAAGTGTGACGCAGATCACAAAATCAATATTTTGCCGCGTCGTATTCTGTTACTACAGTTTGATGCTGCCTATGTACTCACCAACGGACAGCAATAGAAAGGAGATATTGCCTTGCAGACGCCGAATCAACGTCGACGCCGCCATTCGAAATCGTTTCTGCTAGCCCTCTCAGCAGCGACAGCAGTATTGCTGACTGGCTGCGGGTCCAGGTTTGTAGTGTTGCATCCTGCCGGTCCTGTCGGCAGGGAAGAACTTCATCTTATTGAATTGTCGGCCATCCTCGTCTTGGCAATCATTACTCCGGTCTTTCTCTTCATGGTCTATGTTCTCATTCGCTACCGCGACAAGCCGGGGAATAAGGCTCCATATCAGCCAAAGTGGTCAGAGAACCGCACTATGGAACTGATTTGGTGGGGAATTCCGATTGTTATCGTTGCAGTTTTGGGCGGTTTCACTGCGAAAACTACATTCGCGTTGGTTCATCCCCCGGAAAAGAGTGTGAAGCCAATAACCATTCAAGTGACTTCACTGGATTGGAAATGGCTGTTCCAGTATCCGGGACAGCAAGTCGCCACTGTTAATTACGCTGATATCCCGACTGGTGTCCCTGTACGATTTCAACTTACGGCCAACGGACCCATGAACTCGTTTTGGGTACCTCAACTGGGAGGACAAGAGTACACCATGCCTGGAATGTCGATGGGACTGTGGTTGCAAGCCGATAAGGCCGGGACCTATTACGGCCACGGGGCTAACTTTACCGGCAAAGGTTTTGCACACATGTATTTTCACGTTGTTGCTAAGTCCCAGACACAGTTCAATCAATGGGTGAAGAAAATCAAGGCTACGTCGCCAAGACTGACGCAATCGGCATACAAACAACTTACAGACCCTAGTGTTGTGGGAACGAAGTCCTATTCAGGCTTTCCGCCCAACCTATACAAGGACGTGGTTTCGAAAGAGGGCGGAAAATACATGAATCATATGATGAAGGCTGCTGGACTCAATCATTAAGGAGTATTGAAAGGAGTGATTTTGGTGCCGCAATGGTTTTGGCACTTTGCCAACACATATCTCATGTGGAATGAAGGCCCCATGATTTGGACATCAGATGTGCTCATTTTGCTTACATCCGTCGGAATCATAGGTGTGCTGACGCACTTCAAAAAATGGAAATGGTTGTGGGATGAATGGCTGACGACTGTCGACCACAAAAAGATTGGCATTATGTATCTGATTGCCGCTTTACTGATGATGTTTCGAGGGGGCGTGGACGCGCTCCTTATGAGAACACAGCTTGCTGTGCCGAATAATCATCTGCTGACTGCAGAGCACTACGATCAGATTTTTACCACACACGGAACCATCATGATTCTTTTCATGGCAATGCCCTTTATCTTCGCCATGTTCAACATTGTTGTACCACTGCAAATTGGTGCACGTGATGTTGCATTCCCGTATTTAAACGCAATCAGCTTTTGGTTGTTCTTCTTTGCCGCCTTATTATTCAACTTGTCTTTTGTCTTCGGCGGCTCACCAGACGCAGGATGGGTGAGTTATCCTCCGTTGACGGAGTTGGGATTTGACAAGGGACCCGGGGAAAACTTTTACTTGCTCGCTGTTCAGATTACGGGAATTGGGAGTATCGGAACGGGGATTAATTTCCTTGCGACGATATTTAAGATGCGTGCTCCTGGCATGAAGTTAATGAAAATGCCTCTATTCACCTGGAGCGTAGTGGCAGCAAGCATCGTTATTATTGCAGCCTTTCCGGCACTTGCAATTGCTTTGGCGTTACTGCTCTTAGACCGAGTCTTTGGAACCCACTTCTTTACAATGCTTCACGGCGGGGACCCGATGATGTTTGTCAACCTGTTTTGGATTTGGGGACACCCTGAAGTCTACATCGTCATTTTGCCTGCTTTCGGGATATTTTCAGAGGTCGTGGCAACATTTTCGAAGAAAAGGATTTTTGGGTACAGTTCCATGGTTGCGTCACTTCTGCTCATCAGCGTTATCAGCTACTTCGTTTGGGCTCACCATTTCTTCACGATGGGAGCTGGTGCGAATGTTAATACGTTCTTTGCGGTTGCATCGATGATGGTGGCGATTCCAACTGGAGTGAAGGTATTCAACTGGTTGTTTACCATGTACCGAGGCCGAGTGACCATGTCACTGCCCATGTGGTGGACAGCATCTTTTGTTCTCAACTTTCTGATGGGCGGTGCAACAGGAGTCATGTTAGCCGTTGCACCCGCAGACTATCAATACCACAACAGTTACTTTCTCATTGCTCACTTCCACCAAACCCTGATTGGTGGAACAGTCTACGGACTCTTAGCTGGCATGTACTATTGGTGGCCAAAAATGTTTGGATTCAAACTCGATAAAAAACTTGGTATGTGGGCTATGGTGCTGTTTAATATTGGGTTTTATGTCTGTTTCATGCCGCAATATGCCCTGGGATTCATGGGTATGCAACGACGTATGTACACCTACCCGGCAGGCATGGGTTGGGGTACTCTCAACTTCATTTCTACAATCGGTGCTTATCTAATGGGTCTCGGCTTTTTGTTCATTGTCATTGAAGTCATTTACAGTATCAAATACGGTGAACGGGACTTGACTGGAGATCCTTGGAATGGAAGAACGCTGGAATGGTCTTTGCCTTCACCGGCACCTCACTACAACTTCGCTGTCATTCCAACGGTGACAGAACGGGATTATTGGTGGGAGTTAAAGGAAAACAACAGAACCCATGAACTCCGACCGAAAGCAGAAACCTTGAAGTCGATTGAAATGCCAAAGAACAGTGCTCGACCCTTCTTAATGGGAGTCGCGTTCTTTTTCGCCGGTTTCGGATTCGTTTTTCACTGGTTGATACTTGGGTTTGCTGCACTCGCGATTGTTGCGGCCATCATGATTCACCGTGCTTTGGAAGTTCATGACGAATACGCTGTCCCTGTCGATGAAATTCTGGAGACAGAAGCAGCCACGGGGAGGTTATAAGCTATGGCAGTCTCAGAAACTCATCTCAAGCAAGGCGCTGCTATGTCTGAGCTGCCGTTGGAGTACCAAACTCCCAACGACTCCGTTAAAATCCTGGGATTCTGGATTTTTCTTGCAACGGACATGCTGCTGTTTGGGTGTCTGTTCGCCACCTATCTGGTGCTTCGAACTCATACAGACGGCGGTCCTACAGCTCATCAACTGTTCGACGTTCCCGGCTTTACCTCAGAGACGTTCATTTTGTTAACGAGCAGTTTTACAGGCGGGCTTGCAACCCTATCTATGCGCAATGGAAACAAGAGGGCAGTTATCAGCTGGATGATTGTGACTATTTTACTGGGCTTGTCTTTTATCGGCTTTGAAGCCCATGAATTTGCAACGGACGTACTGGCCGGAGCAACCATGCAACGCAGCGCCTTTCTGTCTGCGTTTTTTACCCTCGTAGGAACACATGGAACGCACGTCTCCATTGGCATTGTATGGATGCTTCTAACAATGATTAACGTGGCTCGACGCGGCTTGACGCCTGCAACCTCTCGAAAGGTGTTCATTGTGAACCTCTATTGGCACTTTCTGGATGTTGTCTGGGTCTTCATTTTTACCATCGTCTATTTGTCAGGGGTGGTGATGTAGATGTCTGCACAAACCGGAACATCTGTCCAGCAGCAGACAGTAACACCAAGGCACAAACATAAGTCAGGAAAGTACATTGTTGGCTATCTGCTTTCCTTGGTGCTGACGGGTATTTCGTTCTCCTTAGCATTAACACATTCAATGAGTTTCCAACCATTGATTGTTGTTCTTGTGATATTGGCAGCGTTTCAGATTGTCGTTCAGTTATTCTTCTTCATGCACGTTACGGAGAGTGACGGGCCAGCCTATCACGCAATGGGCCTCGTGTTGGGCTTGTTTTTTACCTTCGCCATAGCATTCATGTCGGTTTGGATTATGGGATTTAACTCCATCGTATCGTAAAAAGTAAAGTTATGTTGACCGTAAAACGGCTGTCCCTTGGCTGTCTTTAGCAGCCAGGTTGGGGCAGCCGTTTGTTAACTCTTCACGGGTAGCGTAATAGGGAACAACGGGATGATGAACACACGCAATGGTGAATAAACGTACTCAGACTGGCAGCCTGAACGCTCCGCTGTCTGATCTAATGAAGCGATTCTACTTGAAACTGAATTTCTTCCTCATCTGGATTGTAAACTACACTTAAATCATTTCCATTAAAGTACCAGGCATCTTCTTCGCGGACGAAAAACAGGATATTATGCTTGGTTACACTGGTAGCGACGTTTGTAGGTGACTCGACAGTTACCCCCAAGGAAAAGGCAGGGTGCACGGTAGACTCTCCGCCATATCGTACAAAAAACCTGACACCGTCTCCTTTTTTCACTGGGAGTTCGTCGTGAAACCATTGTAGTGACTTGGCATCCATCTGGATATTCATAGGTGCGTCACACCTTCCTTTGACGGTAGTGTATATCGCTCTATTACTAGTCTGCCGAGAAGGATGAGGAGAAGATAGTCTCAGAGAGACTATCTTCTCTGGTATAGAAGGACTAAGAGACGACGGCGGGACGGCGGGGTGGTATGTGTACGGGCACCTAATGCTGTTCTGAGGTTGTAACATTGTAACACTTCAAATGTTGTTCTACTGCCTAGTCTTCAAAAGGATACAGCCAAAACATTTCTTGTTGCAGGAATTGCTCAACTCTCCTCTTTGCTGCCATATCTTGTCCGCTTTCAAATTGTTGGAGCAACCCTTCGCTTTGCGAGCGGTGTGCACGAATCGCATTGAGCTTTGTCTTAGACGTCTGAGTGATGTCGACGACAACATCAGGCCGTCCCAACGCGTCAAAGCGATTTCTCGCCATTGCCATGCAATGTACTGGTGGACGTGACTCTTTGGGCAGCTTTGCCACAGCTAAGACCGTCGCATGTCCCATCGCATTATGATCAGGGTGCACAGCAAACCCCGGATACTGAGTGATGATTAAAGTAGGATTGACTTCGTTTATGACTGCTAGAATTCTGTTGGCCAGTATTTCGGGATCTTCAAATTCAACGGTTTTATCTCGGAGTCCCATGAACCGCAAATCTTGAATATCGAGAACTGCGCAGGCTGCCTCAAGTTCACTTTTGCGAATGTCTGGAAGCCGCTCTCTTGTAGCAAAAAACGGCTTTCCCATATTCCTGCCCATCTGACCCAGCGTTCCGCACAAATAGGTGACGGGAGTACCTGCTTGACGATGCAGAGCAATGGTACCTCCTGCGCCAAAGGACTCGTCGTCAGGATGAGGTAATACTACCAGTACGTGCCGTTCCACATTGTTTCCTCCTGTCACATCCTGAATGGTTGCGGGCTGACTTCAAGTGCGACGGCCAGGCGGCCTAATTCGTCGTGTCCCGCCAGCAGCAGCCTTCCTTCACTGTCGAGTTCCCAGTCGGTTAAGCCTTCCGCATACACCCAGCCGTTTTCCATTTTCAGTCCGACGCGGTGGGGGCCGTTTCCAGTTATCACACCTCGTTCGTAACGGATTTTGCCGTTGCGAATATAAGCTCCCACGTTCATCTTGCTCTCAGAATTATGCGTAGCATAAGCTCCGTTTGTAGTTTCCAGGTGAATATAGAGATCCTGATTTGCGTATTTATCCAGTTCGGATTGTACTTGGTCTTTTACGATCCGCTCCATGCGAGTTCCTCCTTGTCACTGCACAACTATTCTGTCACATCGTATCACAGCGAGTGGTCTTTGTTCCACTCAACTTACTGTTTCTGGAGGTCAATTTATAATGTCGACTGAAGGAGAATTGGACATAAAATCGTTTCATTTTATGGTATGGAAAGGTAGGGAAATCCAGCTTATGAATGGAATGACTATAGGCGCTGCGCCAAGGCAGATCACAGAAGAACAGTGTTGAGGTCAAGGAGGTTCGAAGATTTTATGGGGCTCATTAGAGTGTTTAATCGATGGACTATCAGTACGAAAATCAGTATTTTATGGGCTGGAATGGCTGTGGTTGTTGCATGTATTAACGGAGTTATGCTGTTTCTAGCTCTTGCGTTAAAGGATTTAAAAGCAGTGTCTGTATTTGCGGCAATCGTTATTGCATCTGTTGTGATTGGCACGATTGTCTCCTTAAAATATGTTCAATGGCTCATGAAGCCAATATCTGTCCTATCCCGCCGGGTGAATAGCATGGCTGAAGGAGATTTCAGCCATGTGCAGCTAGACGTCACAGCAACGGATGACCTTGGTCAATTGGCTAAGAACCTGGAAACTATGACAGAAAGGGTTCGGGACGCTATCTACAAAATGCAAGGAGCTGCGGATTCAATTTCATCGGCAAGCCAGCAACTGACTTCCAGTGCTGAAGAAACAGCGGCCACCGCTGAAGAGGCCGCCAATCAGACTCAGGAAGTAGCAGATACAGCACTCTCCCAGAAAGAGCAGTCCGATGAAGCACTGCGAAAGATGGAAGAGGCAATGAAGCAGATTGTGGACGTTTGTGCATTTTCTGAGACTTTGTATGAAGAATCAGAGCAGTCATTGCTTCACGCGAATGAAGGCAAAGCCCAGGCTGATTCCGCAGAACAGCAAATGCGGGGTTTTCAAATTACCATTCAGAATGTGGGCACCGTCATGGCAGAGTTGGAACAGGAAGTGGAACGAATTGTTGAAACTATGTCGCTGATACAGCGTATTGCTGCACAGACCAATCTGTTAGCTTTAAATGCTTCCATTGAAGCAGCACGCGCAGGTGAGGAAGGGCGAGGATTCGAGGTCGTAGCGCAGGAAGTGCGGAAGCTGGCGGACGAGTCGAAGACGGCAGCTAAGTTTATCGTGCAATTGGTAGAGAGTATTCACGGCCGTGTGATACAGGCGGGTACCATGATGAATGAAGCGCAGCAACAGACGAAACAATCTACGGATGCCGTCTCTCTATCCAAAGGTATGTTTGTTCAGTTCGCAGAAGAAGCGGGTCACAGGGCTTCGTCTGCTGAGAATGGAACCAAGGCCATGAAGTTGGTTGAATCCTCAGCAAAGACATCGTCAGAGGCTTTGCAGTCAATGAACAGAATCTCAAGGCAAACAGCACAAACCCTTGAAAAGATTGCCGCGTTTGGTCGGCAGCAAGTCGGTACAATGCAGGAAGTTGCGGCGAGTGCCGAATCACTGAATACACTTGCAGAAAATCTTAGAAAGGCAGTATTGCGGTTTCACACTGAGAGGGTATAGTAAACAGCAGAGACGTTAAGGGTTCAGAAGGAGAGATGGTATGAAATACGTAGTCTTTATGATGGGAACAGAGCGATATGCGCTGCCCGTTGATGAAGTACAGTCCATTGAAGAGGTGCCGACAATTCGGCCGGTGCCGCAAGCCCCAGAACATGTTGTGGGTGTTACCAACCTAAGGGGAAGCTTAATTACTGTGCTTAGTCTGCATTCTATCCTTCGTGTACCAGAAGCCGCGAGGACAAGCGAGACGCGCGTCTTAGTCACCCATTCAGGCGCCTACATAGTAGATTCGGCACAGGATGTCATAGAGATTGCTGACAATGAGATTGATGCTTGGGAAGGTTCAGATCCGCGTGTCCGAGGTGTTTGGTCACGGGGGTCAGACCTGATTTTGATTTTAGACACAGTGGAGCAGACGCAAAACTCCACATCGGCGTAAGCCTAGTCTAACAACGGCCGCAAACGTGGTACCTCACGCTGCGGCTTTTTTTGTTGGCATTACAACGATGTATAATGGCAAAGTAGAGGTCTTGAATTCACCTGGTGTTGGATGCATGGGAGTTGACAGGATGGATTTTAACGGACAAAAGATTATACCGGCAGCACGGTCCATGAAGGATTTTGAGTTGCTCATGAAGACACCCTACGAATATGTAGTGTATCTGGATATCCACGTCGCACAATTGATTTATTTAAGACGGATTGCGCGCGACAACGGAAAGAAGCTGTTACTGCATGCGGACATGATTCAAGGGCTTCGTCATGATGATGCCGCCGCGCAGTTTCTGTGTCAGGTGATTAAGCCCGCCGGACTGATTTCAACACATTCAAATGTCATTGCAACGGTAAAAAAACACGGTCTCATTAGCATCCAGCGGATCTTCCTGATAGATTCACATTCGCTTGAGACCAGCTTTCGCATCATGAAGAGTTCGTCTCCTGACTATATTGAAGTCCTGCCGGGAATGATGCCCGGCATTTTGGAGGAAGTGCACAGCCAGATAGAGTATCCAATCTTGGCCGGCGGATTTATACGCAGCATGGCGGATGCCCGAACGGCGCTCAGTCACGGAGCTGTTGCGGTGACTACATCAGCTAAGGAGATTTGGCGGAAAGCGCTGCAACCAGGCAATGTGGGAGAGCACTTGTAAATCACCTCGGCCCGGACGTATGAAAGCCTCTTTAGCCGTCGCGAGATTAGTGTTCTTCTTCCTTGCTGCTGAGGTTCGCTTCTTTCTTTTCAAAAATGCGGCGTTCTGTGCCATTCCAGAGTCGCACAATATTTTGTCGATGTCGCAAAATCGAGAATGCAGCCACAATGGCGCCGAAGATACTGGGTATAACAGAGGGGTACATAATTGCGGCCAAGACAGATGTGAGTGTCGTAAAGCTAAGCGATCCAAGTGACACATAGCGTGTCACGGAAATGAGTGCGAGGGCGAACGCACCAGCAATGATAGCGGGATGAAACATCGATACAGCGAGGACACCAATAGTTGTGGCAACGCCTTTACCGCCTTTAAAACGAAAAAACACAGGCCAGTTGTGCCCAACAATGACGGCGATACCGCAGGAATATAAAAACAGCGGTGACGTGTTGGGGAACCATCGTGATGCTGCTAGTACGACCACAACGCCCTTTGCAATGTCCAAAACTAATACAAGAATTGCCCACTTGACACCCAAGACTCGAAGTGTATTCGTCGCGCCAGCGTTGCCGCTGCCGTGTTGGCGAATATCAATGTGTGCCACGATTCGACCGATAATCGTACTGAAAGACAAAGAGCCAATAAGATAAGATAGTATGACGCCTACTGCAAACACCATATGACCTCCTGGACGGGAATACCTGCTAGGTTCGGCGAGAATAACACACAAAGGGCTTTTTAAAACAGCCTGCCGCTAGCTGTCTGCCGGCCTCTTCCCTCCGATTGTAACCACTTTCGCCAACGCTGCAAACATCCCTAATACACCAAAGATGCAAAAGAGACCAAACAGTACCTGCCACACGGTGCCGAAACGGGCCGGTTCTTCGGTTGGCAACAGTAGGTAAACAAGACCTGAAATAACTCCTATATAGTAACCGATAAAGCCCGTTGTGGCTACGGGTTTTGATATCATTTCATCAATAAGCGGCGCCGTTTTTCTGTCTTTACTCTTGCTAAATCGGTATTCAAACCACAGAAACGGTATCATTTTCTGGATGTAGGCCATCATCATTGGAATGAGGCCGGCGAATGTAAATAGGTAAGCTCCGACAAGAGCTGTATGGGTGCGTCCAATACTCCATCCTATCAAAACAAGACACAGTGCGCCAAGGCTAATAGCGAGGGCCAGCAGCGCTTCTTTTAGGGGCAACACGATTCGCTTTCGCTTTCTTGCTCTGAGAATTCTTACGATGTCGGACGAAAAGCCGACGACTGCAACGCCGGTAGCCAATATGCCGAGCACAAGGAGCAGATGGTTTCCCGTAATCTGCGCCAGAAGATAGCATACAACTGCGCTATAGTAAAATCCTGTAACATACGGGAGCCTGGCATGGTAACCGTGACTCAAGGAGAACATCGGAACGAGCTTATAAGACACAGCAATAACCAATCCACCCCACATCCCAATGCCGCCCAAGACCACATGAGACAATAACACCGGTTGTGTGACTTGAGAAGCGACAAAAGCCTGGTACAGCCCGAGGGTTGTAACGCCGATAAAAGACAGGAACGGCCACGCGAGTTGTCGGTGTACATGAGTTTTATTTCTCGCGTGTCGGTAACTCCTGAGAACAAACCACAAGTAAGCACAAGCAAACGCAACGAGCACGCTTCCGAAAATGCCCACCCAGAGATACCGCGTCAAGCCGAATCCGACGACCATTCCCGCTACAGCAAACAGGTGTGCAGGCAAGTGCCATTGATAGACGTGTCTCGGCAGAGGCGAAGCCTGAAATGCAATGGGGACAATCTGATACAGAACCCCAAAGGCAACGGTTAACATGAACCCGAGAATGGTAAGATGGATGGCCATTAATGAATCAGGTGTCAAAGTTGTTCCGTCGCGCCACGAGTGGAGTGCGAATGTGGACAGGAGCAGCCCTGGTAGTGCCGCGATTAGACCGGTTAAGATATAGATCACGGTTGGTGATAAGCGTTTTTTGGCCGCGTTTTGATTCGCCATCTTCATCCCCTCCTTCATCAGTGTACTCATGAACAGAGACAGAGTGAGTGAGGTGGGTCACATGGTTGTGGAATGCGATTCGATAAACTGGGAGACAAAGAATTCATCTTGAACATCTGAACCGAGGGGTTGGATACTGTGCCGATTCAACAAGCTTTAAAGCTTCCCAAAGTCTTTATTTTTACAGCGTTCATCAACTTTATTGTTGGCGCGACGTTAGGTGGAATCATGGCAAGCTTCACAAGCTTGTGGCCCGTTCTGTCCGCCTATCATGCTGAACTAAATCCGTTTGGCTGGCTGACAATGCTAATCTATGGCATGACTTATATTGTGCTCTTTCTGTCTCTTGGTCTCAAGTTACCAAGGCGCTGGCAGGGAGCGGTTCACGTTACTGCGGCAGAAGGAAGCATTGTGCTGATTCTCCTTGCATTACTCCTGCACAGTCCTCTTTTGGATAGAGTCGGACTGTTCGTTCAAGCACTTACGCCGCTTTTGTTTATGGCAAATATCTTGTCGATGGTTATCAGCAGAAAGAGAAGCAGACAGGTAGCGTCGTTTCCAAAGCATGCTGAGCAAGCGCAGCTTGAAATGGAAGCAACGGAGCAGGGGCAAAACGCATCCCAATCTCTAAATCAGGACCCAAGACCTCGTTTGGACGTCGCATCATCATGGAGCAACGAAAAGCGTATTCTATCGCTGTTCGGAGTCGTGAGCGAGTTAAAGGCCACCGACAAAGTGGCGCAGAGGGGTACAGACGTCAGTCTGATGATTTTTATAGTCGCTGCAATTTGGATGGTTGTTGCTTCCTGTATGCAGCCCATAACATGGCCCTTTGAGACGGGGAGAACTCCACAGTTATTAGTTTACTATGGTTGGATTGCCGGAACGGTACTGTCTGTTGCTATGCATTTGTACCCTCGTTTATTTGGAGTGCGGTCGATTGCAGGGTGGTATGCTCAGACAGCTCAGGTTGCATGGGGCATCGGCGTTCTTCTCTTTCTCTCAGCAAGCTTCTGGACCCCGCTTGAAACCATCGGCGGCCGCGTTGTCGGATTGGGAATTGGCCTGCAGGCGGCAGGGTTTCTAGCGACTATGCGGGCTGGCAAAAGTGTGTTTGATAAGCAAAACAAGTTTCACACACTGCATGTACTACTGTGGATGATTTCATGGTTTTTCGCTTTTGTCCTAGGTACGCTCTTGTTGATTGGAATCTCTCCGTTGTCACTGGCGGCCCTGCATCTGCTGTTTTTGGGCTGGATTACTACCCTTGTTTACAGTATCGGTTATAGGGTCTTTCCATTGTTGCTTGGGAAGACTGGGCCACCGCGCGTTATAGCGGCTTCACAGGCTGTCATGGCGGTCGTAGGAGCGATACTGATGCCTGTCGCCTTTATCAGGCTCATGCACGGCGGTCAAGGTGCATTTGCACAGCTGGCGTTAGGGGGCATTCTGGCAGCACTCGGGGCACTCATCTTTTTGCTGCAATGGGTACTCTCTAAACCTCAAAAGGTCGCACAGCATTCAGAATCGATGACATAAGCTCGTTGGACTGAACTGCTTAATGAACAGGTAGTTCAATTTGTGTCCAAATAGTTAAAACAGACGAAATGAACTAGTCTAAGTTGATAGTCTAAATGAGTGACTCAAGTCTGTCGTTTTTGGCCTGTCGGAATCACTGCCGCTACATGTATTCTGCGTATAAGAAGTTTAATTGGGAGGCGAAACACATGCACAGTAATACAGCGGTGAAAGTTCAGCAGCAAGCGTCAGAGGAAACGCAGAGTGAATCCAGGTTAGGCACAGGTACAATTATGATGAGTCTGCTGATTATGACAATGGTCTTTTCAATCGTCTGGTTCGGTCTATTTAATCCCTTTATGGCTTAGGCTTAACTTATACCCGTTCCGGTACTTCCGCAAAGTAAAAAGGACAACTGCAACTGACAGTCCTCCTTCGGTATCTATTGTATCTATTGCATTTGTTGTATCTCTTTCATCGGGTTCTTCGCGCAGGTTTTTGACCAGCCCTGTGTTTATCTTGTCTCAAAGGTTTTCGTTCAGTCAGCACGTGCTGTGAAAATGAATCGAATCAGTTCTTGGTGTCAGGAAGAGACAACAGGAATTGTAATCATCACTTTCGTTCCCTGCCCGATTGCAGAATCAACGGTTACCCTGCCTTCAATCAGATTGGCCCGTTCTCTCATGGAAGTCATGCCATAGTGTTCGCACCCACCGGTATCCTGCGTTTCAAATCCTTTTCCGTTGTCAGACACCTCCAATAGAATTGCCTTCTTGTTCTTAAGGTATTGCAGACTCACATCGACTTCCGTAGCTTCAGCATGCTTGCGTACATTCGCCAATGCTTCCTGCATGATTTTGACGGCTTGGGTGGCGACAAACGGATCGACCCTGGGAATATCGTGGGTTTTGGTTACATGAGAAAGAATTTTGTAGCGTACACCGTAATCAAGCACATAGCGTTTTACATATGCTGAGAAGTCATCAGAGATGCGGAACGTAAGATCGTAGATGGCTTGTCTGAGGTCTGTAAAACTCCTCTCCATGATATTGCTGATAGCGCTTAATTCCGGCTGCGATACAGTATGTCCATTCTCGAGTTCGTCGAGGAGGGACTTCGTCTGCATGTTGGCATAGGCAATATCTTGGACCACTCCGTCATGCAAATCTCGTGCCAGGCGTTCTCGTTCCTGCAAAGTGTATTGCAGTTCATTATTGTGCCTCTGGGCTTCCTCAAGGCGTTTTCTTTCGGAAATGTCTCTAATTGACATCAGCAGATACGGGTTTTCGTTCTCAAACGGTATATAGGAATAGGTGACAGCCACCGGAATATCGTTACCCTTGCTGTCCGTAATGTTCATCTCAATATCTTCGACTGGAATTTTGCTGGATAAGACACATTGACCAAAGCACCGTTCATCGTCAAAAGTGCCATTCTCATTGTCATGGCATTTGAACAGGTCACCGCAAAAACTGCGCTCAGAAAATTCGGTCCCCAACAAACTTCTAGCTGCAGGGTTCATGTATAGCACTTGCCGCCACTGATCTAAGATAACCATTCCATCAGCTGCATGATTAAAAACAGCCTTAAACAAGGTCTGAGGCAGCGCCTGCGTCTGACCTTGGGGTTTTGGTATGGACTTATCTGCTGCAGGCCGCATATGACTCCCTCTCTTCTACATGGACTGGGCCCGTAGATAGTGTATCCGGACTCTGTGCAAACGATGTCGTAAGGACATACGAAGCCTTACTGACAAGGTACCATAAGTCTTGGCAACATGCGCATGCCACAAGGATGACTGCAAAGTAGTTATAATGGACTATTTTGCTTAGTTATATACAACTATATGCTCTCATTACATTCACATATGGAGGAAATAAGCGAAACAGGGTATGATAGTGAATAAAGAACGACACTTAAGGTTAGGAGCGCAAAATATGCCGGGTACCGAGGATGTTCAGTCCAAGATCCGTGTTTTAGTCGTCGACGATCACGAATTGTTTCGTCAAGGAGTCTGCTCGATTCTCCAGAAATCGAGTGAAATTGATATTGTGGCGGAGGCTGAAAATGGCGAGATCGCCATTGAGAAATGCCGCGAGTTGCTGCCTGATGTGGTCCTCATGGATATTAACATGCCCGTTTGTGACGGACTCGAAGCGACAAGGCAGATTAAGCGGGAACACCCGTACGTGAAGATTTTGATTCTGACTGTGTCTGATGCTGAAGAAATGCTGTTTGAAGCCGTCAAGTCGGGTGCATCTGGCTATGTTCTGAAGAACGCCAGTCCGACGGTTGTGATTGACAGCGTTAAACGTGTCAGTGCGGGGGAACCGGTCATTCCAGGGAACCTTGCCATGCAGATTATCAGTGAATTTTCTAAACCTGCTTCCAAGCCCGTTCGACAGCAGGTGGACGAATTGACGGAGCGTGAAGTTGAGGTATTGCGCCATTTGAGCGTAGGCTCGACGAATAGAGACATCGCCAGTGCTCTTTATATCAGTGAAAACACAGTCCGCAATCACGTTCGGAATATATTAGAGAAGCTGCATCTCGGAAATCGTGTGCAGGCCGCGGCCTACGCAGTTCGAGAAGGGTATGTTATTGAGCAAGATGATGACGACGAGTCAAAGTAAGGGCAATTCTCAGCCGATATTCTTTGCGGCTGAGAATTGCCCACTCTTTTGGTGCGGTAAAATTATTTGACGACCACTGTTAATTCCTGAAACCCCATATTCGAATCTGTTCTTGATACACCTCTACTCTTGATACACCCTTTGATGCATGCTTCGGCATCGCCCCGGCGAACTTTTCACCAAACAGACCTGCTCCCTAGTGAATCGTGGTCTCCTGATTTGCCTCTTTCAATTTATCTTGCTCCATTTCATTAAACAGATGCTCCAAGCGGGACAGCTCTGCTGTTGCTTTTTCCAGGGTTGCGTCTTTCTGTTCATCCGTGTCTAACGGAAACAGCAGGAATCGCACCGCGGCTAACGATGTTCTCACTTCGTTGGTTACGCTCCATGGAATGACTTGATCGGAATGGCTTACAAACTGCTGTTGCTGTATATGTTCCTGCTGTAGTTCTTTTTGCTCTTTGTGACGGTATCCCAGCCATGTAATCATTATATATCCGGTTATTTCCATGAAAATGACAGACGCCTGCATATGGGGTATTGCAGCAGCAAATAATTCGATGCAGGTGAAAGCTAGGCCCCCTAGTAACGCGATGACAATGCCAAAGAAATAGCTTAGCGCTCCAACGACCATAATACCTGCAACAAACCATACGTGTCCCGTCGACGAACCCCATATGCAAAGGGTTACAACAATCAAGGCAGTCAGAAGACTGGACCGCGTTTGTATCGCATCAACAAATAAGGCATCTGTACGGCGAATTTTTTCCCCTGTTCTGGAGATTCTCAGTCTCATCTCAATCACCGGCTTTTAGATTTCCAAAGTCATTATTTCAGTAAAAAACCACTAACAACACGTCAGATTTCTTCTGTTCTTTGGTTACTATCTTAAAACCTCTTATGAAATACCAGAAGATTAGAATGCACCATTTTTGACTTTTTGCAGTGTACATGCGGCCGGTACAGATGGACTACGGTCCGTAGTCTAAGACAACCAGTTTCGAAGACGAATACATTAAATCCTATATGACGACAGCAAAGCGATTTCACCTTCGAATGTGACGCTGTTTTCGTGCAAAGCACACAGGTCCCGTAAACCATTTTACAGATTGACTCAAACCAGCGGCTGTGATACAGGTAATATGGCCTATACTTTCTTATTGAGTTATGACGTTGACACGGTTCCTTATCGAAGTGCGTCAGCGGCTCAATTCACACCTGGCCACACCTTGTCTGTGTTGGGTGAGATAGAGACTACGACTACAAATGCGGGCAACAGGCACCGTTCGGGCCGCTTAGCCGGCGCGATATATTTAATCTAATATGAAGGACTCTTGCTGAGGCTGGAGAGGAGAGAAATACGAATCATGACATCCACGAATACAACCCTGCCGCATTATCATAAGGAAGGCAGAGTTGGCCAGTCGCAGCGGCATTGGCTTGTTGTGGGAACAGTGTGTATCGGTGCCTTTATGGCTGCTCTGGATGCAAGTATTGTCAATATTGCACTGCCGACGCTGCAACGACAGTTTCACGTCTCTATGAGTTTGGTATCTTGGGTAAGTCTTGCGTACTTACTGACACTGGCGGCCGTCATAGTGCCGCTGGGAAGAATGGCAGATATGTTCGGTAGAAGTTGGATGTACAGTACCGGTTTTATTGTTTTTGCTGTTTCATCAGCGTTATGTGGATTTTCCGGGAATTTGCCCTTTCTGCTCGGGGCACGGGTATTACAGGCCATTGGAGCTGGCATGTTGCAAGCCAACAGTGTTTCTATCATTACGGCCTATACGCCCGCATCAGACAGGGGAAAGGCGATTGGCTTTCAGGCCAGTGCTCAGGGCATTGGGCTCAGCCTAGGCCCTGCCATCGGCGGCGCTTTGTTGGCAGCGTTCGGCTGGAAGTGGATTTTCTTCGTAAATGTACCTGTGGGAATCATCGGCACCATTCTCGGCTTCAGGTGGCTGCCAAAAGACAAAGTGGGACAAGCCCGAGAGAAGTTCGACATGTGGGGAACGTTGCTGTTGGCACCAACCCTTGTATCCCTGATGTATCTGCTGAATACCGGAGTGAAACAGGGAATGGGCGGCAAAATGTATGCGAGTCTTGCTGTTAGTGTAGTCTGCTTTCTGCTGTTTATCTTTGTGGAACACAGGACCCGTCATCCTCTTATTAACCTGTCCATCTTCCGCAACCGGACTTTTTCAGTTGGAAACACCGGAGGGGTTCTGTCCTTTGCCGTCATGTACGCGGTTATTTTTCTGGTCCCCTTCTTTCTCGAGCGGGTCGCCCTGCTGTCTGCGTTTACCAGTGGCCTATACCTCACTATCATTCCAGCGGGCATGGCTGTTTCGACTCCGTTCGCTGGTATGATTTCAGACAAGGTGGGATCCCGTTTGCCCACTCTGGCCGGTATGGCATCAGCCATGGTAGGTCTGCTGTCCTTGACCCAAATATCTCCCGGGCACAACCAGTGGTGGCTCGTAGCAGGTCTTTTGTTCACAGGACTTGGACTGGGGCTTTATACGCCACCAAACAATGCAAGCGTCATGGGAAGTGTAACAAGGAACATGCTTGGGGTCGCAGGCGGCGTCCTCAATATGGCACGTACTTTGGGTATGAGTTTTGGTGTTACTGCGGGCGGGCTCTTATACGAGTTGTTCTTGCTCAGCCAGCATGTGACTGAGCACAGTGCGAGCCCGCTTGAAATGAATCGTGCCTTCCACATGTCGTTTACAGGAGTTCTGGTTTTGGCGTCCATAACGCTGCTGTTGGCGGCCATTAAGCCTGGCGTCGAAAACGCAAAGAACGACGCTTAAACCGACACAGCTCCTGATTTTATCTCTCATACCCCCATAAACTCTTAAATCCTGCCGAATCTATGAGTATTAAAGACGTTGAGCCTCAATCACTGAGGTTCATCGGTTCGGCGGCTGCTCCTGTGCGACTTTTCTGACAGGATTTGCAGTTTCCGAACGCAATTTCTTAGATGGGGGGGACAGTGATGCAAAGATCCATAGTCGGTGCAGCGTTTGTAAGCTTCCTAGTGATTGGCGCCCTAACGGGGTGTGCCACCCAATCCAAAGCGCTGATTTCAGGAAACGCGGCGGCTGGTGCGTCGGGCAATCTGACCGGTACAACCAAAGCTTCTGCCTCGACATCATCGAAATCCGCTTCGAAAATTCAGACAACGTCTAGTACAACTAGCGGATCGAGCAGCAGCGGGTCATCCACGGGTTCGCAGGGGAGTGTTCAGTCACAAACCAGCGTGACCTCAAAAGGATCAAGCCCAAATATCAGTGCGACTCAGAAAACAAAAGCGCAGGCCACCGTGAATCAGATGGTCAAGATTGTCGACGAACTTCATTAAGACCAGTTGGAGTGCAATGGCGCATAGAAATTATTCAATAATATTGTCCGGGGGAAACAAACGTCGTTTTTAAGGAGGCTCATGTATGAAGAGAGTAGCAGCATTAATCGCAGGTACAATCCTGACATTGTCCATGGCCGCTCCGTTGGTGGGAAATTCTATTGCTTTGGCGGACGGTCACGACGGCGGAGACGGCGGGCAGTTTAAACTGTCCAACCAAGTGGTATCGAACTCCATTGAAAATTCCACTGGACAATTCGGCAATGCACCGGCTCAAAGCGGAGCCAGGAAAAAGGATTTCGAGGACAGCGGGCAGCACAAGGATTCAAATAGCAGCGAAGACAATGGCGGAGATAGCCAGAAGAAGCAAAGTACGTCTGGACAGACTGTTCAAAATCCGACTCAGCAGAAGCAAAGTCACAGCTCCGAGCAGGAGAAACAAAAGAGCAGTGACAATAAAAAGTCAGCTGCCGCCGGAAATCAGAGTCCAAGTAATCAGAACAGTTCTTCCGACCATTCTAATGCAGGGAGCAGCAAGTCCACAGCCCCTTCAAAGAGCACGAGCTCAAGTTCTGATACGAGCCAGAAACAGGCACATCAACAAGCTTTGCAGCAGCTACATACAGCTTTGAATAACTACCACACAGCTATCCAGCAAGCACATGCTGCACATCAGAGCTTGGTGAATGCACTTCATGACTACATTCACGGTATGCAGGACGCGATTGCAGCTGGTGCCTCAAGTGAGGTTACCACTTCTATCACCAGTGCGAAGCAAGTGCTAAGTACCTTACAGACAGCTCTGCAAAATCAAAATGAGGCGGATAAGAGTGCTGCAGAGTCTTCGGACAATGAGAAAAAGGGAGATTTGGCGCAGGCCATTAGTGCAATTCAGGCCGCTCAGGCGAGAGAAGTAGCTAAGACTAAGGCTATGACTACGGCTGCCCAAGCACTTGAAAAACTGGCGGCCAACCTGGAAAGCGCAGCTGCGCAGGCAGATGCGTCGTCTCCGTCCAATTCGACAGGACTGAACTCCACCAATTCAACTACAAACAACCCGGTTACGAGTACGGTCAACAACACTAACACAGTGGGTTGACAGTGAGTTGACAGCGGGCTAATTGAAACGTAAGTTGCTTGAAAAGTGTAGTAGAAATAGGAGTGGATTTATTAAGATACGGCGTCCTTTAGACGCCGTTTTCTTTCTCTTCAACCGGAAGTGGTGCTATTATTATGACAAACGGAGATGAAAGCGTTTGTGCATGAAATAACCGGATCGATGGTTAAAACGTTTTTATTCAAGCACAGGTGAAGAGGAGTGTTGAAATGCCGTCTGTTCTGTTGTCTTTCGCGGAATTTTTGAGGAATCATGAGTATACAACTTCGATGTGGGAAAATCACTACACCAGCAACGACGTAAATCAAGTTTGTCATCACTTAACAAAATGGGCGCAAACCGCGTTCGGCCTTGATGGAGAATTTCTCATCCTTTGGTCGAGACAGGAAGGTATGAATTTTGAAGGGGACAGCGAATTGTGCTATTTGACTGACGGCACTGCATATCTGTTGCCCAACCCTTTCATCGAGGGCGATGCGGAGGGGTTTGTCGTAGCTTTACAAGGCATCTTGCACAACGATGTATCAGATTTGTACGAGACACCTGTGGTGTCAAGGGTGTTGTATAACGCCGTCTAGTCGCACTTCACTGTCTGCTTTCCCGCAGTTTCGTCAACAACTCGTCATCAATGCTTCGAATATGCAAATCCCGTTGTGGAAACGGAATTTCTATATCTCGCCGCGCCAGTTCATGCCAGACTCGGAATCGCAAGTTACTGCTGACCTCTATTTGAGCAGTGGAATGAGAGATCCAGACAAAGAGTTGGAAGTCGAGAGATGAATCGCCGTAAGCCTGAAAATTTACAAATGGCTGCGGCGTTTGTAGTATTTCGGGGGAATGAGTCCTTTCCAAGCTTACCGCCGTCAACAGAGCGTCACGCACTTCGTCAACATCAGCGTCGTACGACACACCTATGTCGATAGTCAGCCGCAGCGTTAAATCCCCATACGATCGATTCACAACTTGCTCCTGCAGAAAATATGAATTCGGGATAATGATGTGCTCGTTTTCCAGCGTCTTAACAATTGTCGCCCGCATATTGATACGTTCTACATCTCCCACGACGTTTTTAATCATGACTCTGTCTCCCACCTTAATGGGACGTTCAAACAAGATAATCAAGCCGGAAATGAAATTGGAAGCAATGTTTTGCATTCCAAAACCAATCCCTACTCCGACCACTCCGGCAAACACTGTTAATGTACTAAGGTTGATGCCGACGGTGCTTAAACTGATGAGCACGGCAAGCACGACAATACTGTAATGGACAACTCTATCGAGCGTATACCGCAGTCCAATATCAAACTGATAGCGTTCATAAATGTTGGGCAGCATCAGGCGCTTGATAAGAACAGCGGAGCGATTCGCAAAGGATATAATGAGAATGGCAATAATCACGACAAACGGGGAAATTTCAGCCTTACCGATGGTGAACAGCCGACTAAACATCCACTTAGAGCTGGAAAAATAAGCGAGTATGAGTACTAAGAGTGCGTAAAAAGTCCCCCAGTTTACGAGTGACTTCAATACATGAATCCATCGTTTTGCACCGTGGTGAGTCTCCAGCCGGTTCAGCAGGACCCTAAGTACCACCCGTGTTGACAGAATTATTAGACAGAGAAGAAGGAATTCTCCAATACGCACCCAGTTTTGTTGAAACATCCAATTCGAGAGTGTGTCAGTCACTTTACGCACGATATCCCACATCCATCTGAACGAATACGATTTAGAGCCTGAGTTATGCCGAGTTACAACCTAATTCACAATTTGATTCACGAACTAGTTCACAATCTGATTTATAATCTATTGTACAGTTTTATTGCGAGGCAGAACACTCAGCAGGGTCACCGTTGCAAGAATACATAATCCACCAGCAGCGGTTGCCACACCAAAGGGGATGTGCAACCAGAGAACCGATGTAACAGTGGCGGCAAGAGGTTCTAGTCCGCCCAGCAAGCTGGTTTCAGACGGAGAGATGTGACGCAGGCTGGCAAGATACAGATAAAAGGGAATCAGTGTCCCAAAAATGACCACAATTGCAACAAACAGCGCACTGAGCCATGACCATTGCTGCCCTGCAACCGCCCATGGAGGCGCCACACTGTAGAGGCCAAGTCCACCAAGAAGCATGCCCCAGCCAATCATCGATGCAGAATCAAAACGACGGATCAAGTTACCGGGATAAACGGTATAAAATGCTAAGGCTAACGCCGACAGCAGCCCCCAAATGACAGCTTTTACGGGGACAATCAGGGTGGAAAGGTGTCCGTTCGTAACGAGCAACAGCGTTCCAATGACGGCGAACAGGACAGCAAAGAGTTCACTTTTGCCCGGCAGTTTTCTAAGTCGAATAGCAAAATATACGGTAATAAAGACAGGTCCCAGGTATTGCAGGAATGTAGCCGTAGCAGCGTTTCCAGTGGCAACTGCCGCGAAGAACGTGTACTGGACAGCGAGCAGCCCCGCGAAGGAAAATATCAGTAAGCGGCTCCGATAGCCTGGAGTACGCCATACAGCGAAAGGATGATGTCTGCGTAAGCCCGCAATCGTGAGCAGAACAAGACCCGATACACTCATGCGCACTGCAACTAACCAAGCCGGGTGAAAGGAGTCAAATTGAAACAATCGTTGTGCCACGGTTCCTGAAATTCCCCACAATGCTGCACCGACTAGAACCATTATAAAGCCTCGAATTCTGCTCGTCTGTGCGGTTTTGTAAGCCGTGTCTAGGGGTGCTTCCAAATTGAAATTGGACATGAATGCCTCCGTTGCTGCCCTGAATCCAGTCGAATCGAGCTGAACTTGGTTGGCTTAGTTTGGCGCGACTGAAGCCGGCGGTGAGCTGACTTTCCAGCACAGCGCCGGTCGTTCCCGCGCTTGTTGGTTAAGCCAATTCTTCCTCGACGATGATTGTCTGCTGTCGGCGAGGCCCCACGGAAATGTATCGAATGGGGACACCTGTCAGTTCCTCTACCCTTTTCACAAAAGTCTGTGCGCTTTCTGGTAAATCCTCACGGCGGCGGCATGCTGATATGTCATCGTCCCAACCGTCGAGCCACTCATACACGGGTGTCACGTTGTCCAGAAGGTACCCAGGGACAGGAGTATCGTACGTCTTTCCGTCTAATTCGTAGGCTGTGCAAATGGCTACTTTCTTTAAGCCGCTGAGGACGTCCAGCTTCATCAGGGCCAACTTGGTATATCCGTTTAGCCATGTGCCGTATTTGAGTGTAGGGATGTCGAGCCAACCGCAGTCACGACTGCGTCCTGTTGTTGCCCCGAACTCCTGCCCGCGTTGTTGCAGGTGTCGCCCAGACTCATCTTCTAGCTTTGTTGGGAATGGGCCGGCTCCGACAGCTGTCGTGTAGGCTTTGGTGATGCCTGTCACATCTGTCACAAGCCGAGGTGGTATACCTGCACCGGCCGGTATACCACCGGATATTGGATTGGAAGAGGTGACGAAGGGGTAGACGCCCCAATCGAGATCGCGCATCACACCAAGTTGTCCTTCGAGTAAGACCTCTTTACCTTCGCTGACAGCTGTTTGAATCAAAGGTGAGGTATCTTGAATGTAGGGCAGCAAAACTTCCCTTGCTGCCATCAATTCCTTCCACATATCATCGAACTCACCGCTGTAGTCTTTTAGACCGGGAATTCTCTTAAGTTTAAACGCATAGGCTTCTTCCAGTCTCTTGCGGAAGCGGTCTACGTCGCGAAGCTCTCCCATCTGAAGCCCGAACCGCCCGACTTTGTCTTGAACCGCAGGCCCAATTCCCTGCAGCGTCGTTCCGACTTTCCTGTCGCGAAGCGATTCTTCATATTCATCCTGCCAAATGTGATAAGGAAGAACCATATGTGCTCGTTCGGAAATGACGAGGTTCCCGGTGTCAATGCCCGCATCCTTAATGGTTTGCAGTTCTGCCACCAGGTTCTTAGGATGAATCATAACACCTGTGCCGAGAACGCAGGTGGTTTTCGGGTTGAAAATTCCCGAAGGTACGAGGTGCAAGGCAAACTTGCCGAATTCGTTGACAATGGTATGACCTGCGTTTCCTCCACCTTGAAAACGAATTACCATGTCTGCATGGACTGCGAAATAGTCCACCATTTTCCCTTTTCCTTCATCGCCGTACTGAGCGCCGACAACGGCATGAACCATCATGTCATTCCTCCTCGGATTTCACCTGTACCGTCACGTTACAAGGACTCTACACATTTAGTGTACTGTCCCATCATATATGTGTAAAATCGATTTGTTGTATATTTTATATACGCAATGTGTATAAATTCCGTCAAATGTTCTTCCGAATTAGAATGCGAGGTGACGAAAATGCATGATCTATTGGAGACACTTGTCACTGTTGTCGATGCGGGGACACTTCTTGAAGCAGCCAAGCAGCGTCATTTGACGCAGCCAACGGTGACTCGCCAACTGCAGCAGTTAGAAAGAAACTACCAAATAGAATTGTTTCACCGTGTCGGTAAAAGACTCCTTCTAAACCGGGCGGGAGAACACGTCTATCAGTTTGCAAAGAGGTTGATAGTACTGGAGCAAAAGCTGCAAGACGAGTTAGGTGCTTTAGGCGATCCCGCCGTCGGAACGGTACACCTTGGCGCTGGGATTACTCCGTCTCTCTATTTGTTACCGCAGGTTTTGTCCAGTTACCAGAAAGAGTATCCCAGAGTTCAGTTTCAAGTTAGAAGCGGATCGTCCGCAGAAACCCAGGAAGCCTTGCTGAATGGCGAAATTGACATTGGTATTGTCACCACCTTCAATCATGACGATTCTTTGGCAGGCACTCCGCTCTACTCAGACGATTTGCTTTGGGTCGTATCCCCAGACCATCCGCTGACGACGAAAAGCAATCTTCATCCACAGGATTTGCAGAACGTTCCGTTTGTATTAATGCCGAAGTCCTCCGGTTTGCGAAAAATCGTTGATGTGATTGCACGTGATCATCAGATTGAGCTGCAAACAGCCACCGAGACGGACAGCCTGGAAAGTATCAGCCGGTTGGTGCAGGTTGGATTGGGAGTGTCTGTGCTTCCGAGATCGGCTGTGCAAAGCGAGCTCAACGCCGGACGACTTGCCGCCATTCGAATTGAATCCATTCGCCCGGCATCTCGCACCATTACCTTGGTCAGGCGTAAGGACGGCTTTTTGCCCGCGTGCACCAATCAGTTTGCCAATCTCTTGTTGGAATTGGCTGTGTCGGGTGATTTGAACCCTAACAAGTAGGCTTCGGGAAAACGGTGGATGGGAGTGCGGCTGAGGATGAGGGGATGAGGGGATGAGGGGGGTAGATTCTTCAATAGTAAAAGGAAAGAACGGATCCGAAATTGAGGTTGGTGGGGACCCTGACACCCCCGAAGTGGACAGAAGGAAGCGGACAGAAGGAAGTGGACAGAAGGAAGTGGACAGAAGATAGAACGGAATTAAGGATCGTTTTGCTCACTATTGGGGCAGAGGGTAAAACATTAGGGATCGTTTCGCTCACTATTGCGTGAAGGGTGCGAGCGATAGTGATCTCATCTCGCACTAATCTCAGCAATCAGAAAATGACGATGCAGCATAGTGATCTTTTCGCTACTTACAACTCCGGCTTAAAGTGCATTAATGATCCGCGGGATCCCTATTCACTCTGACTCTCTCGAATAGGGAGCGCAACGATCCTTATTGCTCCGGCGTACCGGGGTACCGGGGTACCGGGGTACCGGCGTACCGGGGTACCGGCGTACCGGCGTACCGGGGTACCGGGGTACCGGCGTACCGGCGTACCGGGGTACCGGGGTACCGGGGTACCGGCGTACTGGCGTACTGGCGTACTGGCGTACTGGCGTACCACCCGGCACCCCTGCGACGGACGCCATCTTTTGATAACGGTACCTTTTTGCTACACTGTTTTCACGGAGACGGTTTGCAGGCAGAGTTGCAGCTGGCTTCAATTATCTGATGAAATCGAGTGGTCCACATGATATCCAGCAAAATTCCACCTGAAATGTATAGGGAACTCGTGCCCGAGAATACCGTTGTGTTGTTTATGGAAGATTTGGAAAATGGGCAGCACAATATCGATCTCGATGGCGAAATCGGCCAACAAGTAGCCCGCCAGCAGCATCCTCCCGTTATTCGCCTGTGGCGTTCTGCCAATCAGACAGGCATTGCTGTAAGCCGAAAAGACGTCGCCACTCCAGCGGCAAAAGAGGCTCAGCGCATAATCATGGAAGAAGGACTGGATGTTGTTGTCAGGCAGACTGGCGGTACCGCGGTACCGCAGGGACCTGGCGTTCTACATATTTCTTTCTTATTGCCGCGTGTACACGAAAGCCGCACTACGGACGACTACTATCGTCTGCTTTGCGGCCCTTTAATTGACTACTTTGGGACCTTGGGCTTGGAAGCAGAGACGGGTGCACTTCAAGGTAGTTATTGTGATGGTACGTACAACGTTCTGATTGGTCATAAGAAATTGGTGGGAACTGCGCAGGCTTGGCGGGGAGGATTGGCTGGGATATCTTCTCGACATCCGGGCTATATTCTAGCACATGCCAATCTAGTGGTAGAATACGACTTAGTGCTTGCCACACGGCGAATTAATCACTTCTATGAGTTGGCCCAGGAGACGTACCGCGTCAATGAGAACGCCTCTACTTCGTTGCAGTTGGAGTGTCCTGGCCTTTATCAAGAATTGACTGCGGCAGAAAAGGCACGTCAAGTTGGATTGGATTTGGCCGCGTACTATCGCAGCATCTTCATGCTGTAACCTCGCGAATGACATGTTTCAGAGATATAGGCTACAATGGGGTTGTCTTTCTTGAACAATTCTATTGAATCCAAGCGTCAGCCCATATGCTGCGAAAGGAGGTGGAAGCAGTGGCAGACATGGAAATTAGACTGGACGGTCAGATCCGATTGACACAGTGGACTGAGAAGTCTGGGTGAGGCTGCAAAATAGGTCCGGGGGACCTTGAACAAGTTTTTGCCCGAGTCAATCTCGATACTCCCAGTGAGAATGTCTTGGTTGGAACACAGACGTTGGATGATGCAGGCGTGTATCAAATCTCACCGGATACGGCCTTGATTCAATCGGTGGACTATTTTACTCCGATTGTTGACGATCCGTATTTGTTTGGACAGATTGCCGCTGCCAACGCTCTCAGCGATATTTATGCTATGGGCGGAACACCCATCACCGTGCTCAACATTGTGGGATATCCGATTGCCAAGCTAGGGCCGGAGATTATGGCCCGCATTCTTGAAGGCGGGGCTGCAAAGGTAAAAGAGGCAGGTGCCGCACTCTTGGGTGGGCACTCTATTGACGATACGGATCCCAAGTTTGGAATGGCCGTTACAGGGACTTGTCATCCAGAGAAAATTTGGCGGAATTCAGGTGCAAGGCCGGGAGATGTCCTTGTACTGACCAAGCCGTTGGGTGCAGGTGTTATGACGACGGCAATCAAACGTGGATTAACTACACCTGCGGATGAGGATGAGATTGTTGCAGTTATGTCCCAGCTCAACAAGACGGCTGCAGAAGTTGGAAGGAAGTACACTGTTAACGCGTGTACAGACGTAACGGGATTTGGATTCCTGGGACATTCATGGGAAATGGCAGAAGCGTCCAATGTTGAGTTACATGTGGACAGCAAAGCTGTTCCTATCCTGCCCCGTGCGTTCAAGTTTGCGACAGACGGGGTTGTGCCAAGCGGAAGTAAAAGAAACCGTCAGCATGTTGAACCGCACATCACTTTTGCCAGTGGAGTTCGTGAAGAACACCGAGCATTGTTATGTGACGCAATTACCTCAGGCGGACTGCTCTTCTCAGTACCCGCCGAAGAAGCCTCAACGTTGGTCTCTGAGTTACAAAAAGAGGGATTGACGGATGCGGCTGCAGTTGCTACTGTACACAGTGGCACGCCGCATATTGTTGTTGAGGCGTGATCCCATTGGCCCAAGATATACCCTTGTAAAAGTGCAAGAATGAGACGCCGGCATCGCTGATTCTCAGCGGTGCCCGTTGTTTGAGGAGAAATAGAATATGGTGATGTTGAGGCGTAGAATGACAGCTTGGCTGCGTCAGTTTCCCGCAGACATTTGGCTGCTTGGTCTGGGGAGTTTTGTGAACATCGCGGGTCTGTCTCTGTTGTGGCCTATTAATGCTATCTACATTCATACGCAGTTAGATCAGTCTATGACGGTTGCCGGACTGGTTCTAATGCTGTTTTCCGGAGCTGGTTTTATCGGAAGCTTTGTGAGCGGATGGCTCTACGACAAAATTGGTATTGTTCCTGTGTTGCTGATTGGACTCGGGGCAGCAGGCGTATTGATTACAGTGCCAATTTTTAATCATGCATTTTCGGTTTATGTCGTCGTCATGGGACTGTTCGGGTTAGCATCTTCGATGCCGTTTCCAGCATTGACCACGATGGCTGGACAGGCATGGCCTGACGGAGGCAGAAGGCCATTTAATTTTATCTACGTCACCAACAACTTGGGTGTCGCTACAGGTACGGCAGTAGGGGGCTTGTTAGCTCAACACTCGTTTCGAATCGTGTTTTCGGGAATTATGCTGGCTTATATTATTTTTCTGTTGCTGGTTATCACAGTCTTTAAGTCCCGCTTTCAACGCTATCGACTACCGAAGGAGGACGTACAAACCCCTGTGTCATTACCTCTGCACGTGTTCCCGCAGGTCCCGTGGTTAGCAGTGGGCGTATTGTTGGGAGGTTTTGTTCTTAGTTGGGTCGTTTATGTGCAGTGGCAAAGCACACTGTCTGTATACATGCAGCAGTTGGGTTATCCGCTCACCATGTACAGTGTACTCTGGACCCTGAATGGCATTCTGATTTTCGCAGCACAGCCATTAGTGAGTTTCGTCGCGAAGCGAATTCATCAGCTTCCCTTACAAATGATGATAGGTGTGTTCTTGTTTTCCATGTCTTTCCTTATCCTTATATGGAACGATAAATACGTCGGCTTCGTCGCAGCCATGGTTGTAACAACTTTTGGAGAAATGTTTGTTTGGCCTAGCATCCCTGCCGCCATCGCTCAGCTTGCACCATCCCACCGTGCCGGTATGTTACAGGGGCTCGTTGGTTCTTCAGCTACGCTCGGGAGAATGTTCGGGCCGGTAATAGGGGGATTTCTATATGACAGGGTTGCCGAACCGGTATCACTAGCTGTCTTTTGCGGAGGCCTAGCCTTTCCTTTGCTCCTCTTCCTCCTGTATCACAGACTGGACCAGACAGCGGATCGTCCCACAAATTTGAGCCTGTAAGGGTTGCAGCTTTCAGGGGGCAGCTCCTGCGCGCGCTCGCATGCCTTCACACCCACATTGACGGGGTCTGGGTCGCAGATAAGCTCCTCTCGGATCGCTATTCGGCTATGAGGGCCGGAGATCGCCGAAATAAACGCCTCCGGAATGCTTATCTCGCCTGCGCACCCCCATCCACGGGGCCTAGGTCGCAGATAAGCTCCTGCCGGATCGCTATTTGGCTGTTTGAACTCGCAATGTGGAAGATAAGCGTTTCTCAAACGCTTATCCTCGACTACATCAGTAACTGCGAGACCGGAGGCTGTCCCTGCGCTCGCTCGCATGCCTTCACACCCCCATTGACGGGGTCTGGGTCGCAGATAAGCTCCTCTCGGATCGCTATTCGGCTATGAGGGCCGGAGATCGCCGAAATAAACGCCTCCGGAACGCTTATCTCGCCTGCGCACCCCCATCCACGGGGCCTAGGTCGCAGATAAGCTCCTCTCGGATCGCTATTCGGCTGTTTGAACTCGCAATGTGGAAGATAAGCGTTTCTCAAACGCTTATCCTCGACTACATCAGTAACTGCGAGACCGGAGGCTGTCCCTGCGCTCGCTCGCATGCCTTCACACCCCCATTGACGGGGCCTGGGTCGCAAATAAGCTCCTCTCGGATCGCTATTTGGCTATGAGGGCCGGAGATCGCCGAAATAAACGCCTCCGGAATGCTTATCTCGCCTATACACCACCACCACGGGGCCGTGGTGGCAGATAAGCTCCTGTCGGATCGCTATTTGGCTGTTAGAACCCGCAATGTGGAAGATAAGCGTTTCTCAAACGCTTATCCTCGACTACATCAGTAACTGCGAGACTGGAGGCTGTCCCTGCGCTCGCTCGCATGCCTATACACCCCCATTGACGGGGCCTGGGCCGCAGATAAGCTCCTGTCGGATCGCTATTCGGCTGTTTGAACTCGCAATGTGGAAGATAAGCGTTTCTCAAACGCTTATCCTCGACTACATCACTAATTGCGACATCGGGGACCGGCCCCTCGTCACGTCTTGTGGTTCTGTTGCGTATTTAGCAATACGACTTACCGATTCTCAGCGATGGCCTCTGTCAATGCATTTACGGTAATATCAAAATGAGAGGTGTTCCAAACGGCTTTGCCGTCACGAACAACAATGGCCTGTGGAGATTGATGGCGAACTTGCAGTGTATCAGCTAGTTCCAGAGAGATGGGCCGTTCTTCGATAACACGAATCAGCCCAATTTGAGTATCTGACTGCTTCTCATAGGCTGTGACTTCTTTATTGGCTGCGGCACTGATTGGACACGTAGTGCTGTGCTTAAAAATTAACACTGGTTGATTGTTGCTTTGTGTGAGGAACTCCCTCACATCTTCACTTGTTGTTAGCTGTTGCACTTTAATTACGACTCCTTTCGTCGAACCTGCGGAGGCATTGCCTGTCGTATTTGATAAATTCATTGTACATCCAATCGCACTGAAATCGCACCTAAATCATATCTTTTCCGCACCTGAACCGCACCTGAACCGCACCTGAGCCGCACCTGAGCCGCACCTGAGCCGCACCTGAGCCGCACCTGAACCGCACCTAAATCAATCGAGTTTATCCCAGGAAATTATATTTTCCAAGACCAGCGCAATCAAAATGCCCATGAGCATCCCGTTTCCGACAATGGATTGAGCCATACTGGGGAGTGTTGAAAATGAATCTGGCGGCATCGATTGAATGGCCAGTCCTGCAAGCACAGGCACTGCAAGGCGGAAGATGGTGCGAAAGTTGAAGTGCATCCCCTCAATATTCTGCAGCGCAGAGCCAAATAATTGCAAGTAGGCGACAAAAAGTACGGCCGCTCCCACGGCAAAGGGCATGGTCGAGAAAAAGCCGGATACATAGGGAACGAGGCCCATCAGCATAAACAGCACTGCACCCACTACAAATGGAAGCCGTTCCAGGATTCGCGTGGTTCGGAGAAATCCGATGGATGAAGTGTATGGTGCGTAGGGGACCTGGGAGAAGACACCTGAAGTCATGGTGAACACACCGGACCAGACCAGAGAACGTCGGTAGGCGGTATCGGGCATGTCTGTCTCAAACAGGGGTTCTGCTGCGCGCAGTGTTGCAATGGTGTTGGTTGTGTTCAATAAAGCTGTGACAATGCCAGCGATGACAATGCCCCAGTCAATCGGGGTACCGTGCGTGTATGGCAGCGATCCCCAAGTAAACACCTGTCCTATTTCCTGCCAACTTGGGACAATAGGTGCCTGCTTGCTGCCAAAGATCAATACGTAGGAGACCCAGCCCAACGACAATCCGATTAAAATTGAGAAGTTACTAATAATACCTTTGGTGCCGATAGTGAGAATGCTGACAACAACGACAATGACAACCGACAACAGGGCAATCCCTACGTGAACATGACTGCTGTTTTGCATTCCTAGCATGCCCTTGAAGAAAATATCAATCAGTTTGGAGGCTAGCAAAATAAGCAGCACCGACATCACCACAGGGGTGAACAGTCGATTCAGGACTTTGTGCACACCAAGCAGCCCCGCCAGCACCAATGCAACTCCGCCGAGCAACATCCCCAGCGCCAAACTTCCGCCGATTGTCGTAAGTGAAGTGTGACTGCTTGCTCCAAGAGATGCGATGGTGAGGATAACGCCCCACCACAGCCCCGACTGACCTTCCATTAAGGGGAAGCGGTGGCCGAGCCAGACTTGCAAGAGACATGCCAACCCTGTCAAAATAAAAGCCTTAGCCATGACTCCTGCGGTCTGATTTGTGGTTAAATGGAAGGCGGCACTGGTAGAGAGCGGAATAACAACAGTGTTGGCAAACATGAAACCAAGCCACTGTAGACTTGCAAAAAGGGTTACAAACTGAGATCTTGTGGTCACGGAGACTGTTCCTCCCTTTGCTGCAACAATCTTTATGTAATGTGTTATAGGCCCGCGCATTCAGCGATGAGGGCGACGGGGGCTTTTAGACGTACATACTCTAACATACCATTAGGAGGGGCCTATGGGCAGATATTCTTGTGTGTTTTTCGATCTCGATCATACCTTAATTGATACCTTGGGACAGTACCACAAGGGACTGGCAATCGCACTTCATCAACTTTATGGCAATCAGGTGTCTTCAGACGAATTTGAGCGCCACTTCATGAATCATCACGATAAATTGTGGGCGCGCTATGATAAACGAGAAATTACTATGACGGAGTTGCGCCGCAACCGATTTTTGCTCGCCTGGAAAGAACTCGGTGTCGAACGAACCATTGAGGAAGCGGACAAGTTCCACAGTACTTATGACGCTACGTTTGAGAACACGTTGGAGCCCTTCCCGGGAACCCTGGAACTGATGGACACCTTGGCGGGTGAGTATCGGTTGGGGGCAATTACGAACGGATCGCCAGATTTGCAATGGAGGAAAGTGTGCATTACAGGGCTGAACAAATACTTTCGGGAAGAAGACATCATTATCTCCGAACGAGTCGGCAAGGCGAAGCCGCATCCGTCGGTTTATGAGGCCGCATGTAGAGCCTTTCGTGTAGACAAGGAAAATGCGGTCATGATTGGAGACAATTTTCTGAGTGATGTGCAAGGAGCAAGGGAATTTGGCATGGATGCTCTCTGGTATGTGCCCGATGACGATATCCTTTTAAAGCAAGAGCAGTATGTCGAGAGAGAAACACCGTTGAGAACAGCGCCTGAGGTGCAGGAAGCCATTAGAGGCCTTGAACACGACCACGAACACTAAAAATGAGGACAACCTGGACCTGGTCTATTCCTAAAAACTTGTACATATGTACGAGTAGGGAGGGGATAGGCAATGGTTGAAAAAGTGGCGTGGTGGTTAGTCTTAATCGGAGCGTTGAACTGGCTTCTTGTGGGACTCATTGATGTCAATGTTGTGGGTGTTATTTTTGGCGGTGACAGCACTCTTTGGAGCCGAGTGGTGTATGTCATAGTCGGCCTTGCTGGAGTGTATCTCTTACCGCAGGCTTTTGGCATCAAGATGGTAGGCAAGAAAAGCTGAGAACTGAGCAGCGAAGTTGCAAGTTTCCGGTGAATGGAGAGAAAGCGCACGTTCGGCCGATACGTTTCGGTCGAATTTGCATTTATACGGCTTTTTCGATACGGCAACGACCAAACTCTGTGCATGAACTGCCCCCGGCGTGGGAGATTAAGCCTTATATCTCACGTGTTATATCTGACGCTCAAGGGGGAATGTTTCCACATGCATGGCACAGCGTGGTCACTGTTACCGTTTGTTATTGTTATTCCGCTGGCTGTGATAACACGCCAAGTCCTTCCTGGACTCCTGGTTGGGTTGTTAGTCGGCAGCTATATGATTCACCCTGGAGTGCTTACCGGTCTCCAAACGACCATTGAATATATGATTAAGGAACTGACGATAAAAGGTAACTTGCGCTTGCTGTTATTCTTATACGGCTTTGGTGCGTTTGTTGGGCTGGTCCGCATTACTGGCGGTGTTTCTGGATTTGCGGAGTGGATGGGAAAACGAGTGAAAGGAATAAAAGGTGCATTTCTTGTCACCTGGATTTCTTCCCTCGCAACTTTCATGGCTCCGGATTTTCGAATCATTACGGTAGCACCCGTGATGAAGCAGGTATTTTCCAAGCTTCACGTACCGACAAAAAAAGTTGCTTTTGTAATTGATGCGACAGCGACCCCGCTGACCGCTGTGATACCTATTGGTACCGCCTTTGTTGGATACATGGTGGGTTTGATTGGAACCGCCGGCCGCCATCAGGGCATAGCCGTGTCACCATACACCCTGTTTTTGTACAGTATCCCGCTCAACTTTTTCTCTACTGCAATGCTTGGGTATGCATTGTTCGTGACGTTTTTTCAGAAGGCAAAGGCTACAGAATCCAGCGCGCAGGCGGCAGAAGGTTCAAACACTCAAGCTGAGACTGGAACAACCCGTGACGGCAGTAAAGACAATACAAACGAACACGAAGCCACTGAGGGGACAGTATCCAAACGCCTGCCCCGCGTGGCTCCAAATATGGCTTACATGGAAACGGCTCAGGAACTGACTCCGGTTGTTTCGACCAACGCTCATTTGGACAGACATGAGTCTCCTCAGTCGCACAAGGCAGGAAAGGTTAAGAGCAAGGACAAAGGTTTTCCTGATGCCGTGGAACTCGTGGCAGACAACGTCCAACCTGATGTCTCCAACCTCATACTGCCATTAGTCTCCTTACTGGTATTTACGCTTTTTTTAACTTGGTGGGACGGACATTTACATTCAAACACCTTCTTCGGTGCTTTAACGCACGCAAACGCCGGGAAGGCTATGGTAGAGGCACTCTTAGCCACGCTCATCATTGCCTTTAGCTGGTACGCCTACAAACGACAACCCATTGCAAGAACCATGTTTGGTCTGTTGCAGGGCGGAAACGAGATGATGGCCGTAAATGTGTTGCTGATTCTAATTTGGGCAGTGTCTGCCGTTTCAACAGATTTGGGGTTCGTTTCCTATACGGAAGGCGTGATTAATCGAATTGTGCCGTCTTCTCTCATCGCGCCGGCTTTGTTTGTATTTGGTTGCGCAATTTCCTATGTCATTGGGTCTTCTTTCGGAACGTGGGGAATGTTGCTGCCTCTCGGTTTTTCATTGGCAGCCCATACGCATGCATCACTTGCCCTCATAGCTGGGGCGGTATTTGCCAGCGGAACATTCGGAGGATTCGTTTCTCCTTTAAGTGATAACACAGTTGCTATGGCGACAGTCATGAAACTGCCCATTATGGACTATGCGAAAGTCAAACTAAAAGCAGGTCTCTTAATGGCTGGGCTCTGTACTGTGTTTTATGCAGGGGCTGGATTTTTAATGGGATAACACGGATAAGTTGAGATCCGATGAACTTTCATAAGGTCCATCGGATCTTGTTCAATACGTCAGGTCTTGTCTACGGGAAATTTTGTGTGCTGAAAATTTTGTGCGCTATGCGCTAGTGGTGTAACGCAGTATGTGAACTTGATGTCCGCTCAAGGACCATATAGAGCAGAGCGGATACAAGAAAGCTGATGTAAAAACTAAGATCGGCTCCGCCTAAGGCACTGGCAATGGGTCCCTTGTACAAGGGACCCGACATAAACGGGATGGAAACAACAAACCCGACAACAAAGGAAACGAGTCCAGACCACAAAATTGTTCGTTGCATGCGGCGGTCCGACTCAGCCGCGCGATAACGCTTGAGAAAATAGAAATCTGTAAAGAGGACGCCAAGCCAAGGCATAATCCAGTATCCAAGCATGAGCAGAAAGTTTTCATAGTTCTGTTCGAACGCTCCTGAACCAGACAGGCTCAGAATCAGGCCGATGAGGCCGGCAGTCACGGCTAGAGACCAGCGAGGCAAGCGAATATCCATTGCGCCTGCGGATAGCGAATTGGAGTACAAGTTGAGGGCATCGGCTGCAGTTCCGCCGAGGATGATGGCAATCGTCGCGATTGCTCCAAAGCCGCCCATGACTTGGTGCAAGTCAGAAATGGGATTGCCGTTTTGAGAAGCGGCCAAAACAGCGACTGCTCCTCCCACCAACTCCAGCCACACAGATGCAACGAAAGACCCGAGGAAGGCAAATCCAAACACCCTTGCCTTGCTTGTCGACGGACGGAGATAGCGGCTGTAATCGGAGGCATAAGGTCCCCAACTGCCAATATAAGAGAATGAGGCCGCGACCATGACTGCGAACAACACCCATGGTGAGCCATGCCCCCCTCTATAGGCCGCCAACGCTTGGTGGTGCGACAAAGCAATGACGGTTGCAATCAGGAAGAGAACCCCAAGTACGACCGCCATGATGCGTTCATAGGTGTGAATTAAATTGTGACCGTATACAGCCAGAAGTCCTTGAATGAACACCAGTATCAATGCACCTTGCCAGAAAGCCAAGTGTGGAAACAGCACTTGCAAACCGAAAGTCCCAAGAATGTTGTTGACAGCAAACCAGCCGATGGTGCTTAAGTAATTCAAAACGGCCGGCAGATATCCTCCAACCCGCCCAAATGTGAAACGGCCGATAATCAACTGGGGTGTTCCATAAGTCGGACCCATGGCAGCGCATGCTGCCAACACCGTTGCTCCGAGCAAATTGCCCACAACAACAGCGGCGATAGTCCAGGCCCAAGACATACCCATTGAGATGGGGAGAAAACCTAGAGCAAAGTCGGCAATGGTCAGGTTTGAACCCAGCCACAGTGTAAACTGTGTTCGCGGCTTTCCGTGTCTATCGGCTTGAGCAACGGCTTCAGCACCATAGGGCTCAACTTGCAGTACTTTCTCTCCATAACGAATCTCCGGTGAAGAGGATGAAGTTGTCATCAGTACATCTCCCAACAAATAAATTAATGACTACACTAGTGTATATACACCTGTTTTCACAGACTGGCAAGATGTTGTCAAGTTCCGGATGTAAAGTAGCAATATTCCGTGAATTGGCAGGCTGTGAGAAAGTGGAGTCAAGCGGGAGTGTTGCCAAACAATATCATCGCGATGTCAGGTTCCGGCTATTCACTGAGACTCTTCTTCAAAAACTTGAACCCCATTCTGCCGCAGAGCAGCGATGGCTTCTTGCAGTCGCTGTGAATGAGGCGGAGCAACGGTGTGCAGGTGAAATCCGTCTGTGAGAGAGGACAGTAGGGTGACTTTGCTGGTTCTGACCTGCTCCATAAACAGTTCTACATCCCGCCTCGAGGAAAGATGGAGGCCGCCTCTCAGTTCCCCGTAAATCGGGTGTTCAACCATTACATCGAGCACTTCAATACCAAAATCAACGAGGGTCATTAGTTCAATTTCTGTTAGTTCCGGCGGATGACAGACGGACAAGACCCGTGTTTCACGCGGGGATTCAGATTGAAGCCAATACCCGCGGGGGGTGGAGAGAACCTGGACACCTGAGGCCCGGATGATGGCAACATCGTGAACCACGACTTGCCGCGTGACTTTACAGCGCGTGGCAAGTTCGGAACCAGTCAAGGGTCTGTCGGCTTTTGCTAGCTCCTCGAGCAATCGATTTTGTCGTTGTGTGCGGTGTGCCATGACGATTCTCCTTAAACTCGTTTCTGGTGACAACTGTTTTTAGCATACCCCGTGTGAAAACGGAGTACAAGAATGGACACGCACGCCAGAGATTTCAAATGAAACTGGATTAAGCGTTGAATTCAGTGGATAATAGAACGGTGCAGTCTGACTTGAGGCTGGCTGAGACGATAGTCTGTGAAAGGAGCAAAAACGCCTATGGTAACATTGGATTTATCTTTTGCGCATCTGGAACTTCACGATGATGAATGGATTCAACTGCAGCCGTACATTAATACGGCACATCAACAATTACATAAGAAGGAAACACCTGGTTCAGACTTTTTGGGCTGGCTGCATCTACCCAGCCAGACACTGGACAGAGGGTTGGACAATTTGCTTGAGGTTGCGGCCGAAGTACGGGAACATGCGGATGCATTGGTCGTTGTTGGAATTGGCGGTTCGTATTTAGGTGCACGTGCAGCTTTCGAGTGGGTGCAGCCACCCTACTACAACCAGTTGTCCCGAGAAAAGCGCGGCGGTCCTGAAATCTACTTCGCCGGGAATCAACTGAGTGGTCAGGCTATGGAGGATCTACTCCAGGTACTCGAAGGTAAGCGGGTCTATTTAAATGTCATTTCGAAATCAGGGACTACAACTGAACCGGCGGTCGCATTCAGGGTTTTACGCAACTGGCTTGTAAGGCAGTCGGGCGAAGATGCCGCGAAGAAGCAGATTCTTGCAACCACTGACAAGTCAAAAGGTGCCTTGCGAACGCTCGCAGACGAGGAAGGGTATAAGACTTTTGTGATTCCTGACGATGTCGGCGGTCGGTATTCTGTACTGACTCCTGTCGGGTTGTTGCCGTTGGCGAGTGCCGGTGTCGATATTCGAATGCTCCTTCAGGGTGCCAGAGAGGCAGAGGAGAAATATGCGCGGAGTGACTTGACTGAGAATCCGGCATATCGCTATGCTGCTGTGAGAAATGCACTTTATCGCAAGGGGAAGACAGCGGAGATATTGGCATATTACGAGCCGTCGTTCCAAATGTTTGCCGAATGGTGGAAGCAGTTGTACGGGGAAAGTGAAGGAAAAGACAACAAGGGAATTTTTCCGGTATCGGTGGGATATACCACTGACTTGCACTCACTGGGGCAGTATATTCAAGAGGGCGTTCGTAATTTGTTTGAAACGGTTCTAACAGTGGATTACAATGGTGACGAAATTCAAATTCCGTCTCAGCCTGATTCAGAAGATGGACTCGAGTATTTAGCTGACAAAACGCTATCGTGGGTGAATAATAAAGCGCGGGTTGCTACACAGTTGGCACATGCTGACGGCGGAGTGCCCAATCTGCTCATTTCAATTCCGGATAAAACCGAAAAATCGCTGGGACATTTGTTCTATTTCTTTGAACTGGCGTGTGCCGCCAGCGGTCTTCTGCTCGGAGTGAATCCGTTCAACCAGCCTGGAGTTGAAGCTTACAAGGTGAATATGTTTGCACTGCTGGGCAAACCGGGGTTTGAAGAACAGAGTCAAGCTATCAGAGAGAGGCTGAATTCGCTGAGATAAGTTTGAATTCGCGAAGGTAAGTACTGACTTGTTAACGTAAGTACTGACTTCTAGGGTAAGTCCTGAATTGAGGTTAGCGGTGAATTGAAAATATCATGAATTCTAATCCGGCCCAGGTTGAGGTCCTCAAGGTGCTGCTCCTGGGTCGGTTTTGAATTGGTGTAGAAGTCGTGTAAGCAAAAAGGGGGGACTCGGCATCAAAGACGCGAAGCATATTCTGCGGCAGTATGTAAGTGAACATAAGTGGTCTTATCTGGTATCTACGCTTTCCATCATGGTGGCAGAATTCGTTATGGTGCAGTTCCCTCACCTTCTGGGAAACTTCACTAATGCACTGAAAGCAGGACAACTCGATGCACATAAGGTTGCCATGTACAGTTTGTGGCTGCTTCTGATTGGCATCGGCTACGTTGTGTTCTACGGAATTGGTCAATTTCGCAATGGACAAATTGGTCGTCGCTTTGAATACAGAATGAGGCAGCAGTTGTTTTCTCATTGGGAACTGCTGTCGGCTAATTACTATCGGCAACGCAGTGTGGGAGACTTACTTAATCACGCTCTCAACGATGTTCGAACCATACGTGACGCGTTGACAGGCGGAGTGAATATTTTCTCAAATGCTGTCTTCTTGCTCGCAGCAACGCTCTATATGACGTTTACCACAGTAAGTGTGAAACTTACGTTAGTCAGTATGATTCCTATCTGCTTTGTACCCCTCTTCATTGTCTGGTGGGGACCTCGTATTCGCAACGCGTCGCGGCGCGTGCAAGAGGGACTGTCTGACATGGCAGATTTGACGGAAGAGAGTCTGTCTGCGATTCGCTTAGTGAAAGCAAGTTCCAACGAAGACATGGAATCTCTTCGTTTTCAAACCCGAGTAGAGTCCATTGTAAAACGGCAAATGACCATGTTTAAGCAGAGTGCGTTGTTTCAGTCTATGATTCCGTTAATGGGATCGCTGAGCTTTGCTATCGCACTGTTCTACGGCGGCTATCTGACAGTGGCGCACGACATCACGCTGGGCGCATTTGTAGCTTTTACACTGTACCTTGCTATGATTATTCAGCCTCTGCAGCAGATGGGTTTTGTGTTCAACTATTTCCAACGGGGTTCCGCTTCTGTGAAACGGTTGAGTATTCTCTTGGAGGAGGTCCCCGAAATTCAGGATCCGGTACATCCTGCCCCTGTTGAGGCAATTGGCGGTAAGTTGTCCGTGCATTTGTCTGAGTTCTCATACCCCGACGGAGATCACCCGGCTTTGCAAAACGTTCATTTCGATCTCGGTGCTGGACAGACACTGGGAATTGTCGGCCGGACCGCTTCCGGTAAGACGACGCTTGCCAATCTAATTCCCCGTATTTTTGACCCGCCGGAAAATGCTGTCTTTGTCGACGGGCACGATGTAAAGGCATTGAGTCTGAAAGACTTGCGCGAGTCGATTGCCTATGTGCCGCAAGACGGGTTCCTATTTTCTGCAACGGTTCGGGAAAACATTGGGTTTTCCCGGGAAACGGCCACGTCGGCAGAGATTGAACAAGTAGCAAAAGACAGCGCAATTTATGATGATATTCTAGACTTCCCGGACGGCTTTGAAACCATGGTGGGTGAGCGGGGTGTCACACTGTCTGGAGGCCAGAAGCAAAGAACAGCCATCGCCAGGGCGTTCTTAAAAGATGCCCCGATTTTAATTATGGATGACAGTTTGTCTGCTGTGGATATGACGACAGAAAAGAGAATTATTGACGCAATCCGCGGTGTTCGGTCCGGCAAGACCAATGTCATTATAGCGCATCGGTTGTCTGCTGTAAGGCATGCAGATTTGATTTTAGTCTTGGATAAGGGCACGGTAATTGAACGGGGAACACATGACGAACTGTTGGAACAAGGCGGTACGTATGCTGACATTTACAGCATGCAGGAAGATACGGGAGGTGCTGCGGGATGAGTCAACAACAGGAGATGAAGGAAAGTCCCAAGCCTCGTGCGGCAGTAGGTTTTCGCAGCCTGACCCGCTTACTTCCCTTTGCCCGGCCTTATACATGGCATTTTATCGCAGTGTTGGTCCTTGTTGCGATTTTTAACATCAGCAATGTCTTACAGCCTTATTTGGTCAAGGTGGCAATTGACAGTGACATTTCTACAAAACACCCGAATCTTCACGGGGTCATTCTGATTAGTCTACTTTACATTGGCGTTGTCCTTGCCGGTGTGCTGGCCAATTACGGGCAAATCATGCTCTTGCAGTATGCCGGACAAAATGTGATTCGCTCCATTCGCATGCACCTGTTTGAACACATCGAGCGACAGGCTATGAAATTCTTCGACAGAAACGCTATAGGAAGTCTGGTTACAAATATATCAAGCGACACAGAAACAGTCAGTCAATTTTTTACGAATTTCTTTTTGAGTATGATTCGCGACGGCATGTCGATTGTGATGATTATTGTTGCCATGTTTGAATTGAATGTTCCAATTGCAGCAGAATCTATGGTGATTCTTCCCATCATCTTTTTGATTTCTCTGTTCTTTCGACGGAGGCTTCGAAAAGCCTACCAGACCACAAGAACACGGCTTTCCAACATTGTATCGTTTCTTGCGGAAAACTTGGCCGGCATGCGCATCACCCAGATTTTTCACCAAGAAGCGCGGCAAAGGAAAAAGTATCAGGCTTTAAACCGTGCTCACTTTGACGCCAATATTCATGAATACGGGTTGTCAGTGATGTTTAACCGGACATTTGAACTGTTCGGGAACATCAGTGTCGCAGCGATTGCGTGGATTGGCGGCCTGTCCGTGTTGCACCACGCGATTTTATTCGGAACTCTCTATGCATTCATCAGCTATATTCGGCAATTTTTCCAACCGATTAACGCCATTACGCAGCAGTGGAATACACTTCAGTCATCGATGGTAGCAGCGGAGCGTTTGGGAGGAGTCTTGTCTGTTCAACCTGAAGTTGTAGATCCAGAAAATCCAATGGTTAAAACGGACGACGAGATTGCAGGTACTGTGTCCTTTCATAACGTAAGTTTCGGATATTCGTCGGACAGACTTGTGCTAAAGGATATCGATTTTACCGTCAATCGAGGAGAGTTCATCGGATTTGTTGGGGCTACGGGTGCAGGGAAGAGCTCTATTATGAGTCTGCTCATTCGCTTTTACGATGTGACTTCCGGTGTGATTCTGCTCGACGGGACCGACATCCGGCAGTTTCGGCAGGCCGACCTGCATCGTTACATTGGGCTCGTGCAGCAAGATGTGTATCTCTTTACAGGAACTGTAGTCGATAACATCCGATTATTCCGAAGTGATATCACGGAAGAAGCGGTGATTCATGCGGCAAAGACTGTCGGGGCGCACGATATCATTCAAAGGTTGCCGCAAGGCTATCGAACGCAACTGTACGCGAAAGGTGCCAACCTGTCTATGGGTGAACGACAGCTCATTTCGTTCGCCAGGGTGGTGGCGCTAAATCCCAAGGTTCTAATCCTTGATGAAGCGACTGCAAATTTGGATAGTCAAACGGAGGAACTCGTTCAAAAAGGACTGCAGGCTGTTTCCAAGGACAGAACGACGCTTGTTATTGCACACAGACTGTCTACCATTCGTCATGCTGATAGAATCTTGGTTCTTGACAAGGGTAGAGTTGTTGAGCAAGGAACGCACCATGAGCTGTTGGCTAAGCAGGGACTGTACAGGGACCTGCATGAGAAATCCGGTATTGAGGATAATTCTCGCCAAACCGATAATAATATGGGAAATGAGTTGTACCAGCCATCCTTTTAACAGACCTTAAGAGACATTCGATATGTCGACGGGTCTTAGAACTGTCGGTTGGATATGACGTTGAGGCGAGAAGGTGAAAGAACATGACAATCCGAATTGCTCCATTGCTTACAACCGCTGCATTGGCGGTTGCATTTTTTTGTTCTGTAGAACCCGTGTTTGCTGCTCCAACTTCTTCGATAAACACTTCCGGCGACCTTGTTTCTTCAAAACCCGGACACCAGGTTACCTACCATGTTCTTGTGGAGCGGATATCTTCACAGGGAAAAGGGAAAGACAACAGACCTAGCGGCCGCCGATTCCGACCCGATGTCTATGTGGTTAACGAGGGCGATGAAGTTACCTTCAACCTGAAAAGCACTGTGACGGGGGTGTATCCTGTTTTTCTCGAAGGGTACGACATGCACGGAACCATCCGTCCCAATGAAGTACTGAATTGGAGTTTTATTGCTAACAAACCAGGAATCTTTAAACTGACGCGTTTGCATCACCCGGATTTTGAACATCTAGCGATGGAGGGGTATCTGGTTGTTATCCCCAAACAGAGTTAGAGTCGAGTGCGAATCCCTGTGAACTCCTCTCCAACGGCAGTTCCCGCCTTCACGCAGTGAACATGCAATGCGTGAAATGGGCCGTGCCTATTTACCTCTTCCCACGAGGCAATCTCCTTGTGCTATGATTGGAAAGGATAACGAGTAGTATGCGGACGGGCTGTCTGTTCGTACCATGGATGTGTGTAGTTCACTTGGAGGAGGTCGTCTGGTGGCAGAGCAACGAGAGTTTTCACGCGACGTCCAGCCACGCGATTTTGGCGCATTGCTGGATGACGTCTTTCGCTTATATCGGTCTCATTTTCGATTTTGGTTTATTGCATCGGCTGCGGTACTTATTCCCTTCATGGTTCTAAAGTCTATTTTTAGTGTTCACGCAACGAAGAACGTGCAACAGTTGCTACATACGATAATGACCAATACGGCTCACACGCAGTCTGCACTGCAGACCTTTAACCAAGCTCAACAGCAACTCGGGCTCAGCACTATGGTTATGGTGTTGCTGTTCCTTGAGGTGCTTGTGGTAAATCCCCTTTTGTATGGGACTTTGCTTCACTTTGTTACCGAACTTCGGTTGTTCAATCACGAAGCCAACGTAGACGAGTCCTTTTCGCGGTCTGCGAGACGCCTCTTTGCGGTGATACTGACGCAACTCCTTATCTTCGTTTTATATGTGGCCGCCGTCGTCATAATTGGTCTGGTTAGTGTTCTGCTGTTTGTTGCGGCTCGTGCCGTTCATGTGAGTTGGGTGGCCGGCATTTTAATCGGACTTATTATTGTGGCCCTTATTGTGGGAGCTATTTGGATTCGGATTCGACTGGTCTTCACGACCTCGGCCGTCATCGAGGATGGACACGCAGGGTGGTCTGCTTTGGTGCGGTCGTGGCAGCTTACGAAAGGAAACTTTTGGAGGTCCCTTGGCTTTCTCTTTGTTGTCGGTCTGATTGTCGATGTACTCCAGGGTGCCATCGGCCTAGTGATTCAGGGACTCATACCTGGGGCGGTGCTCGATTTGATTTTAACGAGTCTCGTCACTTTGTTTGCTCTGCCGTTTTCTTTCCTGGCACAAGCAACATTGTACATCGATTTACGTGTGCGTACGGATGCCCCTGATTTACAGTCCTGGCTGCATTCGTCTGATAATCTGGATTCGAAAGAGTGAGTGCGGTGTCTGCAATATCCTACTCAGAGGCCAAACACTCCCTGCATCATGTGTTGCAGGAGCCTGCGTTTCATCAGTCTGGACCAAAGCACCCTTGGTGGTTTCCTGTATTGCAGTGGGTGCTTAAGCATGTGCACTTCTCTGTGCATTTTGGTCAACTGAAGCCGTTGGCATGGGTCGTCACTGCTGTGATTGCTGTCGTGTTCATCACGGTAGCTGGAATTTGGTTGACCTATCGTTGGCGTCGGCGGTCGTGGAAACTGGTAGAGCGGAGTTTGACATCAGAGTCGAGAACTACGCTGGACGAGCAGATTGAGGAGTCAGTGGCAGCCAACGACTTTGAACTAACCCTGCATTTGCTCATCACGGCCTGTATCCGTTTCGCCCAGTCCAGAGAATGGTTAAGGGATAATCCGTATAAAACAGCACGGCGGTGCCTGCGTGAGCTGGAAGACAAGGCTGACAGAGACTTCATTGCTTTGTTTTCGGAGTTGACAAGAACAGCAGAGGAAGTTGTATTCGCGCGAAAGAAGGCGGATAGTGAGCGAGTCTTGCGATTGTGGCAACAGGTGCGCCTGTGGAGAGAGAAGGTGTCCGCATGAAGTTCAGGATGTGGATGGTTGTCTCAGGGCTGTTAGTTGTCTATCTCGCCGTTGGATTGTGGACGACCAGTGTAAGTAGCAAGCCTGTGGATATTGCGGGATCGGCATTGTCTTCAGGGCAACAAGGGTCAATGGCATTGGAACGAACATGGCGTCAATTAAGACTGCCCTGGGAGAACTGGGAACAGATTCCCGGCTTTCTCCCGAAATCGTCTAATTCGGTATACGTGTCGGTGGAACCGCAGCAAAGCGTCTATCAGCCGCAGGACGTGTCAGCGCTCTTACACTTTGCGTCAGCAGGCAACACCGTAATTTTTGCAGTCTCACAACAGGATGCGGTGTTGCAGAAGTTAAACGTATCGGTAAACCCTATCTCGGAACACACAGTTAGGACTCTATCTGGTCCGCATAAAAAGTGGAGCAACACGTCCTTTACGACTGCAGATGAGCTGAACGGGGCTGGATTACAGGTTGCACAAAAGTTGTGGAGAGACGGGCAAGGAAATGTTCTGGGAGCAGTTTTCAAACAAGGGAATGGCAGTATGGTCTTGTGGGCAGCGCCATCCGTATGGGAAAATGGTACGATTGACAAAGGCGACAACTTTCAATTTGTTTGGAATCTGATAGGGAATAGAAAGGTTTTTTGGGATGAATACGGCCACGGCTTGTCTAGTCAAAGCCTCATCAAATGGATGTTTCACGGGTGGAGGCTGTTAGCTCTCATCCTGTTTATTCTAGCGCTGTTCCTGTACCTGTACAAAAACTTGTGGCGTTTTGGTCCTGTTCGAAATCCACAGTTAGAACCACCCATGCAGGGGACAGACTTTATGGATGCACTGGCGTGGCAAATGACGAGACCGGCCCTCAGGCGGAACCAATACGAGCACTTGGTACCCCTTGTGCAAAAGCGGTTGGCTCAGCACGGGCGCTACAGAGGAGTGGCTACGATTGAAGCCGCAACAAAGTGGATAGAGGCACGCAGAGCTCCTGAGCTGTCTGCTGTCTGGCAGGCTTGGATGAAGCTTGCTGATGCTGGGTATCAAGCGAAGCGGTGGCGAGAGTTCCTGAAGTTGACACGGACACTGCTGAAACAAGCCGAAGACTACCGTGAAGAATCCACGGACAGTGAAGCGCGTATGGGTCATGAGGTACGGCACACAAAATGAAGTACTGTACACAATGAAGCACAGCACGGACACAGTTGGAGTGAGGAGGCACAACGTGATGGATGGGAGAATTGCGGCGTTAGAAGAACAACTGAGAGATGTTGTATTTGGACAGGAGGAAGCCATTCACCAAGTTCTGGTCGCTCTGTTGGCGGGAGGTCATGTGCTCCTGGAAGGTGTGCCTGGTCTCGGGAAAACGCGTCTGGCCAAAAGCCTGGCACACTTCGTCTCCAGTGATTATCGGAGGATTCAATTCACACCTGATTTGATGCCGAGTGATATCGTGGGGAACGTCATATTTGACGTGAAGGGGAGTGAGTTTCAGGTACACCAGGGTCCGGTATTCGCCAACATACTATTGGCGGATGAAATCAACCGCACTCCTCCAAAGACTCAAGCTGCGCTGCTGGAAGCAATGGAGGAAGGCCAGGTGTCTATTTATGGGGCAACTCACGAGCTTCCTAATCCGTTTTTTGTCATAGCGACTCAGAATCCCATTGAATATGAGGGAACCTATCCTCTGCCGGAAGCGCAGTTGGACCGGTTCTTAATGATGGTTCGACTGAGCTATCCGGAGCCCTCTGCTGAGCGCCGTATGCTCAAGGAACACAAAATCGGGTTTGCGGACTACATTGCACGTGCCAGTGCTGTGCTGGATGTGAATGAATTGCGAGACCACAGGCGTCGTGTGCAACAAATGACAGCAGCGGACGAAGTTCTTGATTACATCGTACAACTGACGCGGGCATCACGGAGCCTGGAAGGCGTCATGTTGGGAGCAAGTCCTCGGGCCGGCACCGCTCTACTTGACGCAGCTAAAGCTGTTGCCTATACGGACAACCGTGATTATGTGATTCCGGACGATGTCCTGGAAATCGCAGCGCCTGTTTTGCGGCACCGCTTAATCCTGGACCCAAATGCAGAAGTGGAGGGACTCAGTGCGGATGACTTCGTGGCTCGCATGGTGGAAAACGTGGCGGCGCCGCGCTAAAAGAACGGTCCCGTCATATCGCCTGACAGGGATTGTGGCAGGCGTCGGTCTGCTGAATTTCTTGCTTGCAAACTGGCTTATTCATTCTGTATGGGTGTGGGGAGCACTCTTGCTTGTACTCGCCGCGCTTACCCTTGCCGATCTCGTTGATTTGCGCACCATCGAGGTACACGGCACCCGGGACGTCACGCCTCGCCCGCAGTTGTACATACCCATGAAAGTCACCGGATTACTCTCCGTGCGACCGTCAGTTCGGCGAATTGCTGGAGTAGATCTGGGGTTTTCCGGCCCGCTGGAGCAAGAGTCAAAGGTGGAGTATCAGCCTGCCAATCATCTGGACAGTCTTTCCTTCTCTCAAGTGGTTGTCCCCGTCAAGCGCGGATACACCACTGTATCTCCCATGGATATCAAGGTCCGAAGCCGCTTCGGGTTGTGGGACCAGTATGTGCGTATCGGACAGGCTGAAGAGGTGCTTGTCATACCGGATTTGACAACTTGGAGAAGAGCGGTGGCAGCGCTGGAACGAACGTTGTCACAAGAAGGCGCACATGTCAAACCGCTGAGCGCAGGAGACAGCGAGTTTTCTCACCTTGCAGAATACGTTCCTGACGATGACCCGCGCCGCATTAACTGGGGTGCCACTGCGCGACGCGGACGACTCATGAAGAACAGCTATCAAGCAGAGCAAGGTCAGCAACTGATTGTCGCAGTGGACGCCAGTCGGTATATGCAAGTGACCCTTGAAGACGGTAAAACGCGACTTGATTACGCGATTGAGTGCGCTGCGGCATTGGCCTCGGCCAGCCTTGATGTTGGCGATCGCGTTGGTGTGCTGGCATTTACGCATAAAATGCTGTTTCGGTTACCGCCCCGACATGGACGCCGGCACTGGGAACAAATTGTCGAAGAGTTGGCAGGGGTTGAAGCAGAAATGGTACAAGGGGGTTATGAAGGACTGTTGCGGCATCTGACAGGAAGCTTTCATCGGAGAAGTCTGCTGGTGATTGTGTCTGAGTTGGAAGGTCTGCAAAGTGACCCTGCGTTCCTCGGTATCTTACACCGTGTACAGCGTCAGCACCCGGTGTTGTTTGTCACTCTCACTGATATTGATGCACAGAAAAGGGCGGAACAGGTGCCCGCAAAGACGGAAGATGTGTCTCGGCTGGCAGCGGCCCATTGGGTGCTGAATGAACGAAATCGAGTGCGGCAGGCCATGATCCAGAAGGGAGTCAGCGTCGTGGAATCCCAGCCTTCCGATGTGGTGGTGGATACGGTAGCGGCTTATCTGCGCCGGAGATTGAGGCGGAGTCGCTAAACGTGCTTGAACCTGGTTGCGCGTCGGCAGACCGGCCAGCCCAGCCGAAGTACAGGATCCAAAACAAAAGCGTAATAATGGCTGTGCCAAACTTCACCCAGTCAGGAGCGGAGCTTGGCGTAACAAAACCTTCGATAGTTCCTGCTACTGCCAGCATGGGAACCGTACCGAGAAACAGTAAAACGGCGCGCTTTCCGCCGTATTCGATGGCTTTGCCCCTCGTGAACTGTCCTGGGGCGGCCAAATAGCGTGCGAACATGAGTCCCGCTCCGCCCGCAACAAAGATGGCGGTCAGTTCTGTTACGCCGTGAGGTACTATCAGACTCCAGAACACGACGGAGCGTCCGGCGCGCTGGAATACTGCAGCCAGAATGCCGAGAATGAGACCGTTCTGCCACAGCGCGTAGATGGTAAACAAACCAAGTGTTGCACCTCCAACAAAAGCCTCTAAAGCCACCAGCATGTTGTGTGTCATAATCAAGGTCGACATAATGGGTGCGTTGACAGCGTGGGGCCCTGCTTTACTGGGCTGGAACTGGTGGACAAAGCTTGCAGGCAACAGGTGATAGGCATTGACGGGTGACTGATAGACTAGGATATAGCCGTATAAGGCGCCGAACAAGGAAATGAGGGCGGCGACCAGAATATATGAAAAGTAGCTCCGAAACAGTTGTGGAAATGCACGGCGAAGAAATGCGAACAAGTTCTGCGACCCGCCTCGTTTTTTCTGATACATGCGAGGATAGGCAGTGACAATTAGTGAATTTAGGTAAGATGTCAGGGGATCGGCCGGAAAATACGTTTTTGCATAAGCTAAATCACTGGAAGTTTCCTGATATAATCGAATAAACTCGTCCAATTCCGGACTGCTCTCGAAGGTCAGTGACGAGGTTGTGAGTTTTTCTAGCTTTCGCCAACGCCGTTCTCGCTGACGGCGAAACTGCTGTACATTCATTTGACAGACTCCTTGGTGGTGAAATAGTGGATCAATCAACTGTGAAGGTCCGTACGCCGGAACATGTGGAACTCGAATATGAACTGGCAGGCATCGGTTCCCGCGGATTGGCTCAGCTCCTGGACCTTCTCATTTTAGCAGCTGTGTACACTGTAATTATCGTCGCTTTAATCCTTTGGCTCGTACTGCACATTCTTGGCGGCGCCACGTCCTACATTATCGGCGGAGCCATTCTCATATCCTTTTTTACCTTCTGGGGATATTTTATCCTATTTGAGTACTATATGTCGGGTCAAACTCCAGGAAAGCGTTTATTGCACATCCGCGTGGTTCGTCGAGATGGTCGCCCTCCCGGCTTCTTATCCGTATTGCTTCGCAATCTGTTTCGGTTGATTGATATCCTTCCGAGTGCCTATTTGCTCGGTGTCATTGTTATGATAGCGAATAAAAATGAAAGACGCATTGGCGATCTCATTGGCGGTACCATGGTTGTGACGGCATCGGCAAAGTCCGGTGCTGTACTGCGTTCCCTTGAAGACTTGGACAGTGTCTATGGGAGCCTGAAGCCAACTGATGTAACCCAATTTGACGATTTGGGCGCTAACGTCAAAGCTGAAAACGTGGACGAGGACACCCAGCAAGAAATCGTAACCGTGTACGCTGTTCCGGTTGCACTGGCTGTGAAGAAAAGTCTGTCACCATCTTGGGAGGACTTCTTGGCTGCTTTTGACAAGAGACAGCGGAGCATGACTCGTGAGAAGAAACTGGAATTAGCAGCAGCGGCATGGGAAAAACTGCTTGCTGAGAAACAGGCTGCTGCGGTGGATAAAAATGGGCAAGAGTTGGAAACCGTGAATTTGGAACTACAGTATAAGCTGGAACTCATCGCCGCTTTAGCAGAACATACTCGTGTTCGGCAATTGACGCGGAAACAACGAAAGACTCGAATGCAGCCGAGGAGGAAGCGGCCATGAAGCGCATCATCAGCAGAATAGCAAGTATTGAATGGATGATACTTACCATCTGGATCTTGGCCTTTGCCTATTACGCGATGAACCCCATCTCCGATCCCGATACACCATGGCACCTGGCCACAGGCAGATACATTCTATTTCACCATTATGTTCCGACACACGATGTCTTCTCATGGTCTATGAGAGGAACGCCGTGGGTCACACAGGAGTGGATGTTTGAAGTTGTATTTGCATGGCTTGTTTTACACTTTAAGTACTTCGGCGCATGGCTTTTGTATGCGGGGCTGCATACACTCACAATCATCGTGCTGTACAGGCTGGCGGTGCACGTGTCGGATAACAACCGTGTCATTTCGGCGGTGGTCGCTGGCGGAGGCACACTGGCGGCACTTGATTTCTGGACACTTCGCCCGCAAATCTTCTCTTACTTGATGTTTGCTGTGTTTCTCTTGATTTTGCAAAAAGTCAGGGAAGGACAGTTTCTTGTTCTCTGGGCTGTACCGCCGCTCATCATGCTGTGGGCCAATACCCACGGCAGTTCAACAATTGGCATTTTCGTGTGTCTATTGGAAGTTTTGGTTAGCTTTATTCCTTCCTTCGGAAGGTTTCGGCGGGTTCCATTGCCAAGAGGGGCACGTTGGCGGCTCGTTGTCGCACCACTGGCTGGTGCTCTGCTTGGACTTGTTAATCCAAACGGCATCAAAGCATACACTTATGCACTTCTTGGAACAAACCAAACGTTGGTCAATAACATCATGGAGTGGCACTCGCCCAACTTTCACTCGTTTGACTTCAAATACGGTGTACTTCCGTTCTTGATAGCCGTCTTTTTAATCGTATTGGCTTCAAAACGTCCCATTCCCATGCGGGAAGTGTTATTTTTCGGCGGATCTTTTGCAGTCACGCTGGTCTATCAGAGATTTCTTCCTTACCTGACTATTACTACGGTTCCTTTGCTGGCATACGTGATGTCAGATTGGATTCGTTCCTTGAACAGCTTGAGACGCTGGATGATGGTCTCAAACGCAGTGATCATTGCAGCAGCACTGGGACTGTTCGTCACTCAGGTACCCAGACTTGGGGGAAGCTTTAACAAACACATGAGTACTTCTGCATACCCTGTTGGTGCCGCGAATTATCTGCTCTCTCACCCGCAGTACCACCTCCTCAATGCCTACAATTTCGGCGGCTATTTCATTTATCGGGGGATTCCGACGTTTGTTGACGGACGAACAGGCATCTTTTTGCACAAAAATCTCTTTTCTAATTACCTTGCGTTGCAGAATCTGTGGTGGAATGCGCCCCAACTCCTGCAGAAGTACAAAATTGGGGCTGTTGTGTTCCCGTCAGGCAATCAACTGATTACATACCTGAGCAATGAACCCAACTGGAAGATAGTGTACACAGGTTCCAACGCTGAGATTTTGGTGAAGAAACAAAAGAGTTCCAGCTAAAGGCAGGTGGGACTCGCTTCTATTTTAGCCAATGACTTGTAGCCAACGATGAATATGTGGCCCAATTTAGCCGGCTCAGTCAGTGTTGGCGGCGCAGCGCGAGTAATCGAGCCAGCAATCGGGGGAGAGGAGCTTACTTGGCGGCCGTAAAAGTGATTGTACTTATTTTGTCTCTGGGCATGGATACGCTTCTGATGTCGATTGGCGTGGGAGTTGTACAGGCGAAAGGAAAACTGAAAATTGCAGTGACGTTTGCTTGTGCCGAAGCGTTCATGCCCCTGTTTGGCTTACTAATCGGCCAAGCTGCCGGTCAAATCATTGGTGCGTGGGCAGCCATTGTCGGTGGATTCGCGCTTTTGGCCTTGGCTGGGTGGGTCATCTTCTTTGAAGACGACGCCCATCAAGAAAAGTTAGAGCACAGCCTTGCTGGGTGGACTTTAGTTCTCACAGCGCTGAGTATTAGCGTCGATGAGTTGGCTGTGGGGTTCTCCATCGGAATTATCGGAGTTCCCGTGGCTCTGACAATCGCCTTAATTGCGCTTCAAGCCCTCCTCTTCACATTCGTTGGAATCACAGTCGGAGCAAAGCTTAGGCCTTTCTTTGGTGAATGGTCAGAGAAACTGACGGGTGTTGTCCTTGCACTGCTCGGTCTATGGATACTGATTGACGCCGTCATTCACGTGGTTCGTCGATAGGTCACCCCTGTCAGTCGCACACCGTAAACGAATCTACTGCATACGGCTGCAATGTGCGTCCGGGGAGGAGTTGAAAAACAGAGCAGCTCAGTGTTACGCTAGTGTGAGTATATGAGTTACTGTTCATATAGGGAGGTAGTCCTCATGGCTGTCAATTTAGATAAGTGCCGGAAGACAAGTATTCATGAAGATGCTGTTTCGGACTGCTTGGACGACCAACTTCACGATACAGAAGTCTTGTCGCTGTCGCAATCGTTTAAGGCTCTGGCAGACCCCACCCGCATTCGGATTTTAAGTAACTTAATTCGACGGGAACTCTGTGTTTGTGATTTGGCTGAGATTCTTGGAATGACACAGTCTGCCGTTTCTCACCAGCTGCGGACACTGCGCATGATGCGCATCGTCAAAAACCGGAGAGAAGGCAATACTGTTTACTATACATGTGACGACGCACATATTACCGGCTTACTGCAGTTGGGCATAGACCATATTAAACACATTGAATAGTCAAGGAGAATTTTCATGGATGAAGACCAACAGCATCGACACAAAGACAACTTGAATCACTCGCACCAGCAAGGGCACAACCACAATCACGAGGGTGTCTTCCATTCACATGCCCCGGCAGGCAAGATGAAGACCGCCTTTTTCTTAACCGCCGTTATCCTTGTCGTTGAGTTTGCAGGCGGTCTGATTTCCCACAGCCTTGCACTTTTATCTGATGCCGGACACGTATTGACCGACATCATTTCAATTGGGCTCTCGTGGTTTGCTTTAAGACAATCGGAAAAGCCTTCGAATACGAGAATGACTTACGGGTATTATCGATCAGGCATTTTGGCAGCACTGTTCAACGGCATGCTGTTGATACTTATCACGATTTGGATTCTTTGGGAAGCCTACGGTCGATTTAGAAACCCAGAGCACGTCGCACCGTTGTGGATGTTTATCAGTGCCGGTGTCGGTCTATTGGTAAATCTTTATCTAGGACTCGGAATGCGTCATGACGAAGACCTGAATGTGAGAAGTGCCGTCTTACATATGCTCGGAGATGCGTCGGCGTCCGCGGCAGTGATTGTTGGCGGCATCATCATTGCCTTTACAAATTGGTTCGTTATCGATCCCGTTCTCAGTGTCCTAATATCAATTCTGATTGCCATGGGGGCCTGGAGGATCGTCAAGCAAACTGTCGCTATATTAATGGAAGGTACCCCAAAAGGCATCGACTTTGATAAGGTTGTCAGCGAGATGAAGTCAATCCCCGGAGTTCAGGACGTACACGATGTCCATATCTGGAGTATCACAAGCGGTAAAAACGCACTGTCTTGTCACGTGGTCATAAATGGTGACATGACAATTCACGAGAGCCAAAATGTCTTGCGCGATATGGAACATCGCTTGGTGCATATGGGGATTGGGCACGTCACTATCCAAGCAGAAGATACAGCACACCCCCATGACGATTCGGAACTCTGCTGTACGGAAGAACTGGCCCATGAGCACTGATTATCATCTTGTAAAGCTTTGAGTTCAGCCAATCGGGACATTTGCCTTTCTTCAAGCATATTCTAGGGCAGCATGACATGAAGAAAGGTGGGAAATGTATGTTCATTTATACCGTTCGCCAAGGCGACAGTATCTCTAGCATTGCAAAAAAGTTTAAGACTTTGACACCGGAACTAAGGCGCTTAAACGGTTTGCCTGCATCTGACACACTCGTACCCGGGCTTCACCTGCTGATTCCCGGCAGAACATATATTGCGGAGCCACATACGGTGAGTTCCGGCGATTCCCTTGAGAAGATTGCACGGAAATCTGGTGTAACCAAAACAGAACTTTCCTATTGGCTCGGAGTGGACGTCAATAAGCCCCGGCTTACAACAGGACGGACGATTTATATACCCAAGTTGCTTCGCAGAAAGCGTCAAATTGAGGCCAATACCTACTTGTTGCCCAGTGGTGCACAGAAAGACGCTGTCGATGTCAAAGAAACCTCTCCCATGACGTATCTCAGTCTATTCAGCTACCAGTCTCAGGCAGACGGTACACTGAAAGACTTGCCTGATGAAAAAGCGCGGCAAGCAGCCAGCCAAGCCAATATTGCGTCCCTAATGACAGTGACCAATTTTGACGGCAATAAGTTTAATACATCCCTGGCTCATACACTGCTGAGCAACACATCGCTTCGCAATAAACTGGAAACAAACATTGTTGATAAGGCAAAATCCAACGGTTTCAAGGGAGCAAATGTGGACTTTGAACACATGCATCCAGATGACAGACCTCTCTATAACGATTTCATTCGTTCCCTTGGAGAAAAACTTCACAAGGAAAACCTCACTGTTTCAATTGCCATGGGCCCGAAAACCAAGGATGAACCTGGTGCAGCGTGGATGGGTGCCTTTGACTACAAAGCACTGGGTGCTGCGGTCGATTACTTGATGCTAATGACCTACGAGTGGGGATGGGTAGGAGGACCACCGATGACCACCAACTTACTACACTGTATCAACGGATTTCTGGAGGTCATGGAACGTCATGGGAATTCGGATTTCTCGGTTTTTAGGTGGTTTTTTCAGAAATCTCTCGACTTTTGGGTAGGGTGTGGGATCCCACTCCTACCTAACGCCCGAGTACGCCAGGCTTGGAAATGGACAAGCATACCGCCAAATCAGGGTTTTTAGACTAGCTTGTCTGTGCTTGTTCGGGCTTGTCCAGGAAAGGTCTCGGTTTTTAGGTTGAAGTATACAATACAATCTCGGTTTTTTGGTGTGCTGGATGGATAGGGGCTTGTCCGCAGTCAACATGGACCTCAGGGCTGCGGGCAAGCATTTATTATTTGTGGCATCTTCTAAAATTCCGTTGAATTATCGTGCCCCGTTCGGTTCAACACCGTACTATGCAAGACCTTACCCAGTGCTAATCTTCTCTTAACCTAATGTATGTAATTTCATTAGTCATTCCACATGGTGGCTTAGCCCACAGCATGTAATTAACGGAATTTACATGTGTCATTACCCTCAGGTAAGCATATCATCTCCTAAGACAATCACGCGTTCACTACGGTACAACAATCAATTGATGGTAAGTATATAGTAGTCATTTCGAACGTAAGCATGTTATGAAGGCGTATTTATTCATAACGAGGTGACCGTAATGTTGTATACAACCCAACAGGCGCTTGAGATATTACAAGAGCACGGGATTACAAGTTCTCGCCAGCAGGTAACCAAGTGGATTCGACAAGGTAAGCTAAATGCAATTCCATTCGAAAAAAACAAGCCACAAATTGGTTATCGAATTGAAGAAAAAGAGCTGGATAAATTCATCGAAGATAGGAGAACCACACGGTTCGATATGTATGAGCGCATTCGTCTGCTAGAAGAAGAAAACGATACTCTTCGACAACAACTTGCTGAGCTGACCAAGCCTAAAAAGAGAGGGCGCCCTCCAGGATTAAAATCAAAGAAAAATGACAACGTTCAGAAAGGGCATTGAAACTTCTGAGTGTGATTTGAACTATAGTGTTTGACCTACTTTGGCATTGCAGTAACGTGCCTAATAAAGGAAGTGATGCAATGAAAAAGCAGCATCTAGGAGCATGGCTTGTCTATCATCCAACCCGTAAAACTTCAGCTTTTGGAAATATATTAGTCTACCATGATTCACTATCTGGGAATCAAGACCCTTATGTGTGGAATGAACATTTTCTACATACGACATGTCACATGGCACAGATGTCCCCGCAAATCGGTGATATTATTTTATGGGTGTCTGGCGCTTTGGATGGTGAACAAAGTGGTTTTCCTGACTTCACCGCATTGTTTTGTGACCTCGTATTTATCGTTAAGGAGAAACTTTACTGGGAAGATTCGAATCACATTAGAATGACGGATTCTATTGTGGACTCCGAATATGCATACAATGAGCACTATAAATTATGCGCTCATGACCATCCCTATAAACGAAGAAGGCGGTTCACGCTGAAAGCAGATGATAAGTTGAGTTTTCAGCCACAACACTCGGACTCTAAATTACCCGACATTGTGCCGCATTTGTCTAGAGAAGGTTATCGAATTGATGTTCTTCGCCAACATTTGGTGGCAAATCGGGGCTCGCGTCCGATGCAAATTAGAAAGTCAACTGCCGAATTCGTTATAGCACAGTTGAAGAACGAATGTTCGCTCCTATTGAAAGGAGAAAATTTGCAACGAATGAGAAACGGGAGGCGCTAACTCGTGTTTGGAAATAAGGCGGTTTCTTTCCACCATCCGTAACATGAACCGCTTTCCTTCTATAGCACCAATTGTAAGAATTTTAAGTCTAGTATTTATTTAATGGATGATTGTGGTAAAATGTTGGAGGATAGATCCTTTCTGGGCAATGTATTCAATATGGGAGGGAAATTATGAGTAAACGTTACAATCTTTTCATCAGTCACTCGTGGGCATATGGGGAACAATACAATGGACTAGTTAGGTTACTTGACACTGCGAATAGATTTGAGTATCGCAATTACTCAGTTCCTAAAGATGATCCCGTACATAATGCAAAGAACGACAGGCAGCTATACAACGCTATTAAGGCTCAAGTAAGTTACGGTCATGTTGTAATCATATTAGCGGGTGTCTACAGTAGTTACAGTAAATGGATTAACAAAGAGATAGATATTGCAAAGCACGGATTTACCAATTCAAAACCTATTTTAGCTATTCAGCCTTGGGGAGCAGAGCGTACGTCAACCGTAGTAAAGAATTCAGCGGATCGGATAGTTAAATGGAATACGAACTCCATTATTTCCGCAATTAGAGATTTATCAAGGTAGGTGTCGCGATATGAGGCGTGCATTGGTTGTAGGAATTAATGATTACCCCCAAGCACCGTTACATGGATGTATCAGCGATGCAACGCAGATGGAAATTGTCTTAGAAAAGCACGGAGACGGATCTCCTAATTTTCAGGTGAAGCGCCTTACCAGTGACGAGACTCAAATAACCCGTGGATCGTTGAAGACATCGATTCGACGTTTATTCGCGGATCGCGTTGAGACTGCACTTTTGTATTTTTCAGGGCATGGATTTATTAATGCACTAGGAGGGTACCTCGTGACACCTGACTTTATGAGAGGGGACGAGGGAATTTCCATGGATGAAATCTTAAATATGGCGAATCAGTCTAATGCTACTGATAAGATCATCATACTGGACTGTTGCTACTCGGGGGCTTTCGGCTCACCCACTATTACCGAAGGGAAAATCGCCCAAATTGCGGAAGGAGTAACCGTACTCACTGCCTCTCGTGGGGATGAATCCGCTGTAGAGCAAGAAGGTGAGGGCGTGTTTACCTCACTCTTAGTGGATGCGCTTCAAGGTGGTGCTTCTGATTTGAGGGGTTCTATTACTCCTGGTTCATTGTACGCGTATGTGGACGAGGCACTCGGTGCGTGGGACCAACGTCCTATATTCAAGACAAACGTTAGTCGCTTTACTGAACTTCGTAAGGTTACGCCTCCCATTCCCGTGGAGGTGTTGCGCCGTATTACCCACCATTTCGCAGTCCCCGCAGAAGTATTTCGTCTTGACCCGAGCTATGAATACACCACAGGCGGAGCGATTGAAGAACATACAGCAGTTTTTAAGGACTTGCAAAAATACGAGTCCGTTGGATTAGTAAAACCTGTGGATGAAGAGCACATGTACTGGGCGGCAATAAATTCCACAGGCTGTAGGTTGACCGCAATTGGATACCAGTATTGGAGACTAGTGAAGGAAGGACGCATTTGACAAGCGAAGGTGACTAACATGATTTTGATTTATTCAAATTCCCAAGACTTTACCGTAGACTATTTCATTCTTTACCTGGAAGCACGTCATATACCCTTTCTTCGTATAAACACGGATCAATACCCATCTTCATTTGATATCTCATTCGGAGTCCGTAAGTGCGAGATCCATGGGTCCATTACGGGTCAGGCAGGGGTTGTACCGTTGTCAGAAGTAACGAGCGTTTGGTACCGAAAGCCTGTATTCAAACGCACAATTTTTGATAATCCCGAAATGAATAGCTACGTTGAAATTGAGGTCGAGGCAGCACTTGAAGGGGTGCTACGATGTTTACCAGCAAATTTTGTAAGTCATCCCAAGGCAATTTATCACGCCGAATATAAGTTGGTCCAGCTCCAAGAGGCTCTTCGATGCGGTTTTCAAGTGCCTGACACCCTACTGACATCAGATTATAGTCAAGGAAAAGAATTTCTGGATACTTACGTTCGCAGCATTACCAAACCGCTTCGAAGAGGGAGACTAATTAAAGATTCGACAGTGACTTTATTTTATACTACGGAGTTGAGCCAGAATCAACTTGAGAGACACCAGGACTCATTGAAAGTAACCCCTGCTTACATTCAGAAGAGGATTGACAAACAGTATGATTTAAGAGTAACAGTCTTCGGTCATACCGTCTTTTGCGTTGCGATTCATTCCCAAGAGCAAGAGGATACAAAGCTTGATTGGCGCCGCAAACAAGAAGATTTAAAAGAGACCGTCTTTGACTTACCTCAACATATAGTAGATAAATGCATTAATTTAGTTAAAAGTTTAGACTTGCAATATGGCGCTATCGATTTGATTCTGGACACTGAGGGTAACTATTACTTCTTAGAGATTAATCCAACAGGACAATGGGCATGGATGGAACAAGAACTCGATTTACCTATGCGTGAAGCACTCTATCGAACGTTGGAGGGCAGCTATGCAAAATAAATTCCCGTGGGGGATTCGTACTGCTGAAAAGGATTACTTTGAAGATTCTAAGAAGAAGGCAATTGAAAAATACAATGCGATTGTAGCTCATATAAATGACTTGAATGACTTTGACCCAAAATGGATGCTTGAGCAGGTGAAATATCTCTATGACAAACAAATTACTCGTGGGCAGACTATTGAAGGCAAAGTTACGAGGATGTTTGGGGTACTTTCAATATCCTTTACTTTGCTTACGTTTCTATTCATTCAGATCCCATTTCATATGATTGCTGGACATAAATTTGCTTGCGAGTTGGACATACTCCAGATCGTCTTGGCATTATTGTTCTTCTATTCAATGTTCTCAACTCTGTACTTTTTGTTTAAGACGATGACAATGTACACGTATTCGAAGCCCAATGAAGAGTTTCTTACACTTGGGAGAGAGTCAACCGTAGAACTGATTAAAGATTTCACTTACGGTTGGTTGTATAATGAGACAGTAGATAATTTCAAAGGAGCACTTGTGGAACACACCATACGTTCTTTTAGTTGGACCATAATTTGGTTTATTGCTTGCGCGATTACAGAATTTCTCTTACGGGGGGTAAAATAATGAAGACCACCGATAATTCGCTACCATTATTAATGGAGTTATCACCTGAAGTTTTTACCATGGAATCGACTGAATCCATGCATTATCGATACAATTATGAGCGGCAATTGAATGTAATGATTGATTCAGGTGAAGCTGCTGTGTCAATCACCTCGATGGGCACTAAGACGCTCACTGAAACGGCTGAACCCACCGATGATGATGACCAACGCTCCATACCTCGTGCGCTCGGTACAGAAACATTCACAAAAACGTTTGAGGAAACGGACTCTGACTCTGACTTCACACAATACTTGGGGATGAAAAAGGGGACATACACGGGTTCAGGAACATCAGATTCTGAGCGTTAATTGAAAAGTGCCAAGGACGCAGTTATATGCCTCATGTCTTATAACGGAAAATCAAAATGACCGCGCGCGAGATCTCGTTCGGTCATTTTAGACAATATTTATTTTTAATCAGGTTATATTAGCCACTTCGACAATCAACCTGTTGCTCAGTATGTGAGATTGTCTACCATCCAGCAAATGTTTAACATGCTTCGTTGCATCCTTCATACAATTCCTGGTATTGGTCGTTCGAAAGTCCTCCTGTCGCCCATCAACAAAGTGTATAGCTGCGGAATGCGCATTTTTCCTTATAGCGTCTTCGGGATTTGAGAGATCCGCATTTAAATTCAGTGAAAACAGTTGTAGCCAATTGGTTTTGACCGCTAGATTTAAAATTCATAATCATTCACAACAAACAGGCACGCGCGGAGTCATGTGATGTTTCGCCTACGTTGAAGACTGTCCTCTAACACTCCTAATTATTAAGACAACTACGACTTTTGAAATTCGGATTTATTTTCAGTGGGACTTGACAAATGATATAAAAAGGTAAACAATAGCCTTGCAACTATTGGTAGAGGAGGTCTATTCGTGCAGTCATACGTGGAAGATTGCAAGCTACTCAATGAACAGCGCAATGTAATTCTACTGGGAATTAAGAAGGGAAAGGAACAGTTTCAGAGCATCAGGGATTTGTTGCCAGAATTCACAACGAGAACGTTCGCTCCACGTATGCAGTACGATTGCGTCAATACCCATGTGGAAAACGAAGTTCAACGTAACTCGCATTTGCAACTGAAGATTTTCAAACGAAGAGCGGGGTTTCATCCCTATCTTGTGATTCAAGACATGGTTCGTAATATTTTCATACTGGTATCAAAATTACCTAAAAGTAAATATATTTATGAACCCAGTGGATATCGTGGAGATTTTGCCTCTTCAAATATTAGCCGCTTAATGGGAATGGGCGCATCCTTTGATCAATTTGAGGATACAACAATCCAGAGTTCATTGCCACTTGGGACCGTATACCAACCGTTTGGTGTTATTGTAAGTTACGATGGTGATAGTGATACAGTCTATGAGGGTGCACTATACCCAGATCAGTCAGACTGGATTTACAAAGATGAAATCACGGATTCTATCGTTTCAAACACCGAGGAAATTGTACGTTTGCCAAGCTACCAAGTATCGGATATTGAAACACCGTTAAAGTCTTCTGTTTCAGATAGCGATATTGTAGTGAAGCTAAAGGACGATACGTCTTCATCTTAGAGTCAACTTAAAGATTAGGGGCAATCAACAATGAAAATAAAGAATGAGCAGCAATTTAATCCTCGACGTTTAAAGGAAGCACGGCTAGTTAGGGGGCTCAGTATTAGTGAACTAGCACACCAGATCGGCGTCTCCAAACAAGCAGTATCTCAATTTGAATTAGGTGAGTATACACCAAAATCAGAAACCATTATGGCGATCATGAACATCCTAAAATTCCCAAAAGACTTTTTCTACCGAGAATTTAAGCAGCAATATGTAGGAAATACGTTTTTTCGTGCTAATGCCACTGCTACAAAAAAGAGTAAAGAAATACAATTCAACAAATCCTTAGTAGCTGGTTATATCTATTCATATCTCTCTAATTTTATTGAGTTCCCTGAATTAAACTTGCCAGATACCATCCGCTATTCTGATACTGAGTGGGATGAGACCTCGATTGAGACGCTTGCTAGAGACCTACGTAGATACTGGGGTATCGGAGAGCAGCCAATCACCAACATCGTCCATCTTATGGAGCGAAATGGGATCATTGTATATTCTGTCGATACGGATAGTCGAAAGGTAGACGCCTTTTGCCAACAAAGAACAGGTCGCCCCTTCGTTTTTCTCGGGAATGATAAACAGTCTGCCTTTAGACGGCAATTTGACGGTGCACATGAATTGGGGCATGTATTAATGCACAAGGCAATTGATAATCAAGATATTCTTAGCCGAGTAGAGTTCAAAAGAATGGAAAGCCAAGCAAATCTATTCGCATCTTCATTCTTGCTTCCAAAAGAGGCATTTGCTAAGACAGTTACATCAACGACGTTACTACACTTTGTAGAATTAAAAAAATATTGGCATGTGTCCATCGCAGCAATGCTATACAGATGTTTGAATTTAGGCATTATTGATGATAGCAGATACACTTCTTTAGTTAAGCAGATGTCGATGAAGAAGATGCGGGTCAAGGAACCTCTGGATGATGTGTATCCCTTGCAGGAACCCGTTGTTCTAAAGAAGAGTATTCTAACTATGTTAGACAAGAATATTAAGAATGAATTGCAGTTGATTCAGGAGATAGCTGTTCCACAAGATCTTCTTGAGATGTTTTGTAACCTTGATGAAGGTAGACTTAATTACAAAGAACCTGAGCCGATGATTAACTTACGAAGTAATAATGTTTATTAGTTATGAAATATAAGAAAGAGGCTCTGCCCACTTATATGGGCTGAGACTCATACAACTTATTAGGTAAACAAAGATTTGGAGTGGACTAGCAAGTAATGAACTCACTAGAAAAATTGCTTGGACAACATGAACAAATTTGCAGCAAATACGATACCTTTCGTGAAATCGGTAGCGGCGCATATGGTACCGTATACGAATTGTATAATGGGCAAACAAGCTCCGAGATTGTATTAAAACGATATCTCCCCAGTGAAGATGAAAGAGATAGGAGACGTTTTCTTCGCGAAATTGATATCCTATTGGAGCTTAAAGACAATCCTCACGTTGTTGATATTCTAGAGTACTCCAAGGAATCAGATTTCCCCTGGTATACAATGCCTAAAGCAACAGCAACGTTACACGAATACGTAGAGAAATTGGTATTTGAATCTCATGAAGAAGAAATGTATCGAATTATTGAATCCGTGATGGATGCTTTAGAAGATGCACACGAAAGAGAGATTTTGCATCGAGATCTCGCCCCAAGCAATATTTTGATTTTTGAGGACGCTAGTCGAGAACTGGATGTGAAAGTTAGTGATTTTGGGCTCGGAAGAAACTTTTCTACAGGCTCAGCGCCTCTTTCTAAGACAGCCGATAATCGCTTAGGTCAAGCTGCGTTTACGGCACCAGAGCAGCTCTTCTCTATAAAGGACGCAAGTGTACGGTCAGACATCTATTCACTCGGTGCCTTGATTTCATTTATCTTCACACAAGGACAAGATCCGCGCTTCGTTAAACCAATGACGGGAATTCGGTTTGTGGTTAATGAATGCATGAAGAGAGAACCAATGAAGCGCCCCAACAGCGTTTTGGAAGTACGAAGGATTGTAGGTACCATTCGCGGAATGTCTACAGGAACTAAGGGGACAATTGAAGAGATCAAGACATCCTTTGAGGCAAATGGGACATTAAGTGACAAGGAACTTCTCGATTTAGGAGATCTACTTCTGAAGACCCGCAACTATGACTATGGGCGTAGTACGTATTTATCATATTTCCAACCCCTAATAAATATCCCGTTCAATCTACTTGAGTATTGGTTACAACATGCTGAACAGGATTTTATTAAAAAATTCGTAGACAACTATTGTGAGCAAATGACTCGAATTAGTCACCAAGTTGGTTGGTCCTTTTCCCTGATGTTAGAAATTGGAAACGTAATGTTTCTCACGTATAATAATTCGAACGACACAGATGTTCGAACTCAGATTTTATCCACCTTTATTGATATACAGCCTTCTTTTGGTGAATTATCAAAGGGACTGGAAAGAATGTTAACTGCACAATATTCAGATGAGCGACAGCTTCAAAATTTAGCCATGGTTCTACGAACTAAAAAAACTGTTGTAGCGCCGTTTTTCAGTAGAGTGGAAGAAAAAGTAAAGCATTACGCCTTTATTGAGATTTTTTCAGATTAATTTTCACGAATTCCGTTTCTTTTTTTAGTCATAACGTCCCTATAATTTTATTTAAATTTTCAGAAAGTATTTTATAGGGAGATGGAGATGCTTATGGTGCTTTCATCAATATTGTTCAGAGTTTCATAAAACACCTGTTTTATCTTTATGTTCATAATTGTGAAGATGTATATCAATTCAATACATGATGTAAGACCACTTAATGCTGTTCATCTATTTACAGAATTAGCTGGTTTATCGACAAATTATCTAGCCTTGTGACCCCATTATTTTTCTGATAATTGAAAATTTTGGAATTATAATACTCTCCTCTCTCTGTGAAAATTGACCTCTTACATGAAACCACGATAATCTTGTTTTGCCAACAGAGAAATTACTGCATGTAAACTCTTTTTGTAGTCTGTAGGTGTTCTAATCCACTCTTATATCTGTTCGACGATTGCGATTGAGGATGAATATGTAAACAGAGTAACGGGGACTAACCAAATAAAAAAGGGAAACAATAGTGATATATGAAAGCAAGCTGTTAATGGTGGTGCATACATAGTGAAATTTGTAGATTTAGCGAACATGTACAAAGCAATAGGAGACCCGACGCGGCTAAAGATAATTTCGCTGCTGAACACCCGTGATTGTTACGTGTCTGAGATTGTAGCGCTTTTTGACATTTCACAGCCAGCAATTTCTCGGCATTTGGCTCGCCTTAAGCAGGTGGGGCTTGTACGTGAAAGGCGCCATGGAATGTGGGTTTCTTACTCCCTCAATCATAATCTGATTCAGGAACTGGGAATATCCTTCAACGAATTACCCGACTTTTCACAAGAGCTAACAGAAATCTAGGAAGGCTTGGAGCAGTTCAATTTGTCTATTTTATACATAACGATATGTTTATATCCTTATAAGGAAGGTTATAATGGAAAACAGATTAGGAATGAAGTTTCAGAGCACACACGTTAAAAACAACATCAAGCTCATTATGAAAGCTTGGGAGCATTACAAATATAACAGCTGACTCAGGAGGAAGACTTGAAAAAGGCACAACAAAAACCGCAAATTTGTTCAATTAGTTACGTTCACGATCCTGACGCATGCCAGAGATGGGTCGAGGCTTATATCGAACTTGTTAAAGAAGCAGTTTTAAGCAATGTGGAAAATAAACGATGTGCACGTCATACCCTCGATACAGGGAGGGACAGTGATGAGGATAGTCGCTTATTATCGTAGCTCTACGGATTTACAGGAGCATTCAGTTGATATGCAGCGTACCATGGCGTTCAAGATGGCTCAGCAAAAGCTTTTGGTTATTGATGACCAATATCCTGATCCATCCACGTCAGCTAGGAAAAACAACATGAGAGACCGCCCTGAATTATGGCGTCTTATTTCGGATATAAAAAAGGGGCGGGTTCAGAATTTATTGGTGTATAAACGAGATCGTCTAGCACGAACTGCTAACGAGTACATGTATATTTATCGTTTGCTAAAAGAGCACCAAGTGAACGTCATTTTCACAGCTGATAATGAACATCCATTATCATATACGGCTGTTGGAGAGTTCTTTGAAGTCTTGATGGCAGGTGTTATCCAACGTGAAGGGGAACAAATCGCAAAACGTATACGGGATTCCAAGATATCGAAGTTTTTAAACAAACAATATGCGGGAAAAGTTCCATTTGGATATCACGTCGATAAAAAGGGCAAAGAAAGAATCGCAAAGACACCAGGAGACATTGAAATTGCGAGAGAGATCTATGACCTAGTACTCAGTGAGAAATTCGAGACTCTAAATGAAATCAAGAAATATTTTGACAGTATCGGGAGAAGTCGCACGGTTGTAAAAAAAGGAAAAGTTATTAAGGCGCGTTCATGGGAAGTCCAGGATCTGGAGCACATCTTAACGCACCCTCTCTATATGGGGAAACACATTATTTCTTTTGAAGGGGCAGGCGAATTCGAAGCACCGTATGAGAACGTCGCGATTGTTTCACTCGACGAGTGGGAAAAAGTCCAGCAACTTTTGCCATCGATGATAACAACACGGGCAAAGAATGAGAGTCCGTCTATAGATTATCATCTCACTGGACTGTTGTTCTGTGAAACATGTGGGCAGTCGTTAAGCACCAAGACTCGCACGCGGGACGGTGTGAAAGTTGGCATGTATGAATGTACAGACTCGTCCCATAGATGCCGTGTACGTAAGGACCATATTGAACATTTAGTGTTGCAACGAGCCAAGGTCTTGTTTAGTACATTCGTGAAGGCAAATATGGATGACCTTTTGAAGCGTTATGAAAAGTCCAATACGGAGCGACTAGAATCCAAAATGGATGAGCTCTCCAAAGAGATAGTGAGGCTCAAGTCATCGATGGTTAAACGTACCGATCAGTATTTGCGGGAATTAGACACCACGAAAAAAGAGTCACTTTCAAATAAGCTTATGACGATTTACGACGAGACAGATGCAGTACAGCAGGATTATGATGCGTTTGTTGACATCTTGGAGGAAGTCAAAACCTTGGTGGAGTCGCCTAAGCAACTTAGTGACGACATTGATGCCTTCCTTGATACCCTTCCAGCTCGCACTGCCGACGAACTGCGGACGCTTTTTCGTGACATTGTTTCACGAATAGATGTTGGTTCTCGTTGTATTGATATAACGTTCAAACATCCGTACGTAACCTCCAAGGAGGTGGTTACAGATGTCGCTACGTGATGTGATGAGTGGCAAACGTGGTGTGTTTTACGGACGCCATTCGACGGATAAACAGGAAATGGAAATGTAACGTCATGCTGCTAAACAAATCGTTGAGGAGTTTAATGGTGTTTTTCTGCCTGTAGAGTATCCAGACAAGGCAGTGTCGGCAACCAGAGTTCCGCTTAAAAAGCGAAAACATCTCCAGCGTCTTCTTGATGATGCGCATACCGACCAGTTTGACTTTGTTGTCACTTACAGTCGCGATCGACTCGCAAGAGATGCTTATGAACATCAGGTAATAAGAGACGAGATGCACGAGTTAGGTATTCCAATTGTTCTCGCATCAACGAGAAGTTTGTACGATTCTGGCGATCTCGTGATTGAGCTCATGCAAGATGGCTTAAGTCAATATGAGGTAGAACAAACCCGTGTTCGTACCCGTGACACAATGGCTTCTAGAATAGAACAGGGTGAGTGGGTTGGGCGAAAACCACCGTACGGGTACAAATTCAAAGATGGGGAGATTTCACAAGTCGCAGATGAAATCATTTTCGTTCGTGAAATTTTCAATCGATACCTTAAGGGAGAAGGTTTCTACCGTATCGCAAATTCCTTAGGTGGAAAGTGGAAGAAGGAAAAAGTAAAAGCGATTGTTACCAACCCCTTTTACGCAGGGTATCTGACAGCATTTAAAGGAAGACGCGGGTCTCATAGTTCCATTTCTGATCGAAGCGAATGGGTGGAGAGTAAAAAACTAGATATCATACCTGCCGTTATAACGAAAGAGGAATGGGAACGTTGCTGGAACTTGTTTGACCAGAGAAGAAAAGGACTGATTCCGCCGAGATTATACAACTCGAATTTTTTGTTAAAAGGGCTAGTGGCTTGTAAGGATTGCAGACATGAATTTCAGACTCTGAATCAAATGACGAGAAGCAGTACGGGGAAACGGTATGGAGATCGATACTATGCTTGTCATTGCCGCAAATTTCAGGCTAATGCTTTTGAAGACAACATTATTCAGGCATTGCTTGACGAAGTCAATCGGCGTTCGCTTGTTCCAGGCGGTACCAACGAGATTCTTAACGAAGTGCGTGACAGTCTAAAGAATGATATCAACATGATGAAAAGAGACATCAAGGCACTCCAGAAGCAGATTGAAGAAACAAAACAACGCATGGATGAAGCGGATGTTGAAATGCGAAATCTCTATCGCGACCGTGGAAAGAAAGAAAAGATGTTGTTTGTCCTTCAGCACTATCGCCTTGAGAAACGCGCTGATTGTAACAAGTGGGAACGGCAGATTGAGCAGTTGAATACGAAACTTCAATTTGTAGAGCAAATTGAAGTTAACAATCTTGAATGGGATCGGTTGTACGCCGATGTCTTGAAAGGGGACCGACAAGCACTGAGACGGTTCCTGGTTTTTCTTATTGAGATGATTGTTGTGGATGAGGACGGAAAAGTCGAGGAGTTTCGTGCGAGGGTGGATTTGAGATAGATTTAACTCCATCCTAAAACATGGGAGCCATTTTGAAGGATTAAAACTGGTAAGTAGGAATATACTAAGTAAGAGAAAAGTAACTAAAGGGGGGGAATCTATGGACAAACCTGGTAATGACAACTATAATGAATGTAAACATGAGGAGGATGAGGTGAACGACATGAGTCCAGTAGAAGAAATCGTAAAGTCCGATCGAACATTTGGACGCCGTACACCACCTAAGCACAAAATAACTGAAGAAGCCCGTAAGGCGTGGATTAGGACATCGGGAAGCCTTAAAGGAAAGGTTCCTCATGGGGATGACGACGAATCAGTATCAGAGTACATTACGCGTAAGCGGGAAGAGGAACGATAAATATAGTGACTAGAGGACATACGACTAGTCGCCCGTCGGGGGCGACTATGGTTTGTTTTAACAATGATAGCTTAGACCTGTCGGATGTAAACTTGTTTGTAGATGCAGGAATATTCATAGCACACTTTGACTCTGACGATGTGTGGCATGACGCGGTTGAGGATTTTTTCAACAGGCACGTCATTAATAACGCTGTTGAGCCGCCTGGTTTATTTACTACATACGATGTTATAAATGAGTATCTACATAGGATGACAGAAAATTATAAAGCTCGAAATCACATATCAACTCCAAGTACAATACGGAAGGACTATGCTGATAAGATAGTTGATCTTATTAATACGAAGTTGGTAGATCTTCTGGACCTTGATGCTACATCCGTTCATACTGCAATCGATTTATGGGGTGCATCTGAAAAATATGGAGCAAAAGATGTCTTTCATGCGGTTTGTGCCAATGATTGGGGTACTAATTTAATCACTACTGATTTTCGCTTGAAGAACAGTCTGGTGCAGGACCGTAACTTTCATCAGATGACTATATATGTTCCTGATTTTGCACTAAAGCGGTAGAGCGGCTCTTAGATGTGTAGAAAACACATCTTTTTTTATTCTGCAAGTGGACAATCTGTCTTTGCATAAGCATGTCCTGAGGGGTGATGCTTGTGCGAAGACCAAATAAGATTGTCGTGACCGAAGTTACATACGGAAAGCATCCCATCCAACAATTGACACAGCAAATGATTGAACTCCTTGTCCTCAATCGATACACTTTATCTAACCCTATCCATCCTTCGCACACCAAATCGGTGAGCGGAGGTAAACACTTATGACTGTTTGTGCGATTTATGCTCGTGTATCGGATGATTCGCAACTCAAAGGCGATTCCATTGAACATCAAATCAGCTACTGCAGAGAGAACGCCCGACGTCGAAGCCTTGACGACGGGACACATTGGCTAACACCTGATGCGTTCATTTACGTTGATGAAGGCATTACAGGGACGAGCATGATAAAGAGAGCTGCAGTACAACGGTTGATCCGTGATGCCCGAGCGCATCAATTTGAAGTGGTACTCTTTAAGGGGATTTCCCGATTTGCCCGTGATACAGTTGATGCCCTCTTGATGCTGCGAACGTTGACAGCATGTGGCGTACGAGTCGTTTCCATGGAAGAGAATTTTGATAGTCAACATGATAATGCGGAATTTATCTTTACGATTCACAGTGCCCTGGCACAGGCAGAATCGGAGAAGACGGCGATTCGTGTGCGTGTGGGGGCATCACAAAAGGCACAGTTAGGCAAGTGGAATGGGCAAGCCCCAGATGGGTTTATTCTCAATCGCGAGACAAAGCATCTTGAAATTGACGAGACGTTTGCTCCAGTGATTCGAGACATCTTTAATATGTATCTCGGCGGATACGGTGCTCGTAAGATTACCCACGTATTAAACAATGAGGGTCGTTACACCAAGCGGGGGAACCTGTGGACACAGCGAAACATCTCGCGTCTTCTTCGAAACCCTGTCTATGTTGGTGATGTGGTATACGGACGACGAGAAAAGCGTATGGCACTCCCTGACGCATCCGATCCTTTAGCACGAAAGAAGCGAGCCGTGTGGGTGAATGACCCTCAGCGCTTAACTGTATGTGAAAATGCACATCCAGGTATCGTGTCAAGGGACGTGTTTCAGAAAGTGCAAGAGACGATGAACAAACGACGCCCAACATCTGGACCAACTGATAACGGCTACTTGTTGACCAAGGGGCTGCTGATGTGTCGGTGCGGCAGTGCCATGACGATTAACTACAATCCTGCAGGGACAGCCTATTATCGTTGTATCCGTAAGCGTGAATCGGGGCAAGCAGCTTGCAACAGCGGATATATTCGTGCGCATGATTTGGAGCAGGCTGTGCTATCGAGCATTAGAACAGAAGTTCTTGAAGCCATTCAGTATGAAGGGCTTGTGATTCCGCAACCATCAACAGAAGAAAATGAGCAACAATTAAAATTAATTCGCGATAAAATTGCATTGGAAATTGATCGATCGCAACAATTGTTCGATAAATATACTGATGGATTGCTCTTGGATGAACAATATCTACAAATGAACAAGACCATTCAGGCGCGATTGAAAAGCCTTCAAAGAAATCGCGACCACTTAATGCACCAGATTGATGCCAAAAAAGAGGAACTCGACGCGGAGAGACTGATACGGCAGGCAATGAAGGACTTCCTGAGTGTTGATACTACTGATGCCAGATTGACACGTGAAATTTTGAAGCTATTTGTAGTAAAAGTGACTGTTTTGGATGGCACAGGGGGTAGTAAACAAATACGTATTGATTACCGTTTTGAGAAGCCTCTGCATAGCGCTATGTAGTAAGTTGGTAGTCGGAGGACCCCCTCGTGCCGTCGCTCCCATCAATCAGGTGAAGGCCGTTCTCGACTATGCGACGAGTGTGATGGACTCAAAGAAAATACTGTTGGGACTCGTGTTGTACGGATATGACTGGCAGATTCCTTGGCAAAAAGGAACGCTGGCAAAGGGGATGTCTTGTAATAAGGCACAAAACCTTGCCATAGCGAAGGAGTCGCCCATAGAATTTGAGCCCCAGTCCGCATCGCCCAAATTCGATTATGTTGAGGGTGGGCAAAAACATACTGTCTGGTATGAAGATGCACTGAGCATCGCAGCAAAGTTAAATCTTCTTTACGAATACAATTTGCGCGGCGTTACCTATTGGGTTTTGCCCAATAAGTTTCCTGGGAATTGGAATTTGCTGCACGATGCGTTTGACATAAAGACAGTGTAGAGAATCAAGCTATAAGTGAAAATTAGAATGGGGACTGAGAAGGCAAGACGTTGGCTCGCACAAGTTCGAGTATCCGAATGGGGCGTTGTAAAACTTGGAGTCTGAATGTGACTGGAGGAGAAGCGGGAAAGTCCCGTCTCTCCTTCATCCGCTTGTCTCCACATTGGTATGGACCACGGTTCCGGATGCACTGCGCAGCGCAACTTATCTCCTTTTCTATCGATACCGTTGCAATAATTCCTGCACGGCAGTTGAACTAGGTTGTTGTATCAGTTCTTCGGCCAATGTCCGCAGGTTGCCCTGATTGGAGTTTCGCACCAACTCTCGAACTTCCAAAATAGAAGACGGACTCATGCTCAGTTCATCCATGCCAAGACCAAGGAGTATCGGCACAATTCTTATGTCTCCTGCCATTTCACCGCACATCCCTGCCCATTTTCCGTGATGGTGTGCTGCGTCAATGACCATCTTAATCAGCCGCAGAATGGCCGGATGATAGGGTTGATATAAATAGGAAACTTTTTCATTCATACGATCCGCTGCCATTGTGTACTGTATTAAATCATTGGTTCCAATTGAGAAGAAGTCTACTTCTGGTGCCAACTGTTCCGCAGAAATGGCTGCAGCGGGAACTTCAATCATGATGCCTTGTTCCAAGCCGGCGTCGAAAGCTATACCTTCCCTTTGCAATTCCTCTTGAGCCGCCTCCAGCCCTGCTTTGGCTTGTCGAACTTCCTCCAGTGTAGCAATCATGGGATACATAATTTTTACTTTGCCATAGTGACTAGCCCGCAATATGGCTCGCACCTGTGTTTGAAACAGGGATTGCTGGTCCAGGCTTATGCGGATGGCCCGGTATCCCAAGAATGGATTGAGCTCGCGCGGAAGATTCAAATACTCCAACGATTTGTCGCCGCCGATATCCATGGTTCGTATGATGACTGGTCTGCCGTCCATTGTAGAAACGGCCCTGCGGTATGCCTCAAATTGCTCCTCTTCAGAAGGAAGCTCGTGGCGGTTCATAAACAAAAATTCCGAGCGGAATAGGCCTACTCCTTCAGCACCATTCTCCATTGCTGCGATTGCATCTTCGGGCACTCCAATATTGGCAGCTAGTTCGACGCAGAATCCATCAGTGGTTGTGGAGGGCTCATTGAGTAATTGGTGGAGCTGACGCTGCTTATCTGCATCTGTACGCGCCTTGGCCTCGTAGAATGATATCTCGTCTGAAGTTGGATTCAGATGCACCTCACCGGAGCCGCCGTCAACAATCGCAACCATACCGTCAACAGCTGTTTCAGAAAGGGCTTGGGCTCCTACAACTGCGGGAATCCCCCTGGTTCGAGCCATTATCGCAGTGTGAGAAGTACGACCTCCGACGTCTGTTGCAAATCCTCTCACGCGTGTCAAGTCGAGTTCGATGGTGTCTGACGGGTGTAAGTCATCGGCAACAAGAATGATATCTGTCGATTCACTTGCATTAAATCCGTAAGAAAGACCAAACAACTTGGCCATTACGCGGCCCGAAATGTCTTGTATGTCGGATGCTCGCTGCCGCATATACTCGTCGTCCATGGTTTCAAACATGGCAACAAGTTCGTCGGTCTTATCCCGCAGTACAGCTTCTGCGTTTTTAGAAGTACTCCGAATTTGCTCCGCGATGCTGTCCGCAAACGCTGGATCCTTCAAAATCATTCTATGTGCTTCAATAATCTTACCGTGCTCTGCATCAATCGTTGGGTCGGCGGCAATTTTTTCTTTAATTTCTTCGATTTCTGTCACGGCATCCTCAATCGCCTTTAAAAAGCGAACCGCTTCACGTTCCGAATCACTGACAATAGTAGGGGTGACATTATGGCTTGGAGTTCGATAAATGTGCACTATGCCAATGGCAACTCCTGCGGATGCTGCAACACCCTTGAATGACTCCGTCATACTCATGTTCACCTTCTCCATCATGTACTGTTCCTTGCTAGACGTGGATGTCAGTTCGTCTCAATGCATCCGTTTGAAGTCGTATTTTTTTAATTATAGCAGGTTGGCAATTGCTGGTGCAGTGAGTGGTTCAACGCGCAGATTCGAGAATGGCAACACGGTTATGAGTGGGTTTCTAGCGACTTCTCACTCTTTTTTATTTGTTTGCATTATTATTTGCCGTTCTGTCCAGATTAAGGATAAATTCGAGCAATACTACGGAGGTACATATGAGCAGAATTGCCGTGCGCGCGGTGGATAGGAATGACCTGGATGTGGTCGCCAAACTCCATCAGGAGATGTTAAGCGAAGAGTTTATTGTTCGATTTGGGCCCCGCTTCTTGAAACGCTACTATCGTGCATTTGCAGACAGCAAACATGCAGTGGCGCTGGTTGCAGTGGATGAGGACACAGATATGATACTGGGCGCATTACTTGGAACGTTAAACCCGTCCCTTCACTATCGTTACTTGACTCGCCGTCACGGTGTGTATTTCGCGTTTCTAATTTCCATTCAAGCTCTGCTTCACGCGAAACTGGCCAAAGAGCTTGTACGAACCCGGATAAGACGCTATACCCAAGGGGTTCTCCGGAGTATAAAGAGAAATGCAAAGACGGATGCCGTCATTACAACTTCCCTTGTTACCAAGGTCAGTGATATCACTCACTTATTCGTAAACAGCGACGTACAATCTGCCGGTGTGGGCACGTCCCTAATCCTTTCATACCAATCGTTGGCCATAGAGAGAGGCGTGCGCTATATCGATTTGGTGACAGCGCCAGCAGGTATGAATGGAGCTGGTGCATTTTACGAAAAATTTGGCTGGAAGCTTCAGAGAACCCATATCAGTCACAGCGGAGAAGAGTTTCTCTTGTATCGCCTTGACCTTCATGATGTTGCACATGGACCGGCAAGAATCGAGCCAAGGGATGTCCCACACTCATCTTCACATAAAATTTCAAATTAAATTCACAACTCTGATAAAATGAACGTGTATATTCTCACAGCTATATGAGACCTATCAAAAATGTAGGAGGGAGTCCATGCTCGTCTCAGGTACGAAAGATTTTCCGACATCCCCGGAAGACACGTTCAAGTTACTCACGAATCCTGACGTGATTGTCAAGGCTATGCCGGGGATGAAGTCACTGGAGCGCATTACAGAACACTCTTTTAAGGCTTCTATGGAGGTTGGAGTAGGCGGTATTAAAGGTGCGTACGACGGGCAACTCGACCTGAAAGATGTTCATCCCGGCAAGGGTTACCGATTGGTTGTACATGGTGAAGGGCAACTTGGTTTCATGGACGCTGACGTCAAGATGACTCTTGCCCCCGCGGACAATGGCACGACTCTTTCCTATAACGGTGAAGCTAAAGTCGGGGGCACTGTGGCAGGCGTCGGTCAGCGGATGCTCTCCGGTGTGGCAAGAATGCTTATCAACCAGTTTTTTAACCACGTTTTACAGTCAGCTAATGAGGCATCCAAGGCGTAGTATGAAGACCCTTACGAGTCGTGTTGAATTGCAAAGCAGGCTTCGAGACACTGGATATTTGGCAGATGAGAAGTTGTCTGAAATGACGTTACTGGCACTGGACATGAGTCGACCCCTGTTATTAGAGGGCCCTGCGGGCGTGGGCAAAACCGCATTGGCACAAGCCATGGCAACCGTTTTGAATCGGGAGCTGATTCGGCTCCAGTGCTACGAAGGACTTGATGACACGCAAGCCCTCTACGACTGGAACTATCACAGACAACTTGTCGAGTTGCGGCGCAACGAGGACGCAGATATTTTTACCGCAGACTACCTTTTGCCTCGACCATTGATGAAAGCGTTGCTTTCACAAAGGGGAGCCGTGTTGCTCATAGACGAGGTTGACAGGACAGATATGGCATTCGAGTCACTCTTGCTTGAGTTTCTAGCTGATTTTCAAATCTCGGTGCCTGAATGGAAGACTGTATCGACAAACGTGGCGCCTGTTGTTGTGTTGACTTCCAACCGGGTGCGTCCGTTAAGCGATGCTCTCCGCCGACGCTGCCTCTACCAGTTTCTTGATTGGCCGAATTTGTCCAGCGAAACAGACATTGTAGCCTCACATGTCCCTGGTTTACCACTAGACGCAGTCAAGCGGATTGTCCAGGCGGTTCAAACACTGCGCTCTTGGGATTTAATGAAACTACCCGGTATCTCTGAATCTATTGATTGGGCTAAGGCCTACTTTTACAACCAGCCAGTGGACTTTTCCGAAGAATGGATGGGAGCAACCCTTGGTTGTGTCATAAAGGACGTCTCTGATTGGGAGATGGTGCTTGGGCGCTTGTCGAAGCTTCTGGACGGAGTCTGAAAGGGTCTTGGGGAATTCGATTCGGGCGATTCCACACCCGAGAATGCGGGTAATGGGACATCCCGTGATATGGATTCCCAAGCAAGAAGTGATGATGAATCTCAGTCCGGAGTTTCGCACAACGAGAATGAAGTGGGTAACAATGAAGTGAGTAACAATGAAGTGAGTAACAATGAAGTGGAAAACAGGCAACGGGATCTAAGCGGTCTATCGGAGTATGGGAGTGCATGGGCCAGTACCCGCGAAGGAGGCCAGTTAGACAGAGGATTTTTTCAGAAACCACCGCGCTGGACAGACAATATCACAGGACGGACGTCATCTGCTTTCATGTCCATACCAAGCCGCAGACCCTTCTTGACTGCTGGAATAAAACGCCTGGACTGGTCCAAAACCATCAAAGCGTTGGCAAAGGCGGGGAACCAAGGTATAAAACCGCAGTTTCGCAGGTCTCATCGAATGCCAGGACGTCTGGTCGTCCTGTGGGATGTGAGCGCATCAATGTCGGATTATTTCGATTTATATTTGCCTTGGCTTCATGGTCTTGTCGGTCGGCGTCCCAATACTGGCGTATTTGCTTTCGCAGCCAAAATGGAGGACATGACTGCATTACTGCGAGGGTCTCATCGAGATGCGGCGAATCGACTGGCTGAGTTACAGGGGCTTTTTGCTGGAGGTACAAAAATTGGGGTTGTCGTAAACCGCTGGATTGATATTTACGGTGAGCTCTGGCTTCGTCCCCCGTGCAGGGTGGTGGTGATTAGTGATGGCTGGGACAGAGGAAATCCGGAGCTGGCCGGAACAGCATTTGCTCGTATCCACAAGACGGGTGCGCGGGTTCTCTGGATCAATCCATTAGCGGCTACACCTGGCTTCTCCCCGCGCACCAAAACCTTACTGGCGGCGATGCCGTATTTGGATGGAATTGAATCAGGTCACTCCCCCAAAACCTTACTGGGCTTGTTAAGAGGATAGGATGTCATCGCCAAACCTGGCCTTAACCTACAAGTCATATCAAAATACCGACGAAGGGAAGAAAGTACATGAAGCCGGTTGCCTTTGATTATTACCGTCCAGAGAACTTGGCTGATGCCGTACAGGTATTGCAGTCATCACCCCAAGCAAAGATTCTTGCAGGCGGTCAAAGTCTGATTCCTATGATGAACTTTCGTTTGATGCGGCCCGAGACGCTGCTTGATATTACAGGTCTGACGGAGCTGGATTACGTGGAACGAACAGACAGAGGATTAAGAATTGGTGCGTTGACCCGTCACCAAAACTTGCATATGAGCAAACTCGTTCACGAACACTTTCCTGTCTTAGCGGAAGCTGCCGGAGAAATTGGGCACTGGGCCATTCGAAACCGGGGTACGCTCGGTGGATCGTTAACCCACGCCGATCCCGCTTCCGAGTTGCCCGCTGCAATGGTTGCACTGCATGCAGACATCGAAATCGCAAGCAGTGACGGCACTCGGACTGTGCCAGCTGAAGAATTCTTTCTCGGTTTTCTGACAACCGACCTTGGACCCAATGAACTTGTTACGGGCATCGAGGTTCCTGTTTCTGATACCAGCCAGTTTGGGTTTTCGGAATTTGCCCGCAGACCCGGGGATTTTGCTTTAGCCGGAGCCTTTGTGGAACTCCATGGCACTGACCGGGGCGCCGTAACCTGGTTCGGCGTAAGCGGCGGACCGGAACGGCGAGAAACAAGGTTTCCTCAGAACCGACAGGAGCGCGAAGCTGTGTTCATTGATTTAACACAAACCTTTGACCCTCTTGATGAACCAGAGTATAAGCGGCGCTTGGCCGTGACAGTTGCGGAGGATGCCTATCAGAATGCAGCAGGGAGGCTTGATTAAACCATGACAACACAGCAAAATCTGACCCGGATTCAACTCAGTATTAATGACGAACAGCGTACGGTTGACGTGGAGCCGCGATGGCTGTTATCGGATGTGCTGCGCCATGAATTGGGACTGACAGGAACACATGTGGGCTGTGAACAGGGTGTGTGCGGCGCTTGTACTGTGCTGGTTAACGGACAACCACAGCGCAGCTGTCTCATGTTCGCCGTTTCAGCACAGGGCAGTGAGATAAGAACGATTGAGGCTGCCACTCCCGTTGAGGGGTTAAGTCCACTCCAGGCCGCGTTTGAAAAACACCACGCTTTACAATGCGGGTTTTGCACGCCTGCGATGGTGCTGACTGCAGAGGCTTTATTAAAAATGAATCCCAACCCAACCGAGCAGGAAGTGCGTGTGGCTCTGTCTGGGAACATCTGTCGCTGTACGGGCTATCAGTTTATCGTCGACGCGGTTTTGGAAGCTGCCGAAGCCTATCGAAGGGTGTCGTCCACGACACAAAGGGAGGGACAGTAATGGGTGCACCGATGAAGCCTCAGTTTACCGGAGCCCGCGTCACGCGACTGGAAGATGCCCGCCTTTTGTCAGGTCAGGGTCATTATCTTGATGACATTGCTGTGCAGGGTATGCTTGAGATGGTATTTGTTCGCTCCAACAGAGCTGCCGCTAAAATTTCTTCTATTGATCTATCTCAGGCACAGAAACTGTCAGGGGTACATGCTGTCCTGACTGCCAAGGATTGTCCGGTAAATTTATACACAAAGTCTTATGATGTGGGTCAGCCGGTTTTGGCGGACGGAGAAGTACGTTATGTCGGCGAGCCTGTTGTTGCAGTCATAGCCGAGAACCGCTACGTGGCTGAAGATGCAGCTGACCTTGTGCATATAGAGTATCAGCCGCTTGCTCCTGTTATCGACAGCCGCAAGGCGCTCAACGAAGAGCCGCGGCGGGTTTTTTCCCACAGGCCCAACACATTTTTTCACAAGGAGCACGAAACCGATGGGTTTCAGGAAGCTTTTCGCAGTGCGCCGAACCATCTCTCGCAAACCCTGACAACCAATCGTCAAACGGGTGTGGCCATGGAAACAAGGGCTTGTGCAGCCATGACGGACCCGTTGTCTGGACGACTGACGTTCTATTGCTCACACCAGTCTCCACATGAACTGCGGACGCAGTTGACTCAACTGCTCGGACTTGCAGAAAACCAGGTGCGGGTGGTGGTGCCTGAGGTTGGCGGCGCATTTGGAATTAAGGCAATGCTTTATCCAGAGTACTTTGTGACGGCCATCGCGTCACAAAAATTGAAACGCCCCGTCAAGTGGATTAGCGACAGAACTGAGGGCATGCAAAGTGACGCGCACGCCCGTGACAACATTCACGAGGTACAAGTCGCTTATGAGAATGACGGCCGCATTATTGCCATTGTTGACAGGGTTATTGGTAACACAGGCGCTTACCCGTTCCGAGGTTTTCCAGGAGCTGTGGGTGAAGCAGGATGGGCGACAGACATGCTCACAGGTCCCTATAAGGTCCCTCACGTATCTATTACAATTGACTGTGTTTTCTCCAATAAAACCCCCGTTGGAGCTTATCGAGGCGTAGGCGGACCGGTTGGTGCCTGGGTTCACGAAGCCGTCGTGGACGCAGTAGCTCGGCGTCTGAAAATGGACCCGGCTGATGTCAGGCGTGTAAATTTGATCCAGCAGGAAGACTTTCCTTACGAAACGCCTACGGGAGAACTCTATGATCCCGGTTCATATTCGGAATCCATGGAAGCTGCCCTGAAACTGGTGAATTACGAGGAATTTCGTAAGAATCAAGCTGAGCTTCGAAACCAGGGAAGGTATCTCGGGATTGGAATGTGCGTATTTGTGGAGCCGACGGCAGGGGTGTCTTCGGAAGCGGGATCGACGCCGTATGAATCGGCTTCTATTCGTATGGAACCAAACGGTACGGTGACGGCAGCGTTGGGCCTCGGACCTTCCGGTCAAGGGCATGAAACCACCATGGCGCAAATTATCGCCGATCAAATCGGCGTGGATGTTAAAGATGTGGTTGTACTTCACGGAGACACAGACAGCGCACCCTTTGGAGGCGGTACCGGAGGCAGTCGTTCCGGTGCAATCGGCGGGGGTGCAGCGATTCGAGCAGGTCAGGAAATGCGTAAGCGCTTGGTGAAACTAGCCGCTCATCTGTTGGAAGCCGCGGAAGAGGACGTTGAACTAGAAGCCGGGCAAGCACAGGTGGCAGGCGTACCATCACGAGGAATTCCGATTCGTGACTTAGCCAGAACGGCCTATAATGACGTTTCAAGGTTGCCCGATGATATGCCAATCGGTCTTGAAGTGGTAGCACGATACCGTCCGCAGCGAAGTGCAACGTATTCCAACGGAACCCACGTTGCCGTTGTTGAGGTGGACATAAGAACAGGGCTTGTAACTGTATTGGATTATGCCGCTGTCAACGACTGCGGCACATTGATAAATCCAACAATTGTTGAAGGGCAGATTCACGGCGGCGTTGCGCAGGGAATTGGCTCGGCATTTTTGGAGGAACTGAGGTATGACGCAGACGGGCAGTTGACCAACACCTCTTTGATGGACTACCTGTTGCCAGTCAGTACTGAGGTTCCACGGATGAAAATTGAACACATACAGACGCCTTCTGATGGAGAAGGCGGGTTTAAAGGCATGGGCGAAGGTTCTTTGATTGCTGCGCCTGCTGCACTGGCAAATGCGGTCTCTGACGCCCTTGCCCCTTTTCAGGTGGAGGTCACAGAAATTCCTGTCACTCCGGCGCAGGTTGTGCAGTGGACTTCGCGGACATGAGTCCGGCCAAAAGAACGCTGCGTCAGCAATTGCAGTTGATAATAGCAGGTTTCATTAGAATTTAACCAGCATAACCAGTGACGACAAAAGTGTCTAATCGTCCCTTGAGTACTGCGACTTCATACTTTCTATTTGTGAAGCGCAGGTCACTCAACGGGACGATCTTTATTTTTTACAGATTAGAAGATATCTAGAAGAACTCATTATTAATACTGCCTATGGCTATTAGACTGAAGTTTCAAGTTACTATTACAATACGGGTTTCGTAGTAAGAATCCGTGATACTGAAACCCCTATTTGTCTAAATGCGGAGCGAGGTGATGAACTACATGCATCATTTATCTGACCAAGTGTTCTATTCTAATAAGCATTTACGAGAGGTTCATCACATGTACCGCTGTCTGGTCGAGCATTCGCCTGACGCCATTGTACTCCATTGTCATGAGCAATTCATTTACGCCAATCCTGCGGCCGTCCAACTGTTTGGAGTCAAAGATGAGAACGAGTTGCTTTCACATTCCCTGTTTGAATTTATACCATGCGAAGAACGGCAAGTCGTAGCGAAGATCATAGCACAGTTGCAAAACCAGAGTCTGGAGATGGCTCCATTATCGCTTCAAGTATTCAAGCTTGATAAAACAAAAATTGATGTTGAAGTCATGGCAACCTCCGTGGCATATGGCGGACACCAAATTGTGCAAGGAATGTTGCGTGAAGTAACAGAGAAAAAATTTGTTCAGGAACTGCAGAACCTGAACCGGGAATGGGGGATTTTCAGAGAACTCGTTGGACACTTGGCGGACAAGACATTGAACCCTCTGACCGTGATTAGGGGTTTTTTGGAGCTTTTAAAGGAAGGCAGCGATGTGTCTGTCGATTTGCTGCTGCAAGAGGCGAAAGCCATTGATGATGCTTGGAACCGTTTGATAGAGTTGTCCCAACGGGATATGTCTGATTCAAAAGGGTCACCGCTTCGCTTTTTTGGAGAAAAGTAGCTTCATTCTGTAGCTTCATTCTGTAGCTTCATTCTGTAGCTTCATTCTATTGAAGGCGGCTCGAGTGCAACACCTCGAGCCGCCTTCAATACTACTACCATGAATGAAAGGAGAGCCGACCGTTCAGCATATTATGGGACATGGTAACAGAATTGCCCGTAGAATTTTGCAGTGTTTCCCGCTCAATCATCGGTTGAACTATGATTGAGTCTATTTTTGCTTCATGACCCTTGGCCCCCGCGTAAGCAAGTCGTATGACATGTGTTCCCTTTGCAAAAAATACGGGCTTTGTAAGCATGTGCATCCACAAGTAATCTGGTGTGGGAGACCCCCCCTGCACCCCGGCCCCGCCTTGATTGATTGTTCCAATGTCACGGTGGTCGGCATATACGCGGACCCCCAGTTTACCGACGGGAAGCTGCTGCTTGTCGTAAGAAAGCTGAATCAGGTACATCCCTGAGTGAGCAACAGTTATAGTATAGGCTAGTTGACTTTTTGGGACCAGTACTCCGAAGCTGCCAGTTCTCCAGAGAAAATCTCCAGACCATTGATTAGGGGCCGACGCAATGGAAGCCCCATTAGAAGGCGTTCCGGAGCTGCCATCAACGATGAGCGGCTTTGTTTTGGAGACGACCCGGTTGTAGGGCAGGTACGTCCGCGCGATTGGATTGCTCTCCAAGTTCATCATCGCTAGTAAACCAGTGAGCGTCGACTCTGCTCCAGAATTTTTATTAACAGTCTTATCGTTGTTGATTCCGTCGAAGGTGATCCCAGTCCGCGGATGATACATCACGGTGTGAGCACGATTGTTCCCTTCGTACCATGTGCCGAGAATTCCCGCTTCTTTGGCGTAAGTAGGGTTGCCTGTCACCTTGCCCAACGTCAGCAGGCTGTCAATCATGGATTCTGCACCGTAGGAAATCTGAGTTTGGTTGTCAGGAGCCGGCAGCCACCCATTGTCTGGTCCGAAAGAAATAATCATGTGCGGATACAGGGAGTTGGCTGCTCTTTCTGCGGATTGAATAAACTGAGGGTTTCTTAAAATCTTTCCCGCCTCAGCCAGTGCCATGATTTGACGATTTCCCCACGCTTCCCACATATCAATTGATTTCTGCCATGGCATATGAGCGTTATACGGCCACTGATTCTGTGCAGAACGAATCTGAGACTTCATGACTCCCGTGGATAATTCATTCAAGACTTTTCGTGCCGTGGAATTGTGAGTATCTTTGTAGTACTGGACTAATCCCAGCATCGCAACTGAAGAGGCATCCGACCCATCGGATATCAACCACTGAGGCATTTTGTAGCCGTGGATAAGATAGTATTTCCCGTACTTCGATGATACTTGAGTTCCAAGACTGTGAATGGCTAACTGCATTCTGGTGCGAAGAGCATCTGCAAAAGAGGGGTCAACGCTTCTAAACACGTGGTAGCCCTCAGACATGGCCCACAGACTTCGAGCAGCCCACCAGTCAAAAGTGCTTCCGGTGTCTTCAGAAGGTACAGGATTGAGATTTGGCTGTCCGTTGGGTTCAATCCAGTTCACAAAGTTCCCCGCATGCGGCCCCGAATTGATTTGCATATACATGATGGTACGTAAAGCGGCACGCGCCATAGTAAGGCTGAATCGGTCATGATAGATTTGGTAGTGACGCAAATACACCACTGAAATTCTGGCTATATCGTCTATATCGGCCTCACCTTGACCCCACGTATTTGCTGTGGAATTGTAGGTTCCGCCACCCACTCTTTTATACTTTCCATTTGATTGCAAATTCGCATACACCCACCATACATCCAGCGGAGTTCCTGGGTTGACCGTAGAGTGGTGAGGGAGCGGCGATGACGGATAGGGTACCGTCGTATGAAGGGAATTTAAGTGTGATAAGTTGACATACGGTGAGGCTTGACGAAGTTCTTTCGATACCGTCTTTCCGTTCGTTGATGCGTGGGCGATTGTCGGGGTGAGCGTTAATGAGATGGACAGTATGGACGTCACTCCAAACGCCAGAAAGCGCTTACCATTCAGCATAACTTACATTCCTCCTTGAAATAATTTCTAGGCATTCATATTATGGCTATTATTATAATACTTAAAATTATAAGTCAAGTATTGCAATGAATTTCGTTGATTGAGGCGCTAGTATGCTCTTTGCCGGGTTCCTTTTTTAGCATCAAATTTAATAAAATCAATACTTGCATTATTTATTATATTTATTATAATAAGATTCAACATAACTCTGGGATGTTGCACAGGCATTATTTCTCCGGTGAAATGTGCAACGGACCAAATTTGTAATCGCACTAAATGTGTAATCGGACTAAATTTACAGTAAGCGATGTGACAAACCGTGAATGAAACCGTGAAGAATCTCTCGTCTGTGAAAAATGCGAATAAGTTAACCATATTGAAAACGTTTTATAGCGAAAACGTCATGACGAAGCCAGAGGTGGCGCGTGTCACCGGGTTGACCTTTGCTACCGTATCCACACTCATTGATGAACTCGAAGAGGAAGGTGTCTTAAGTAATCACGGATACGCGGATTCCAAGGGCGGTAGAAAACCGCTGCAATACGGCGTTAACGCATCCGCTTTTTACTTTGTTGGCATTGACGTTCAGGTGGAGAACATCGTGATTGTTGTAATGAATTTCAAGGGGGAAGTTGTAAAGTCATACAACGACTCGTTTGACACCACTACGGGTCCGCACGACACTATCGCTCAGTTAAGGCACCGTATTGATGAAATGTTGTCTAGTCTCGGCAAAACCTATGAAGACGTCTATGGCATCGGTGTTGCGACGCCAGGACCGATTAGTGCAGACCGTTCGTCGATAATTTCTCCCCCAAACATGCCTTCATGGCGAAATGTACCGTTTCAAAGCATGATGGAAAGAGAGTTTCGCATTCCATGCTATTTGGAGAAGGACGCAAACGCAGCAGCGTATGGAGAAGTTCAGTACGGTGCGGGTAAGGGACTGCAAAACCTTATTTATATCGTCGTTGATGTCGGTATCGGCGGCGGGCTTGTTGTGGATGGGCAGGTTTATCGAGGTGCACGCAATGGAGCTGGCGAAATTGGTCACATCCTGATGGATATTGACGGTCCAGAGTGTCGTTGTGGAAAGACGGGATGTCTTGAAGCTATGGCTTCTATCGGCGCCATTGAAGTGGAACTGGAGAAGAAACTCGGTGAGCGCATGAACATTGACAAGATCCTTCAGGAAACAAAGGCGGAGAACCTTGTTGTCAAGGATGTTGTGAGTCGTTCTGGAAAGTACCTTGGGTTTGCCATTGGAAGTATTTGCAACGTTTTGAACCCAGAGATGGTTGTCATCGGCGGTAGATTTGTTTCCGAGGACGATACTTACTACAAGGCTGTACAGAGTGCGACACGATCTCAAGTTTTAGGCGATTTTGTTAATCATCTTCAGATTGAGTCTGCCGCATTGGGACAGTTTTCGGCCGCCGTGGGTGCAGCAAGCCTGGCTTTCCATGACACTGTTTTCGACAAGGGGGGGATGTTTATCGAAGGATAGAAGCGGCATTTGCGGTAGAGTGACAAATAAACAAAATAGGGAGGTCAAACCATGAAGTTTGCGTCGAAAGCTTCTTTAGCAGTGGTGATAAGTTCTTCAATGGTAGCGGTTACCGCTTGTGGAAACGGGTCTGCCGGAGCCAATAACAATTCCAATGGTACAAGCAGCGCTTCAAAGAAACCGGTTACAGTCACGTTTATGTCCTGGGGCGGTGCACAGGAAAATAAGCAATTGCTGGGGCTCATCAAGAAGATTAATCAGCAGCACCAAGGTCAGTTTCAGATAAAGGATATCAATGTTCCTTCAAAATACAGTCAGAAGCTGAACACAGAACTGGCTGCCGGCACTGCGACCGATATTTTTTATGTGAATAATGACAATCTTCCGAAATATGAGAAAAATGGAACGCTGTTGAACTTGGACTCGTATTTAGCGAAGTATAAGAGCAAATACATTGTAGCGAATCCAAGCAACTACTATAAAAGTTCTCTCCTGAACGCCAAGTACAACGGCCACTACTACTCTTTGCCTTGGATTGCACAGCCTGTTGTGATGTACTACAATCCGAAAATGTTTCAGGCTCACAATCTTCCGATGCCAAAGGCGGGGTGGACATGGTCCCAGTTCTTCCATGATGCGAAGGTTCTGACTAATGCTAAAAAACACATTTACGGCTTTCTTCAGAGCAATGGATGGCCGCCTGTTGAAATGTATGTATGGAGCCAAGGCGGACATTTTTACAATCAGGGGCTGACAAAGAGTAGTTTGAGTCAACCCGCTGCAGTAAAGGGGATTCAGTTGCTGGCTCAGATGCGCAAGGACCAGGTCATTCCACCCTTGGCACAATTGGCAAATGTGAATATTGAGAGTTTGTATCGGCAGGGTCGGGTTGCCATGTTTGCCGGCGGTGCAGCGGACGGCAACTATAATTCTCAAGGGTTTACCGCGAAAATAGCACCGATGCCAAAAGGATCGCAAAATGCTACATTCTTGTATTTGGCGAATTTAGCTATCAATGCTCATACGAAAAAGAACAAAGATGTGGTGTTCCAGGCTTATGCCGCTTTGTTGAAGGCCATTAATCACTGGAAAGTTGTTCCCCCTGTGAAGCAGTACGCGAAGAACTTGTCGCAAATTTCTGTACCTGACGCACCAGGCGGTCACACTCCTCAGGACCGCATTCCAGTCATTTTGCAATCCATGAAGTATGCTCGTGCACCAAGGCTGACTCCCACTAACTACTATACGATTTTAAGCAATGACATTTATCAACCGATTCTCTCTGGAAGCACCACGCCGCAAAAGGCTGCTCAAAAGGCTGCTAAAGCCCTAGATAAGGCAATTCAGGGGAAATAATAAGACAGGCGGTCCTCCTTGGTCCTGATGACACAGCCCGAGGAGGACTACCGTAAAGGGGGCTGGCTGGATGAACAAAAAAACACGTACTTCGTCTCCTATGAAACGCAAAGAAGCTCTAACCGGATATCTGTTTATTAGTCCCTGGTTGATAGGCTTTATTGTCTTTGTCTTTGGTCCGTTGGCAGCTTCACTCTACTTAAGCTTCACGAAATATAACCTGCTGAGACCGCCTAAGTTCATTGGCTTTGGGAACTACCACCATATGATATTTAGTGTGGATTTTTGGAAATCTCTTGAAGTCACGTTTTACTATGCAATTGTATCTGTACCTCTGGATTTGCTTGTCGCCTTAGTGCTGGCGATTCTCCTGAATCAGAATGTAAGGCTAATGAGGTTGTTTAGAACACTGTTCTATTTGCCTGCGGTTCTGCCTCCTGTTGCAATCGCAGTTCTCTGGAACTGGATTTTGAATCCTGATTACGGATTTTTGAATAGAGCTTTAGGATTCATTGGGCTTCCCAAACCCCAGTGGCTTGTCACTCCTCAGTGGACCGTTCCAGCTTTTATTGTCATGAGTATTTGGAGTGTAGGGACTGCCATGGTCATCATGCTTGCAGGACTCCAGGACGTACCCCAGACCTTGTATGAAGCTGTGGTCATTGACGGAGCATCAACATGGCAAAAGTTCAGATATGTGACGCTGCCTATGATTTCTCCCGTTCTGTTTTTCAATCTTGTCATGGGGATTATTGGAGCGTTCAGTTACTTTACTCAGGCGTATGTCATGGGGTCGAGTTACGGGCAGGGAGCTGGAGTCAATAATGCCGGACTGTTTTATGCCCTCAACGTTTATATTCAAGGCTTTTCAAACTTGCACATGGGATATGCATCCGCATTGGCATGGGTCCTGTTCTTTATTGTTTTCGTGCTGACGATGCTTGTGTTCCGGTCATCAGCCCTATGGGTTTATTATGGGAGTGAAAAGTAATGGTATCAGGACGTCCGCAAAGAGTGACTCAAAAATTCATCGTATACCTGTTGTTAATTGGTATTTCCATTAGCTTTTTGGTTCCATTCGTTTGGTTGGTTCTGAGTGCTCTGAAGAGCAGCGATGAGATTTTTGTATTTCCGCCTGTGTGGCTGCCAAAGCATTTTGAGTGGGGCAACTTTGTGAAGGCTATGACAGAAGTCTCGTTCGGGCGGTTTGGCGTCAATACAATCATTATTGCCGTACTTAATATGGTGGGGAACGTTGCATCCTGTGCTTTTGTTGCCTATGGCTTTGCCAGATTTCGGTTTCCCGGTCGAAAAATCCTGTTTGGCATTTTGTTGGCAACTCTCATGATTCCGCCGGAAGTACTTCTCATTCCGCAGTTCATTCTGTTTCACAAACTGAACTGGATTAACACATTTTTACCACTTACGGTACCGGCCTTTTTTGGGAATGCATTCTTTGTGTTCCTACTGCGTCAGTTCTTTATGACGATTCCAATTGAACTGGAGGAAGCAGCTAGGATTGACGGCGCAGGCCCCTTGCGCATTTTTTTGCAAATCGTGGTTCCTCTCATCAAGCCGGCTTTGACTGCGGTGGCCATCTTTTCCTTTGAAGGAGCCTGGAACTCATTTTTAGGACCGCTCATCTATCTAAACGACCAGAGCAAATACACACTGCAACTTGGACTGAATTTATTTCAAGGCACGTTTCATACGCAATGGAATCTGATTATGGCTGCGTCCGTGGTGGTGATGCTGCCGATTATCATCATCTTCTTCTTCGCGCAGAGGTATTTTGTACAAGGCATTACTCTGACGGGATCGAAGGGGTAAGCTCAGCGTTATATGCAGCATGTTTCGACAGACGAATGGGGGATTTCATGTGTACCATGTGGGCGTTGATTTGGGAGGGACGAAAATCCTCACAGGACTCATTGATGAGGATGGAAGGATAGAAAAGTACGTACGCAGAGACACGAATGCCTACGAAGGCCCGAATGCGGTGGTAGCGAGAATCGTGGAGACCGTAAAGGAAGTAACAACGGGTGTTGCACGTGGTCACATTGGGGGTATCGGCATCGGTTCTCCAGGACCATTGGATTCTCACACGGGCGTTGTTTTGTCTCCGCCTAACCTGCCGGGGTGGAAAAATGTGCCGCTCAAAGCCATTGTTGAAGAAAGAACACAACTGCATACTGTGCTTGAGAACGACGCCAACGCTGCAGCCATTGGAGAAAACTACTTTGGTGCGGGTAACAACAGTACGGACCTAGTCTATGTCACCGTGAGTACGGGCATTGGCGCCGGCATCATCGTGAATGGCTCGTTGATGCGGGGAAAAACGGGATCGGCCGGAGAAATCGGACATATGATTGTGGATGCGCACGGTCGTCAATGCATTTGCGGGAACCGTGGTTGTCTGGAGGCACTGTCCTCGGGAACGTCCATTGCCAAAATTGCCAGGGAACAGTTTGGCGAAGAACACGACGCTGCTGAGGTGGCTGATATGGCGAAAAATGGAGATGAATTGGCAAAACGCATTCTGGATGAATCGTTTGGCTATTTGGGACTCGGACTCGTAAACATCATTCACATTTTTAATCCGTCCGTTGTCGTGATTGGCGGCGGTGTTTCGAAAGTTGGCAAGCCCATGTTTGACGTATTGACTCAAGTTGTACGAAATCGGGCTTTTCCCACGTCAGGGGAGATTGTCGAAATCAAGCCCGCCGAACTGGGCGGTATGTCGGGTATGATTGGCAGCGCCGTTTTGGCCCGACTACACAGAAGTGAGAATCAGCAGCAACGCCTGCATCGTCAACAGGTGTGAGTGCACTAGATTGGAGCATGATATATGAACATTTTTGATAACGCAAAATTTCCTGTCGGACCCTTTGAAAAGAGCAGCAAAAACCCGATTTTGGTCCCGCAGGGGAGCGGGTGGGAATCAAAGGATGTCTTTAACCCGGCAGCAGTAGTGAAGGATGGAAAAGTCTATTTGCTCTACCGTGCAGAAGATAATGAAGGTGTTGGGGACTGGAACGGTACTTCCAGAATTGGCATTGCTGAGAGTGTGGACGGAATTCGGTTCACGCGACACAGTACGCCTGTTCTGGTCCCAACTGAAGCATACGAATTACCCGGCGGATGCGAGGACCCGCGAATTAGTCAGGTAGGAGACGTCTACTACATGACATATACCGGGTTTGATGGCAGCAGTGCTCGCATGTGCTTGGCCACATCGACAGACTTGTTTCACTGGGAGAAGCATGGTGTGCTGTTTCCGAATTGGTCTGAAGGGTCGGACAAAGTCTGGTCAAAGTCAGGGTCCATTCTTCCTGAACCAATCAATGGCAGGTACATTATGTTCTTCGGGGATACTTCAATTTGGATGGCGGAGTCCACAGATTTGTTGCATTGGTTCCCGAATCCAACGCCGGTCATGGAACCCTCAAAGAATCCAGATGCATTCGACAGTGAATTGATAGAACCCGGTCCTCAACCTTTTAAAACAAAGGACGGCATCGTGCTGATTTACAATGCAGCTAAACGCGTGAAAAGTCTGGACAACCGAGCCGGAACGCTGGTTTACTCAGCAGGACAGGTTTTGCTTTCGCTCGACGACCCGTCAAAAGTCCTTGGACGTACAGAGCAGCCTTTCTTTGCGCCAGACGCTCGGGCTGAGCGTGAGGGGCAAGTCAATAATGTCGTCTTTATAGAGGGCTTGGTCGAGCTCAATGGACAAGCTTTCATTTATTACGGAATGGCTGACTCTAAAATTGGAGCAGCGACTTTTACTGCGAACTACAGTGATTACTAATCCTGCGAGGTGATCTTGTTCATGAAAGTAGTCAGATATGCCGAAAATCCTCTGGTACAACCCTCAGACATTGAACCCCATCTTGAGCAGAGTGAGGTCATCGGAGCCTTTAATGCTGGCACCGCCAAACTGCGTAACGAAACCATTCTGCTGCTGCGTGTAGCGGAACGGCCTGTCAGTTCTGACAATGAGCATGTCTCAGCCGTGTGGTATGACCCTGACGCACAGGGCTTACGCACGCTAGAGTTCAACCTGAACGATGAAGCGCTGGATTTCAGAGATTCACGGGTTATTCGTTACAAGAACAAAAGTCAGTGGTCTTACTTAACCTCTGTATCGTACTTGCGAGTTGCAAGAAGCACAGACGGACGCCACTTTATCGTCGACAAAGAACCTCTGTTGTTTCCAAATAACCGATATGAAGCATTCGGTGTAGAGGACCCCAGAATTACCCAAATTGAGGGCAGGTTCTATATCACCTACAGCGTCGTGTCAACGGAAGGGGTTGGTGTGGGTCTTGCAGAGACGGAAGACTTTGTTACCGTCCGGCGACACGGCCTGATTTTTCCTCCGGAAAACAAAGACGTAGTGTTGTTTCCTGAAAGAGTCAACGGCAAATTCTTCGCCCTTCACCGACCTGTCCCAAGCGGCGTAGGACAGCCTGAAGTTTGGATTGCACAGTCGGACAATCTTGAGCATTGGGGGAACCATCAGCATCTTATCGGTCTGCGAGAGGGACGCTGGGATAGTCGAAGAATGGGAGCTGGGGCTGTACCTATCAAAACAGACAAAGGGTGGCTGGAGATCTATCATGGTGCCGATCACAATGACCGCTACTGCATGGGCGCCCTGCTTCTGGATGTGAATAATCCAGCAAAGGTCATCGCGCGCAGCGATGAACCTATACTGACTCCGACGGAACCTTACGAAACGGAAGGCTTCTTCGGAAATGTTGTTTTCTCGTGCGGTGCTGTCGTTGAAGATGACGTTGTCAAACTGTATTACGGCGTGGCCGATACAGCCATGGCATGTGCACAATTCAGCCTCCGTGAAATTCTGGACTCTCTGACCTACGTGGAGCCTGGGGCAGAGTGAAGTGTTGGAACGAGATATTGAGAAGAGTCACCGAAGTGATATTCGGTGACTCTTCTGGCCTTTAATCTGTTACAATCACTGCTTTGTATGTCGTACAGCGGTCTATCAGCGGCTTTACATTGCAGTCCCTTTGCCGCTTGGCGGGGTGTTCAGACTCGATGCGCCCAGAAGGCTTTTACCTTTTCTGTAACGCACATAGCCGTCAAAGCCAATCAGGCCAGCATACTTGGGCCATTTGAACCAAACGATGTCAGTCACCAAATAGCCGAAGTTGTTTGCAGAACCGGCCGCCGCGAACTGCAGGTTTAAGAACAGTGCTACGAGCATAGTCCAGACAATGCCGATTCCGAAGAAGACACAGATACCAATTAACATTTCAAAGAGAACAACCAGAAAATCTGTAAATCCGGCCATGGGGATGAAGATGTGATTGGCAAACCAGACCAACAGATTGTTTAAATGCAGCGGGTCTGGGCCGTGTGAGTGCTGTATATTTCCAACCATCTTATGAATCAGTCCGCCTGCGTCAAACTTGCCGTCACCGAACCAGTTTTCCTTGGTCATTTTCTCCCAACCGGCGTGAAAAAATCCCCACCCGAAAAATATCCTGGAAATTGTAAAGACAATCACGACGACTGCGTTCCACCAACTTTTTTTCAGTTCTTCCCCGACGGCACCAAAGTAACTCATTTGTCCGACCTCCTCAGAAACCTTAAGATAATTGCCGGTAAATCGGAATGCAGAGGAGTGAGCAAACTTCCACTGGAGTGTGATGGATGGCTGTGATATAAGGAGTAGTGTGCTGACTGCCTCCATGAATAGTGTCTTCCAAATCAGAGAAAATTCCTATGCTGAGGACAACCTATTTTTTAGTAGGCCACTGCTTACCGTGGGGAGTATTCAATGGAGCAGTATAGCAGCAGTATCATGTGGGACACAGCACCCATTACGACTAGTTCAGGTGCGCTTCAACTATTTGGAAAAGTCCGAGGAGAGCAATCGATGAATTTGCATGACAGACACCAAATCCTCATTAAACGAGCTGACGCTTACAAAAACCAGGCAGCAGGTGCAGTGAATGACCGATATCGGCCGAAGTATCATGTCGCACCCAGTGTAAATTGGATGAACGACCCGAACGGCTTAGTGTATTTTCAAGGAAAGTATCATGTGTTCTATCAGTATCATCCCTTTAGTCCATACCAGGGACCCATGCATTGGGGGCACGTGGTTAGCGATGATTTAGTCCATTGGAGTGAACTGCCCATCGCTTTGGCACCAAGTGAAGACTACGACGAAAATGGGTGTTTCTCGGGAAGCGCCGTTGTGCACGCTGGAAAGCTGTATCTGTTTTATACCGGACATTCGGACAGCAAAAGCCCCAAAGAAGTTCAGTGTATGGCGACGAGCGATGACGGCGGCGTTTCCTTTCGGAAGCATCCTCTCAATCCCATTATTTCAAGTCCGCCGTCGGAGGCGTCGGAAGACTTTCGGGATCCTAAAGTGTGGAAGCATAACGACAATTGGTACATGGTTCTTGGCACCGGAAAGAACGGTCATGGCCGTGCAGTGCTGTATCAATCAAAGAATCTATTGGACTGGGACTATGTCTCAGTAATCAACCAAAGTAATGGTGTACAAGGGTACAACTGGGAATGTCCGGACGTCCTGCCATTTGGTCGCAAGAGTGTATTTTTGGTGTCGCCAGAAGGAATGGAAAACTGCTCAAACCTGTATATGGTTGGAGACCTGAATTATGAGACAGGTGAGTTCACAACAGAGCACACAGCTCGATTGGATGAGGGGCAGGATTTCTACGCCGCGCAAAGTTTTCAGGACGACAGTGGGCGGACGATTGGCTTTGGATGGATGAATACATGGGGAACGTCTATGCCAAGTCAACAAGATGGATGGTCAGGAGCCCTTACCCTGCCGCGCAGGCTCGAGCTTAATCCGAACGGACAATTGCTGTCTTTGCCTGTTGCCGAAATGATGAAACTGAGGAGTAACGAACTGCTGACACGCTGCAATGTACTTTTGACACCTCGCAGCCGCAATCCACTGCAAGCTGTTCGAGGCATTCAATTGGAAATTGAAATCGAATATGACCTGGACGAAACAGATGCAGACTGCTTTGGTATGAAGTTTCGGTGCGCAGAGGATGGTTCTGAAGAGAGCGTACTGAAGTTTGACCGTTTGAAGAGTGAACTTGAATTCTATCGAAGCCATTCTGGCGCAGGAGATACAACATCGTCAACCTGCACCGTGGACCGTGGCGACGAGTTGCTGCATTTGCAAATCTTCCTCGACACCAGTTCTATAGAGATATTCGTAAACCATGGTGTTAAGGTCATGACGAATCGGATTTATCCCATGCCAACCAGTGACAGACTGGAGGTGTTTTCTGGAAAAGGGAAGACACTCATTAAGGCACTGAAAATCTGGGAACTTCAACCGTAAAGATTTGATGAGACCTGTGTCAGTGAAGCAGTTTATGGTGTACGATGACAGATTCGGGGGCTGTCAACTGGATTCCCACCACGATATGCCTTGCAGCCCCCGTTGTGATACATCTTCTGTCGGTGTACTCTAGTATACGGGTGTTGTAGTACAGGTTGTGACTGAGTATGGCACGAGGAGTATAAACAACACAAAAATAATTAAGAACACCACGGCCCACCTCGTATAGCCTCCAAATGCTCCGTACATAGCGATATCCCCCTCTCGGTTTCATGGTTCACGATACGTGTGAGAAGGAGTCATTGTAACGGCGGGTGTCTTGAAAAACCTTGTCCCGAGTGTGAAATTTCTACCGCCAGTTTCGCATTTATTCTGATGAGCTGCATGACGAAGAGGATATCGAGTTATTTTTGTAGAAGGATTTACGAAAATTCAGATGAAAAGGGTGTTGTTTGTGGGAACTGCATCAATGAACTGCGGAACCGACGCATACGGTAACGCTCTGACAACCCCACTTGAAACACAAGAGGGCAAGCTACAGGCTAAATACGACAGCTTATTAAAGGGGCACCCCGACGGCATCTTCGAAATCACAGTTACGGGCCGGATTACTTCTGCCAATCCCGCATGTGAGCGGATAACAGGGCATTCTTCTGATTCGTTGAAAACCATGGATTTAACGGATGTATTTAATAGGATGGAGTGGCACCGGCATCCTTCTGCAAATATGTATGCGGACGATTGTGTGTATGGAGAAGGGCTCATAACCCATAGTAGCGGCCATTCAGTTTATGTTCAACTGAAGCGTGTTCCAATTGAATTGGACAACCGTGTGATTGGTTCGCATGTGATTGCACGAGATACAACAGATGAGCAACTGACAAAGCATGAATTGGAGTATACGAAAGAGCAGATTAAAACGATTTTTGACACGCTTGATGTAGCGCTCTGGGCACAGATATGGCCGTCTAAAACCGTTATTCAAGTATCGCCTGGCAGCGAGAAAATTTGGGGAATCCCTGTTGAAAGAATTTTACGGGATCCGTCAAGTTGCTATGAAAATATCCACCCGGATGATGTTGAGTCTGTGCGAGAACAAATGAATCGGGTTCATGATGGAATCCAGTTTATCGATGATTATCGTGTCATTCATCCCAACGGAGAGGTTCGCTGGATACATGACAGGGTCATTCCGATTCGGGGTAGTGACGGAGACCTCAAGCGGCTTATTGGCTTGGCTGTGGACATTACAGAACAAAAACGAGCAGAAGAGGAGCGTATCAGGACTCGTGGCATGCTGGAACGCTCGGAAAAGCTTCATGTCCTCGGACAATTAGCTGCGGGTATCGCGCACGAAATCAGAAATCCGTTGACTTCTCTCATGGGGTTTGTCCAACTCATCCAATCTGGCCGAGCAGGCATGGACGACTATTTTGACATCATGGCGTCCGAGCTCCAACGAATGAATACAATTGTGGGTGAATTTCTTGTCCTGTCGAAACCGCATTCAGAGAGTATGCGAATTCACGACCTCAAACATATCATTGAGACAACATTGGCGTTTCTAAAAGGCGAAGCAATTATGAACAACACGGTAATCCAGACGAACTTTTCTATACTTCCTCCCATTGTCTGTGATGAAAGCCAAATGAAGCAAGTGTTCATCAACATTATTCGAAATGCGCTGGATGCTATGCCAACTGGCGGGACGATTACAGTTCAAACGGAGCAAACAGGTTCGAATGAAGTGACTGTTTGTGTTGCGGACGAAGGATGTGGCATCCCGGAAGACAGTATCGCCATGATTGGCGAGCCTTTTTTCACCACGAAGGAAGATGGGACTGGTCTGGGCATGATGGTGACACAGCAGATTGTACGCAGCCACGGCGGAAGAATCGAAATTCGAAGCCGTGTTGATAAAGGAACCACAGTTTCAATTGTTTTACCCGTATCCTCAAGCAGTTGACCACGGTGTCTGTGATTACGTGTTCTGATATCAACAGTAAATAACGTTGTTTGGAGCGTGGTAGAATTGCCCGTTGATAATCTGTTGCTGAATGTGTTTATTATATTCTTGTGCATATTTGGGTTGTTTGCATCGAGACATGTGTTTCATGAAAAATATGTGCGTTGGATATTGCTATTACTGCCCAGTACAGCAGTAGTTCTATGTATGACCTTTCCCTTCACTTTGTTTCCCGGTCAACTCTACGACCTCAGACTTGTTGTAATTCTTCTTAGCATTTTGTATGGAGGAATTGGTCCCGGTTTGGCCGTGACGACCACATCTTTTGTGTATCGGTATGTTATTGGAGGAAGCGGATTTCTACAAATGCTCCTCACTTTTACACCCATCCTGGTCTTGGCCTTTTACATAAATCCGCGCTTTGTCCGGTACTCCAAGGCAAAAAAAGTTGTAGTGGCCGCCCTGCTCAATGCTGCTCCTGTGGTACTGAACATAATGGTTGTGATTCTCAGGTATCCAATTGAACCCAAGCACCTGTGGTTCCTGTGCGAATGGGGAATTGTCGAAGTCGCAACGACTGTCATGGTCGTTTTTTTGATTGATACCGTACGCAGCAACGTTGAGATGAGACATCACTTGCAAGAACTTGAGAAAGTGCAACTGGTCAACTCGTTGACGGCTTCTATAGCCCACGAGATAAGAAATCCACTGACTGTGTCCCGTGGTTTTTTGCAGCTTCTCCAGGAAAACAATTCTGAGCAGACAAGGAGAGACTATTTGAACATCGTTCTAGGCGAACTGGACAAAGCTTCCTCTGTCATTGACGAATACCTTTCCTTGTCTCATCCACAACTAAACAACATGGAACGGGTGAACGTATCGCAATTGATTCAGCAGTCGCTTGCATCGATCACCCCATACGCTACACTTCACAATGTCAGTGTGATTCAAAATTTGGAGACGGATGTTTACATGTCTATCGACGGAGAGAGATTTTCAAAGTGCGTACTGAACATCATGAAGAATGGAATAGAGGCAATGCCAAAGGGAGGGACGCTGTCAGTGCAAATACGCCGACGCCGAAGAGCAGTTGGTATCACCGTCAGCGATACCGGAATCGGCATGACATCCGAACAGATTCAACGGCTGGGTAAGCCTTTCTATTCGACAAAACACAAGGGGACAGGACTAGGACTCATGACATCATACAGGTTCATTCAACTCATGAAGGGCCAAATTCAGGTTACCAGTAAGGTCAACGCAGGGACGACCTTTTCGGTTTCCCTTCCTGTCTCCGACACACAGCCTTCGGTCGTTGAAAGTGCCGCCGAACTTGAGAATGCTACACATCCCACGGCAGACCTCGCAAGCGAAAACTGGAACTAGCAGGAATCGGGAAATGCCCACGCCTTGTTGACGAAGTCCGCTTCAGTTGTTATAGTGATTCCGTAATTCAGTCCGTTGCAGAATACAGTTTGGACGCGGTATTGAAATTTTGTGCAGTTGCTTATCACTTGAATATCATCGATTGTATGACTGGCGGATACGTGGATAACCACGAGGAAGTACAATCGTTAACAGCCGACCGCCTGGGTGACCAAAATGGACAACCTGGGCGGTCTTTTCTGTGCTAGCAACTTTCTCATATTTGCGCTGCCTCTGACCTAGCGTCAGCCACGACAGCGTTTCACAGACGGCCCTCCGGGAAGTAGCACATGGGGAGTGGAGAGTTGTGACGATTGAAATGTATGGCAAGCAAGTCGCTGAGGAAATTAGGGCTTCTATTAAATTGAAAGTGGAGGCCTATGTGCAGAGCGGCATCCGGCCAAGAATTGTAACAGTTCTTGTTGAAGGGGATGCAGCGTGTGCGTACTACGCAAAATCCAAAGGGAAGACTGCTGCGAAACTGGGGATTGAATACGAGATTCTTCACTTTGGCCGGGACGCGTCAACTGGGACCATAATAGAGAAGATTCAGCAGTTAAACCATGACAGTTCTGTACACGGAATCATGGTTGAACTGCCCTTGCCGGCGCACATCGACACGTCGCGTGTGACACAAGCTATTTCACCTTATAAGGATGTTGACGGCCTAACGAAAATCAATCGATTTGCGAATATGACAGGTGACAAGGGTCTTTATCCAGCTACTCCTGTGGCTGCAGTGAAGCTGCTCAATCACTTTGGCTATTCGGTGTCAGGAAAACATGTGGCACTTGTCGGCTTTGGTGAAACAGTTGGGCAGCCGTTGTTTCACCTGCTGGTGCGGAATAATGCAACCGTTACAGTCTGTCATGCTGGAACCAAGGATGTCTCTCTGCATACAAAGGCGGCTGACATTATTTTCGTAGCCGTCGGAAAGGCAGGTCTCATTACACCTGACATGGTTCATTCCCAACACGTCATTATTGACGCCGGTATAAACGAGAGCGAGGGAAACATTGTTGGAGATGTGGATACTGAGGTGGCAGATAAGGTGAGGGCACTTTCGCCTACACCCGGAGGGGTTGGCACAGTGACGACGATGCAGTTATTTCACAATCTAACGGCCGCTATGGATTGGCAAGACGAAGAAGGAATGTTATATCAAAATGCGGCCGATTTGGCCTAAGCGAATTTTATCACGAAGTCTGGCATTCTACGGGAAGTACAAGATACAGCCATGGGGAATCGTACATTTGCACGATTCCCCATGTTACTGTCATACAGTGGGCAGGGATGAACTGTCCATCTGTCTCTTAGTCTCGAGACGACGGAGCTTCATGGGTGAGGTTTCTTTTAATCCAAAGGAAGCCAAAAAGACCACAAACGAGCCTGCGGCAGCCATCCACAATGGTGCAACAGGACTAAAGTGATCGGCCAAAATACCTGCAACAGTGGGAACGGTAGTACCTCCGAACAGCTCGCCCACAAACACGATGATGGACATCGAAGTTGCGACAAATTCTCTGGGTACAGATTCCGACGGGATAATTGCCATGAATATGGGTGCATAGCCCTGTGCCAGGGCGAGGAAGAACATGACGGCTATTAATGGACCGACAGATAGATGAAATTCAGCCGGGATGATAGGAGCGAAGATAGCAACGGCTCCGAAGATAGTCATGATGGGTTTGCGCCCGAATCTATCGGACAGTGACGGAAGAACAAGTCCCCAGATAAAGCTTCCCAGTCCCATTGCACTCATAATCAGGGAAACATAGGACGGGCTGATCTTATCGATTTTTACCAAGAAGGTTGGCGCAAATGTAGTGAATGCAAACAGCCAACTCATGAATCCAATTGACATGACCATGCCGAGCCAGATGTTTCGATGCTGAAATGCTTTTTTGTAATCGGAAAGTTTAGGTTTGGTGTGAATGTGTTCGGATACTTCTTTGCTCATTTTGGGTTCTCTCATGAATTTCATCAGAATCAGAGCGACAACAATTCCGGGAATAGCGAGGATATAAAAAGAGTAGCGCCAAGTCATAGACTGCGCAATGGCAACGACGACCAAAGGTGCAACGACAGCGCCGAGTAATGCTGTTGAACTTTGCACCAGTCCCATATTGAAGCCCCGCCGTTTCGTGGACGAGTCGGCGATAACAGCGGCCTGCGCTAATGTGACAACAGGTCCCTCGGCAGCGCCCATTAGCCCCCGTGCCAGCATCAAAGCGGTGAAGGTAGCTGCCAACCCGGTTGAAAAAGATGCCAGGGAGAAGATGAGAACAATAACAACGAGAAATGCCTTCTTTTTGCTCAATAAGTCTGAGGCGCTGGAAAATATCCAACTCGATACAGCCCAACAGATTGACAGAATCGAGACGGACAGACCAATTTGCGTGTCATTCAACTTTAGAGCGGGGGCCAGAAAAGGAAACAGATAGGTAATGCTCAAACGATCCATCATGACAAAGCCGTACGTGAAGAACATCGTAATGACAATAAAATTCTCATACCTACGCCAACTTGGTTTGGTGTAGTCAGACATAAATACGCCTCCTACTGTGCAAATTTTTAGATAATTTAATGTAAACGGTATCATTGCTGGTATAAGGGTACTATGGCTTTGTCCCTCTATGCGGAACAGCCTGCATTTTTCAACTGAATTATTTTGTTGTGTGTGTTCCAGATACCGGAACAAAGCAGTAGTCGAGCAACTGCGATGGTGCTAGTCTTGATGACAAATTGGTTTAATTATTGGAATTATCAAATTTATGAAAGCGCTTTTAAGCGTGGATTTTGCGGGAATGGGAGGTTAAAGCCATTGGTCAAACGCGTACTCGACCAAGAAGTATTGCGTGAAGTTAAAGAGAAAATTCAAAGAGGTGTTTTACCACAGTGGGCCTTTGCAAATGAAGATATCTATGAAAGGGAACTAGCACATATTTATGCGAAGACTTGGAACTTCATTGGACATGAATCAGAGATTGAGAATCCGGGAGATTATATAACCCGATGGATTGTGCACGATCCCGTTCTTTTACTACGCGACAGTGAAGGCCGCATCCAAGCATACCTGAACTCCTGTTCACATCGCGGTACGCAGCTTTGCAGTGCGGATTTTGGGAGCAACAAGACATTTACGTGTCCGTACCACGGCTGGACCTTTAACCTCAGTGGAGAACTGATTGGCATTGTCGCTGGAAATCAGGTCTATGGCGAGGAATTAGACCGGAGTGAGTGGTCCCTTCGTAAGATTCCAAGAGTGGACAGTTACCAGGGGATGATTTTTGCTTCTTTGAATCCCGACGTGGAACCCTTAGAGGACTTTTTGGGCGAGATGCGCTGGTATTTCGATATTATGTTGGGTCGCAGTGACAATGGATTGGAAGTGAGGGGAGTACCTCATCGTTGGCGGGTTGCGACCAATTGGAAAATAAGTTCAGACAATTTTGGCGGTGACCCGTATCATACTGCCATGACCCATCGGTCTACGGTGGAACTTGGAATCAGCCCCAAGGACCCTTTGTTTGCCAGCTACGGACACCAGATAGTTTTGAAGAACGGACACGGTGTCAACATGATTACGACGAAGGATGGAACCACGCAAAACCCGTACCAGGGTTTACCAGAAGAAATGTGGCCCATGTTTGCGCGGAATCTGAACGAAGACCAACTGGATATTTTCTATAGAACTGTCGTTATTGTTGGCAGTTGCTTTCCAAATCTGTCTTTTGTCAGCCCTATGCATGGTACGGGAGGTCCGGATGAACCGCTCACCAGCTTTGTGAATTTTCGAGTCTGGCGCCCCCTGGGACCAGATGAAATTGAGGTGTGGTCCTGGTGCTTGGTGGACAAAGATGCACCAGAAGTGTTTAAGGAGGCGTCCTACAAGAGCTACATTGGCTCATTCGGACCAGCTGGAACATTGGAGCAGGATGATACGGAAATTTGGACACGAGTGGTGGATGCCAGCAAAGGATTTATGGCTCAGGATAAGGATGTGCACTACAACAACGTGTTGAACTACTTGATGGGACTGGACAGGGTGACTCCGGATAAGGACTGGCCCGGGCCGGGTACAGCCTATCCCACATGCTATTTGGATGCAATTTCGAGATCGTTCTATGAACACTGGGTCGACTTATTAATAGACTGACTGGGCAACAATTACGGCATGAAATGACTGAAAAGAGAACTTATAAGGAGGATGGCCATGAGTGGTATACGGGAAGATGTAGCGGAGTTTTTCTACCGTGAAGCTGCCCTTCTGGATAATCGACGGTTGGATGAATGGCTCGAATTGTTAGATGACAACCTCGTGTATCGAATGCCGTTACGGGTGACCCTCGACAAGGCTTCTGGAGAGGACATTGTTGAGAGTATGACTTTTCTCGATGAGACGAAGGGGAGTATAAGGACGCGTGTCAATCGGTTGAATACAACATCGGCTTGGGCAGAAGACCCGCCGTCGAGGACCAGGCACATGATAACGAATGTACTTATTGAAGAGGAACGGGAGAAGGAGGTGGTGGCGGTCAGTTACTTTCTGCTCCTCCGCAGTCGGAGAGATAAAACAGCCGAGCAGTTGTTTGGTACGAGGCGGGATGTCCTTGTAAAGCGCGGCAATGGATGGAGAATCAAAGAGAGAACGGTTTATCCGGATGAATCTGTGCTTCATTTACCCAATTTAACTACTTTCATCTAGTTCAAGCCGGCGCAGACCGAGCAAGCGTCTCAGTGCGTCTCGGCAGAATACTGACAAATAGATACAAAATGAAATATGGATTCAGAATAATCCGCTTTTGAATCAGTTGGAGTGTACCGCAGCGGAGACTTGAATGAATAGAATCGGAGGGGTTGTCATGTTAGATTTTAAGTCACTTGGCAAGCAGTATATTGGAGGAGAATGGAGAGACGGGAGCAGCGACACGACTTATGCAGACAAAAATCCGTTTGACGAGTCAACCGTGGCAGAAATCCGATTGGCGTCAGTCGCTGACATTGACGAGGCATATCAATCTGCAAAGAAGGCGCAAGTTGAATGGGCAAGGATAAATGCCTTTGAGAAGCGCGATGTACTGGAGCGGGCAGCACAGGTGTTAGACTCCTACACAGAGGATATTGCCCGCTTGATGGCTGAGGAAATTGGAGGTACCTTTCTCAAGGCAATGGTGGAAGTATCCCTAGTGAAAAATTTCATTCGCGAGGCTGCCTCGTATCCGCTTCGAATGGAAGGGAGAATTATTCCGGCTACCATTCCAGGAAAGGAAAATCGTCTATTCCAACTGCCGGCCGGGGTAGTCGGCGTCATCAGCCCGTTTAATTTCCCTATGGTGTTGTCAGCGCGGGCTGTAGCACCGGCACTTGGTGCAGGGAACGGTGTTGTGCTCAAACCTCATGAAGCTGCGGGTGTGACTGGAGGCCTCATTCTTGCGAAAGTCTTTGAAGAGGCGGGACTTCCGAAGGGCCTCTTTAACGTGGTGATTGCCGATATCAAGGAGATTGGAGATGCGTTTGTCGAGCATCCCATTCCGAGTGTCATTTCATTTACGGGATCGACCCCGGTGGGCCGCCATATTGGTGAAGTGGCTTCACGGAATCTGAAACGAGTCGGACTTGAACTCGGCGGCAACAGCGCATTAATTGTCCTTGATGACGCAGACGTGGAGTTGGCTGTCAATGCAACGGCATTTAGCCGGTTTACGCACCAGGGTCAAATCTGTATGTGTACCAACCGAGCGATTGTACACAGGGACGTATATCCTCGATTCCTTGACTTGTTGGTTGCCAAGGCGTCGTCTCTCAAATCCGGTGACCCGCGCGAACAGGACACACTCATTGGCCCGTTGATTAACCACAACCAAGTAGAGAAATTGATGAGTTTTGTAGAGGAAAGTGTAAAGCAAGGTGCAAAAATCGCTTATCAAGGTGAGGTTAAAGGAAATGTGGTAGAGCCAATTGTCCTGTCAGACGTGACAGAGACAATGTCCTGTGCACAGGTTGAAATGTTTGGTCCTGTCATAGCCGTTATGCCGGTGGAATCAGAAGAAGAGGCAATCCGGGTTGCAAACAACAGTGACTACGGACTCAGCGGTGCTGTCTTTACACGCAATTTGGAAAGAGGTGTCGAAGTCGCGAAGCAAATTGAAACCGGTATGATTCATGTGAATGACGGAACAGTGAACGATGAGCCGCTTGTGGCTTTTGGCGGTGAGAAAGGCTCTGGAGTCGGGCGCTACAACGGCCCCTGGGCTTTGGAGGAATTCACGACGACAAAATGGATTTCGGTACAGTACGAACCGAGGCAGTATCCGTTTTAAAACTCTTGATGAAGAGATGAAAAGGCCTGTACCGTTGTGCTTCAAATGCATGGCGGTACAGGAACCGTTTTGACCGAAATTTGAATGGGTCGACCCATCTGAGTTTGTATGCTGGAGAATAAACTGAGCGGTTCTCATAGACGCCGCTCATAGTATCCTAGACGTGTAGAAATCTCCTTCCCGACGCGAATTAGCTGTTTTGACAACTCATCCATTTTACGGGGGGTAAAACGTTGTTCCGGCCCAACTACGGTGACGGCTCCAATGACATTCCGGGTATAATCCCTTACAGGCACAGCAATTGATGCCACACCATCCCGCAACTCACTGTGGCTGATGGCGTACCCTGCCTCTCGAATCTCGTCCAAATGTCGCCGAAAGACATTTGGTTTTGTTATGGTTGTTTTTGTGAATTTATGTAAGCCCATCTGTATGACTTCCTCAATCATCTCTTGTGATTGATAGGCGAGAATGACCTTTCCGGAACTGGTGCAGTGAAGCGGGTTTTTTCGTCCAAGGTGCGTCAGGATTTTCACGGGATGCTGGGATTCGAGCTTACTGACATAAACGGTGCTGTAGCCTTCCAAAACGGCTAAATGGACGGACTCATCAAAGCGGTTTACAAAATCCTCGAGCAGATGCTGCCCCTCTCGATAAATTTCCATGTTTGACATCAACACACCGGCCAGACTCAGCACTGAAAGTCCAAGCCGGTATCTATGTGTATCCTCATCTTTTCGCACAAAGCCGGCTTTCTCCAGAGTGGTGAACACACGGTGTACCGTACTTTTGGAGATTTGCAGAGAACGGGCCATCTCAGTGACGCCTTTCTCAGGAGCATCGACGGTGAAACTCTGAATGATGCGAAGGGCATTTTCGAGGGAGGACAGTGTACTTTGCTCAGACTGCTTTTTTTCCTCAATCACTCGTTCACCCCCTCAATCAAATCATTGTGAAAAATACAAATTCTCTGTCTGATGTTCCGCATGAAGGAACGCTTATATAGTTCCTCTTAATTATAGGTGATAGTATACAGAATAACAAAGCGCTTTCATGAAGTCTTTCAAGCTGTTGTCAAGTCAACAAGAATGGAAGCTTGCAAAGCTTAAATTCGTCTAAATCCAGGTTTTAAGGGAGGTAAAAGTTGTGAGTCTGGAATTAGCAATGATTTCTCCCCATACTCCGCGTATTTGTCACAAGGATAAGGTTGCAGCGTTTCAGCAGCCGCTGGTGGATGCGATGGTAAAGACGGCAGACCTAATTGAAAGTCTGCATCCTGATGTGATTGTCCTCGTCTCGTGTCATTGGCAGTCCAGTTTTACACACTATGTGGATGCAACACCGAGGCACAAAGGGGTTCTGACTGCGGTGGAGTGCCCGGACATTATAACGGATGTTCACTACGACTTTCAGGGTCATCCGGAACTTGCGCAGGAACTGGTAGAATCCGGAAAGTCCGCTGGACTCAAAGTTGAGAGCATCAATGATGAAACATACATGTGGGACTACGGTACGGTTGTTCCCCTGCGATACTTAGTCAAGGGTGATATACCTATTGTCGATTTATCTGTTTGTCAGGCCGCATCTCTGGAAGAGACCACAAAGTGGGGTGCTGTCATGGCACAAGTGTTCCAAGAAACACAGTTGCGTGTCGTCTTCATTGCAAGCGGGGCACTGGCACACAATTTGCGCCGCGGCCCAGAATTTTGGCCGAATATCACAGAGCAAGCATTGGACAGAGAATTTTGCTCTTATTTGGTAAAAGGAGATACGGAATCCGCGGCTGAAATGCTTCCATCCTATGTGCGTGCAGCAGGAGTGGAAGCTGGGGGGCGGCATGTTGCCATGCTTTTGGGCGTCCTGCAAGGGAACTTTGCAGGTAGGTTGCATGGGTATGGTCCGTCGTCGGGATCGGGCAATCCTGTCCTGACAATGCAACCAGTGGGGGCAACCATTTCATAGATACCTGCCAACGGCATCCGTTTCGGTGCATTAATCTAACACAACGATGAGAGGGTTCAGAATATGGAGAAAATACAGCATTTTATCAACGGAGAGTTCGTTGCAAGTGTAGACGGAAAGACGTTTGAAAACATAAATCCGGCTACAGACGAAGTCATCAGCGAGGTTTGTGAGGGCGGAAGACAAGATGTTCACAATGCCGTGACAGCCGCCAAGACAGCATTTTCCACATGGGGGAAGACTACCCCGGCCGAGCGAGCAAAAGTCATGAACCGGATTGCCGACCTGATTGAAGAACGCCAGGAAGAATTAGCGCTGCTGGAAACCAAAGACACGGGGAAACCTTTCAGTCTATCCAGGCATCTGGATATTCCACGGGCGGCGTACAACTTTCGTTTCTTCGCAGACTTTGTGAAAGGACTCAGCACGGAGTGCTTTGAAATGGAGGGGGTCGCGCTCAATTATGCGTTGCGCAGGCCGGCGGGTGTCGCCGCGCTGATTTCTCCATGGAACCTGCCGCTGCTGTTGTTGACCTGGAAAGTAGCTCCTTGCCTGGCTGCGGGTGACACATGTGTCATTAAACCGGCCGAATTGACCCCGACAACGGCGACGAAGCTTGCAGAAATCTGTAAGGAAGCGGGTTTGCCGGACGGCGTACTGAACATTGTTCACGGCTTTGGTCCAGATTCAGCAGGGGCTTATTTAACGGAGCACCCAGATGTAGACCTTATCTCCTTGACAGGGGAAACCACCACAGGCAAAGCGATTATGCAGTCAGCCGCCAGCACATTGAAAAAACTGTCCTTTGAGCTTGGCGGTAAGAATCCCAACATTGTGTTCGCCGACGCTGATATCGATGACGTGATTGAAACCACCATTCGCTCCAGTTTTAGTAACCAGGGTGAGGTTTGTCTGTGTGGATCGCGTATCTATGTGGAGCGCCCCCTGTACGATACGTTTGTCGAGCGCCTGGTTGAGAGGGCTCAAGCGTTGCAGGTCGGAGACCCGATGGATGAGAGCACAAATGTAGGTGCCCTGATCAGCCGCGAACATCTACATCGCGTGGAGGGATTTGTGCAACGCGCGGTGGAACAGGGCGGTCGAATCTTGACTGGAGGAAAACGTCCGGCTCATATGGGAAAAGGGTGCTACCTCGAACCCACCATCATTGTAGACGTAAATGAATCCTGCGAGATTGTGCAGCAGGAAGTGTTTGGACCAGTCATTACAATCCAGCCCTTTGATACGGAAGAAGAGGTTCTTGCTGCCGCCAACAATACCCGGTATGGCCTCAGCGGGACGATTTGGACTACCGACTTAAAGAAGGCTCACCGTGTGGCGGGTCAGCTGGAAGCAGGAATTATCTGGATTAACAGTTGGTTCTTGCGCGATTTGCGTACACCCTTTGGCGGGATGAAGGAAAGCGGGATTGGCCGTGAAGGCGGCGTCCACAGCTTTGAGTTTTTCAGTGAATTGAAAAATGTCTGCGTGAAGTTTTAGGAAGGGGGACCTGCTATGGAAAAAACAGCAGATTTGATTGCTGAATGTGCCCATCTGCTTGACAAGTCGGAACAGAGTTTGGTCCCCGTCGGCCCTCTGACTGAACGGTTTCCAGAATTGTCAGTGGAACAGGCTTACCAGGTCCAGATGCGCAATGTCGAACGGAGGACAGACCGGGGTGACACTGTGGTGGGTCACAAAGTCGGTCTGACAAGCAAACCGATGCAGCGCATGCTTGGTGTACCTGAGCCGGATTTTGGACACCTGTTTCAATCCATGTATTACGAATCGGGTACTGTTGTGGACTACCCGTTGATCCAGCCAAAGGTTGAGCCTGAACTGGCGTTCATTCTGAAGCACGACTTGGACAGTGTGAAGACTACGGTACGGGATGTGCTTCAGGCGACAGAATATGTGGTGCCAGCCATTGAAGTGATTGACAGCCGTGTTGCGGACTGGAAAATCAAGCTGCCTGATACGGTAGCCGACAATGCGTCCTCAGGCTGTTTTGTTCTCGGCGACCTCTATACGAGCATTGACAAGGTCAATCTAGGCACCATTGGTGGGGTTATGAAGATGAATGGCAGTGTTGTCCAAACCGGAGCCGGTGCTGCTGTCCTCGGACATCCAGCCGTCTCTGTGGCCTGGTTGGCGAATAAGCTCAATTCCCTTGGCACGAAGCTGAAGGCGGGAGATGTGGTCTTGTCAGGTGCTGTCAGCGCCGCAGTCACGTTTCATCCTGGAGACAGTGTCTCGGTCTCTTTCGGCCGACTGGGTACGGTCAGTGCGACACGCGCTGACAACGAGTCCAAAACAGGTGCGAGAGCGCAATAAGAGGTTGAGTCAAATTTACTGCCAAGTTGTAATCGAAGGAGGCAACAAGATGACCAAACTGTCCGCAGCCATCGTAGGCTCAGGCAATATTGGAACAGACTTGATGGTAAAACTGCAGCGGAGTGAATGGATTGAACCCCGTTGGATGATTGGTATCGACCCGGATTCTGACGGTCTAAAGAGAGCCCGAGCACGGGGTCTCGAAGTGTCACATGAGGGGCTCAAGGCTGAACTGGAACGAGGTATGAAACCGGATGTGGTGTTTGATGCAACCAGCGCCAAGGCTCATGTCAGGCATGCAAAGCTTTTGCGCGAGCGGGGGATTCAGGCCATCGATCTGACGCCTGCAGCAAGAGGTCCCTATGTGATTACGGGCGTCAACCTTCATGAACACTTGGACTCCATCAATGTGAATATGGTGACTTGCGGCGGCCAGGCCACAATCCCCATTGTCCATGCGGTCAGCCGAGTTGTCGGAGTTTCTTACGCGGAGATTGTTGCGACAATCTCCAGCAAGAGTGCAGGACCTGGTACCCGGCAAAACATTGATGAGTTTACGGAGACCACGGCAAAAGGGATTGAACAGATTGGCGGTGCGAAAGTCGGGAAGGCCATCATCATCTTAAATCCAGCCGATCCGCCGATTCTGATGCGAGATACTATCTACTGTCAGATTGAGGATACTGGTCGGGATGTGTATGACCGCATCGAGCAGTCGATTCGGGAAATGGTGGAGCATGTGAAGACCTACGTACCAGGGTATCGGTTGAACCGAGAGGTCATCTACAGGAATAACGTTGTGAGCGTCTCCATTGAAGTGGAAGGACTGGGTGACTATTTGCCTGTCTACGCTGGAAACCTGGACATCATGACGTCAGCCGCAACAAAGTTTGGTGAAGAGTACGCAAAACACAAGCTGTCGATTAAGAGTAACTAGGAGGGGCTGCCGGTGGCAAAATACAAAGTCGAACTCACAGATGTGACCCTTCGTGACGGCATGCACGCTGTGAAGCATCAGTTCAGTACAGAGGATGCAGCTGCCATAGCCGCAGCACTGGATAAAACGGGAGTCACTTTAATTGAAGCAACCCATGGCGACGGGCTGGGCGGCAGTTCATTGCAGTACGGTCTGGCAAAGGAAAGTGAAGAAGATTATTTGAGAGCCGTCTGCGGGGCTGTTAAGCATACAAAGGTAGCAGCGCTCTTGTTACCGGGAATCGGTACACTGACGCACCTTCGGGCTGCGGTGGAGTGCGGCATTGGCGCGGTGCGTGTTGCGACCCACTCAACAGAGGCTGATATTTCTGAGCAGCACATTACTGCAGCAAGAAAGATGGGTCTTGAAACCGTGGGTTTTCTGATGATGTCGCATATGACACCTGCATCCACTCTACAAGAAGAAGCGAAGAAAATGGCCTCATACGGTGCCAATGCGGTTTACATCGTTGATTCTGCCGGCGCCATGATGATGGATGAAGTTCGGGAAAAGGTATCTGCTATTCGCGGAGCGATGCCAAACGATGTGCAGGTCGGGTTCCATGCACATAACAACCTGGGTGTCTCTATTGCAAATTCCATTGCCGCGGTGGAGGAGGGAGCTGTTCGTATCGACGCCAGTTTGGCAGGCCTTGGTGCTGGTGCCGGCAACACACCTCTCGAAGTGTTTGCTGCTGCCTGTGAAAAGGTCGGAATTGAGACAGGTATCCATCTGTACAATGCCATGGATGCTGCAGAAGATGAAGTTCGGCCGCGAATGATGAAGCCGATTGCCACAGACAGGCTCAGCCTGACACTGGGCTATGCAGGTGTGTATTCCAGTTTCTTGCACCATGCATTTCGGGCTGGTGAGCAGTTTGCCGTGGAACCGCGGGATGTACTGGTGGAACTAGGACAACGAAAAGTAGTAGGCGGGCAGGAAGACATGATTGTTGATGTCGCTTACGAATTGGCGCAAAAGGCAGAGTGAAAGCAGAGTGAAAGCAGAGTGAAAGCGGCAAAAGCGGCAATAGCACAGCAGAGGACAACACCAGGATGAGGTGACTCGAAGGATGGACTTAAACGAAATTGCACAAGAACTCACACATCATCAGCAAGCAGCAGAGGAACTTGAAAAAATCACGCTTCGATACGACGGATTAGCTGTGGAGGATGCATACGAGATTCAGCGGCTGGGAATTGACAGCCTCATTCAACAAGGAGATGTCATGACGGGCTGGAAAATGGGTTTGACCAGTAAGGCCAAACAGCAATCTGTCGGCGTGGATGAGGCCATCTACGGAAGACTGCTTCGCTCTATGGAGATGACAGGGGAAGAGCTGAGTCTCGATGGTTTGATTCACCCGCGTGTGGAACCGGAAATTGCGTTTGTGTTTAAACATCGCTTGGAGGGAACAGACGTGACAGCTCGTGACGTTTGGCTGGCGACGGAGTGTGTTATGCCTGCTGTCGAAGTGATTGACAGCCGATACAAAAACTTCTCTTTCACACTAGTAGATGTGGTAGCTGACAATGCTTCTTCCGCCAAGTTTGTCGTCGCAAATCAAGCCTATTCTCCGTACCAGTACCGATTGGACGAAGTCGGTGTGGTGATGAGGAAGAATGGGGAGGTCGTACAAACCGCATCGGGCGCGGCTGTTTTAGGGCATCCGGTCAAATCCGTTGTGGAATTGGCGCACATGCTGTCCCGTACAGGAGATGCCATTGAACCTGGAATGATTGTGCTGACAGGCGGTATCACAGAGGCTGTACATGTCTACGAGGGCGATACAGTCACCGCGGCCTTCGATAACATGGGTGAAATCACATTGAATGTCCGCTAGAGCAGGAGGAACTGAACATGCCTTTAATTCAAATCAACATTATTGAAGGACGCTCAAAGGAGAAGAAGGAGCAGTTAATTGCTGAGGTGACGGATGCTGTCCACAGAAGTCTCGATGCTCCCACAGAGTCGATTCGGGTGCTCCTGTACGAATTGCCGAGAGAGCACTGGGCAGTGGGCGGCGTGTCCATGGCAGAACGACGGAAGAACCGGGACTAGGACTGGGATGAGGTCTGGAAAGACTGGGGCAGGCAGGGCTGTTTTAATCTCGCAGAGTGGGAGGAGAGGGCCATGTATGACGTTCACACGCACTTTGTACCACCGCAGATGACTGACTGGATTTCGGTTCAGTCCAACCGACTGAACGCTGTCTGGGAAAAGAAAGTGCCGAACAAGCAAGACTTTCTCACAGTCAACGGAAAGTGGTCGTTTGAGTTCAAACGAGAGTTTCACGATTCGGAGTTATTCCTTCAGTCTCAAGCGGACGCTGGTGTGCTTCACTCCCTGGTCTCTCCTATTCCGCAATTGTTTCTCTATGATTTCGATCCCGCTGTTACAGCAGAAGCCGCTTCCGTCTACAACCGAGGACTGGCAACTTGGGTCAAAAACTCCCCGGCACGTCTGTCAGCCCTTGGGACAGTTCCCTTGAATAATCCTTCTGCTGCTGCACAGGCTCTCGTAGATGCACTGGGTCAGGGTTTAAAGGGAGCGATTGTCGGCCCTGGTCTGAATGGCCGGCTTTTGAGTGACCCATGGTTCGAACCGTTATGGCAGCAAGCCAACGCAAAGGAAGCCATCCTGTTTATTCATCCGCTTCTCAATGAAGACCCTCGTTTAAAGAAGAATAAGATGCCGAACCTGATTGGGGTGCCATGGGAGACAACTATTTGTGCCCTGGACCTAATTTTAACGGGTCATTTGGATAGGTTTCCAAAGGTAAAAGTACTTCTGGCACACGGCGGAGGTTTTCTTCCCTATCAAATTGGCCGGTACAATCAAGGTTATCAAGTATGGGATAATCTTCAAAACAATTTGCAGGGCCCCCCAGAAGACTATCTGACCAGATTCTATTATGACAATGTGCTGTGGAATGAGAAGGCGCTTTCATATTTGGTATCGCAGGTGGGGGAAAAGAGGGTCTTGCCTGGTTCCGACTTTCCTTTTGACTTGAAAACATGGCCGCCGGCGTCCTCATACTCGTCAGATGTCACAGACTTTCTCAAGATTTAGATGAACAAAAGGAGGGGCACACAATGAGGAAAACACAAGTAGGAATTATCGGTGCCGGTCCTGCAGGTTTGATGCTTGCCCATTTATTGCAGCGCCGCGGAATTGAGTCTATCGTACTGGAGTCCAGAACTCGAAAGGAAATTGAAGGAACCATTCGAGCTGGTGTATTAGAGCAGGGTACGGTGGATCTGATGAACGAGACAGGTGTCGGCGACAGGCTGATGAGAGAGGGTCACTTCCATCACGGGATTGAACTGCGATTTAACAGGAAGGGCCACCGCATCAACATGCACGAACTTACAGGCGGTAAGAACGTTACAGTCTACGCACAGCATGAAGTCATTAAGGACTTAGTTGCAGCCAGGCTGAATCAGGGCGGCGAGATTCTTTTTAATGTTGGGGATGTGTCACTGCACGACGTGGATACAGATTCGCCGAAAATTCGATTTCGCCCTGACAAAGACGGGGAAGTACAGGAGATTGAGTGTGATTACATTGCTGGATGCGATGGATTTCACGGTCCAAGTCGTCCCGCAATTCCTGCATCGGTTCGAAAGGAATACGACACGGTGCTCCCCTACGGATGGCTCGGTATTTTGATTGAGGCACCTCCCTCCGCGCCGGAACTGATATATACCAATCATCCGCGCGGGTTTGCGTTGGTAAGTACGAGATCTGCCGAAATTCAACGCCTGTACATCCAGGTGGATCCCAAGGACGAGATTGCCAATTGGTCTGACGACAGAATCTGGACAGAACTTCATGCAAGAACCGAAACAGAAGACGGCTGGACGTTGATTGAGGGTCCCATTATTCAGAAGGGGATTGTCTCCATGCGCAGTTTTGTATGCGATCCGCTTCAATACGGACGCCTGTTCCTCGCCGGGGACGCTGCCCACATTGTGCCGCCAACAGGTGCCAAGGGACTCAATCTTGCTGTTGCAGACGTCCAAGTGTTAGCGAGGGCCTTCAGCCATGTCTATCAAACCGGGGACGATACGCTTCTTCAAAGCTACTCCAGCACCTGTCTGCGCAGAGTCTGGAAAGCGGAGCGCTTTTCCTGGTATATGACTTCTATGCTGCATCGTAAAGCAGAACAATCGCCTTTTGAGCAGCAGATTCAACTGGCTGAATTGGACTATGTCACATCGTCCGAGGCAGCATCCAAGAGTCTGGCGGAGAACTATGTAGGATTGCCAATGGAATACGAGGAAATGAGTGGGAAGATTTCTGTAAACATCTAGTCAGTAACTATATCTTTTAGTGTAACTTAAAATATCTCTAAAATTGTGAGGGAACAATTTGTAAATTTAGACTATTCGATGTATATTATAAGATGTAATCGCTTACGACCATGGCAGATAGTCTATTCTACATAGGAGGTGGTATTTCGGACGAAGTGCACTGGTTGCTTTGAACCGGATGATGGCGTTTTCATTTTGAATTTATTCAGTAGGTTGAAGAAATGAAGAAATGAAGAAATGTTTCCTAGAAGCGTTCATGTAACGCGTTTGATGTTGTCGAAAGATTTAGTGGACTGATTCTGATTAAATGGAAGTAGAGGGGAGATACAAAAATGGCTGAAGCTTCAAAGATTGCAGATCCAGGTCCGCTGGGACTTGCGGGATTTGGGATAACGACCTGTATATTAAGCTTAATTAATGCTGGTGTGACGGATGCGAAGGCACTGGGTGTGGTCCTTGGCCTGGCACTTGCCTATGGCGGCGGTGCTCAGTTCATTGCTGGCATGTGGGAATTCCGAAAGGGCAATACGTTCGGGGCCACAGCGTTTACGTCGTACGGCGCATTTTGGATATCTTTCTATTTCATTGTCCACTCAGCTCCCGCAGCAGGAATGGGTGTGTACTTATTGTTCTTCGGTGTTTTGACCTTCTATCTGTGGTTCGGGACTTTCTACTTAAATCGCGCACTGTTCTTTGTCTTTTTAACCCTGTGGCTGGCATTCCTGTTCCTCGCGCTGGGTGATTTTGGTGTAATGGGGAGCCAACTCGGTGGATGGATTGGCCTCGTCTGTGGATTATCAGCATTGTACACCTCGGCTGCCGGCGTTATCAATTCGGTCGCAGGCCGCGTGGTTCTTCCAGTCGGCGAACCGATGGCAAAGCCCTCTCCTGCAATGAGCATGTCAGAGTAACTGCGTTTTACGACTCAGTGATTCTGCTACATCTTTGAGAAGGCAGTTGGACTGCCCCGCAGCCGCTTAGATATGGCTAGGGGCAGTTTGTCTTACTTTATGAGTTTTGCGCTTCTGCTGCGCCATAGAACCACCATCCACAAGCCGACAACAGGAATTGTATTTACGTCCGTGCCAAGTCCTGAGAATATGCCGCCAAAATCTTCCCCAAACCACCAACTCCACGCCAACCACAGCAGCGTCAACCATATGGATAGACGGGTCCATCGATTCCTAAACGATGCCATTGCCAAAAGAATTAAAATCGCTGAGAAAATCGCATTCCAGATGACGGCATGATGACTGATAGCCAAGGCCGCACTCTGGATGGGCAGTGATAAGATGGCTGGTTGCGGCAATGAGGATGAATTTCCGAACAACTCCATTAAGCCGTAGTGTCCCCAATATCCGAATGCAGGTACAACCTGATACACAGCACTGACGCCCCAATACATCCCTGTGCTGACAGACATCCATCTGATTGCTTGACCGTCTTCCCAAAAATACTCTGGCAAGAGCAGTATGATTGCACTGACAGCGTACATAAAAGCAGCACCGGGAAGGCCTTCAAAGTATGAAGAAGCAGTAAAGAAGCCGCCCATACCCTCACCAAAAACCCACACCGGAATGGCCCACACTATCGATATCCATAAAATAAATCGAGTGCTCTTTCTAGCCTTTATGACTAAAAGAGACAGGCCGAGAAGAATCTGTATAACAATTACAAGAACGTTGAACAGAATAGGATGAGTGCTCCACACGGCGGACCCAGCATGTCCGATTGCAACAAGCCATCGTGGTCCGCCGTCAACGGCATTTTGAAGAAGACTTTCCATAATGGATGATGGGTACCACGCATAAAAGTCTGTTGTAAACATCAGCGGTTGTGCTTGCAACAATCCTGCAATCAACCATAATATGCCGAGGCCGCGCTGCAGATACAAACGATTGCTTGCGGGCAGCCATGTTTTGGCCTGTTGAGATGTCCCCGCTGTAGCCAATGAACTTCCTCCTTACTTAACTGGACTTATTTAGTGCCTTACGAATGTCCTGACCAAGTGAAGTCATTTTCAGCCAAGCGTCGTGGTGCCAGACAATGTGCCCAGATCCGTTGGTCAGTGAAAACCAGGTTAAATCTTGTGCGTGAAAAGCATCCGCGACCTGACCGGTTTTGTCGACGGCCACTGGAAAGTGAAGTTTCGGCAGTCCAGATATTAACTTGTTCACGTCTCCCATGCCAGGTTCAATGGTCCCGACGTCAATAGCAATGACTTGCGGATGCCCAGGTTGGCTGGCAAACTGGTTTAGTTCCAACAACTTTTGCCTGATGTTTGGAACAAATGACGCAAAGAAGACAATGAGTTGCGGCTTGGAAGGGTCCAGTATGACAGGATGCGTGAGTCCAGTTGCACTGAGAGGCTGGAGTTTAATTTGATTTTGCGGTCCTTTTTTAGGTCCTTGATACGGAACTAAGCTAATGTGCGGACGAATAGACGTCGGCAGGTACTGTGCGATATGTTTGGCCATCACATGAGATTCTGCATTGACTGAAGCATATTGGCTCGGTGTCATGTATAAGAGTTTTTCCTTACCGTTCGGACCTATAATATACAGGGCCGGTGTATGATCAATCTGCCCGTTTACGATTCCCGAATAGATATGATAGTTCTTCCATACGGTTTGCAACTCTGTTTTGGGAGCAGTGAGAAAATGCCATGAGTGAAGCATGTTGTGTTCCACTGAATACTGTTTCACGGCTGCAACAGAAGTGGCCACAGGATTGGCATTGATACCGAGTAATTGCACGTGTTGGGCTGCTTTTGGACCGAGCAGTTGCACTGCCTTCAACATGTCTTCCGTTGTCAGGGGACAGATAGTGGTGCAACGGCTGTCGACAAATGCCAGTACCACGGTCTTTCCGCGAAACTGCTTCAATGAAATCTTTTTTCCAAACTGGTCTGTCAGTGTAAAATTCGGTGCGGGTTTTCCATGAAGCGGATCTCCCGTTGTAATGACGTCATTTTTCGTCCGGTGGCTTTGAGTACTATTACCGGCAACCCCGCTGCTTGGAACACCCTGATTCGAAGTGGCGTGTCCCGGATCTGTCGTATGTTTAAAATTAATTCCCGCATTGGCTTCCACCACAGATAAAATCCCAATGACTACAAGTAGAACCACAATGGGAATGACCCATTCACTACGCCAGAGCTGCTTTTTCATGATTGTCCCCCTGTTTCAATCTATCTTCGTGCAGTTTTATTAGTAAAGTTCGCGAAATTGTCACTATAGTTACTACCTAACCACTAATCAACTTAGGTCGTCAATAGCCCGAAGGTATTAGCTTATTAGCTCCTAAACCATATTTTAAGAAATCTCCCGTTTGGATTGTGTTTGCAATTGTTCTAATTCGATTGTAGAGTAAAAGGTTAAATGTTCTGACGGGGATGTTTTAGAAATGATTCCTTCAAGCTTCAATACAATTTCTGCTCGCGTAGTACGATTAGAGGAAGGAAGACCAACATGACCCGAACCATTGTTGTTAAGATTGGAACAAGTTCCATCACAGCGGGCAACGGTGAACTTGCTGTTGAAAAGATGAGCAACATTATTGCCCAACTCGGCGAGTTGCAGCGCTCCGGCCGTTGGCGCCCTGTGCTCGTATCGTCCGGTGCGGTCACGGCTGGTTTAAACCGACTGGGCTGGACCAGGTCGCGGATGACCATGCCAGAAAAACAGGCAGCAGCCGCTGTTGGACAAAGCCTTTTAATGGATATGTATGCGAGTTTGTTTCACAACGAAGGAATGACAATTGGTCAGATTCTTCTAACTAGGGAAGACGTAGAGGATCGCCAGCGATTTGTGCATATTCGAAACACAATGATGACACTTATGGAAAACGACATTATTCCAATTGTCAATGAGAATGATACCGTTGCTATTGATGAGATTCGCTTCGGTGACAACGATACACTGGGTGCTTTGGTATCACTGGTTTGCGAAGCCAAGTATCTGATTTTGCTGACGGATATTGACGGGCTGTACGCAGGGAACCCGAAGCTGAATGCTGCGGCAAAACGATTGACAGACATCTGGGATATTACGGATGATGTGGTGAAACTTGCAGGTGGCGCAGGCACTGCAGGTGGGACGGGTGGAATGCGCACAAAAATAGCCGCTGCGCGAATTGCAACCGCGTCTGGAACCGACGTGGTTGTGGCTTCTGCAACCGAACCGGACGTTCTACAAAGGGTTTTACAACAGGAGCCGATAGGCACTGTCTTTCACGCAAAAGAAAACCGGTTGAGAAAAAGGAAGGCGTGGTTGCTGCACGGGTCGAGAATTGAGGGGAGACTCTCTATCGATGCTGGCGCCGCAGACGCCATTTGTGTCCTGTCGGGCAGTCTGCTGATGCCTGGTGTTCGGGAGGTATCAGGAGAGTTCCAGGCTGGAGCAGTGGTAGAAATCATGGGGGAGAACGGTGTTTTGGCACACGGCATTGTCAATTTCTCCAGCGCAGACCTGAAGGCGTTGCTGGAACGTCGACGAAGCGCAGAGACGCTTCGTAAGCTGCAGGAAGTTGTGCATCGCAACGACATGGTTCTGATGGAAGGGGAGTCAAAATCATGATGGATGAAGGGTTCAAACAGTACGTACACCAGAAGTTGAAAGAAGCGAAGAAGTCGACTCGGAGTCTCGCTGCTGCTTCCGGGAAGACAAGGAACGATGCCTTGATGCAAATGGCGAGTGCGTTATGGGACCATCGGGAGGCGATTCTCGAAGCGAATGCAAGGGATGTACAACTCGCACAACGTTCAGGACAGTCTGCATCGAGGATTGACAGGTTGGCGCTCACTGAGACAAGAATTCAACAGATGATGGACGGAATGAAGGCTGTGACAGCACTGCCGGACAAAATCGGGGAAGTTATGGAAACCATGTATCGGCCAAACGGGTTGGTTATAGAGAAAGTTCGGGTGCCAATGGGTGTGATAGCAATGGTCTACGAAGCGAGGCCTAATGTCACTGCCGACGCAGCGGCCTTATGTATTAAAACGGGTAATGCTGTTGTCTTGCGAGGTGGAAGCGACGCGCTGGAGTCCAACACTGCCTTGGTTCAGGCGCTACATGCGGGTCTGAACAAAAGTGAAATACCACCTGCGGCGGTCCAGTTCATCGATGTGGTGGAGAGAGAATCCGTCGATGTTTTAATTCGGGCCAAAGGACTTGTTGATCTCGCTATACCCCGCGGCGGAGCAGCTTTGATTCAGAGAGTTGTTGAGAATGCCAGAGTTCCGGTCATTGAGACGGGCGTAGGGAACTGCCACGTATATGTGGACAGGGATGCCAATCCCGCAAAGGCAACAGAGATTACCGTAAATGCAAAGACAAATCGTCCTTCTGTCTGTAATGCAGCTGAAACGCTGCTGGTTCACAAAGATATTGCGCGGAGTTGGCTGCCGCAAGTTGCCCTTGAGTTAAGTCAGCTTGGCGTGAAACTACACGTGTGCGACCGGTCGCTTAGGGTCTTAAGTTCATTGGACGCAGAGCGAGGCAAGATCGTAAGTGCATCTGACGACGACTGGGGTCGTGAATACCTCGACTTGGAATTGTCGGTAAAAGTCGTCGATACGCTTGATGAAGCAATACAGCATATCGAAACGTATGGTACCTCCCACTCAGAAGCTATCGTTACGGATGACCCTGAGACTGCAGAGGTCTTCTTAAGAGCTGTTGATGCGGCCGCTGTCTACCACAATGCATCCACACGGTTTACCGACGGTTTTGAATTCGGCTTTGGCGCCGAGATTGGCATCTCGACTCAGAAACTCCATGCGCGGGGACCCATGGGCCTTGACGAAATCACAACCTACAAATACATGATTAGAGGTACTGGGCAAATTAAGCAGAGTTAAGCTCCAGATAGAAGTCTCTATGCTGGGACACTGTTTCTTTAGCCGCCAATGCTCTCATAAAAACTCCCATCAAAGCACTGATTATCCTAGCCGGAGAGTCAGTGCTTTGCCGTGTTGCTTCACGTGTCTCTCTTTTCAGTGTCATATTAACTGACACAATCGAGGAAATTACATAGCGTTATTTGTCTATATGTTAAGTTTTGTGACGCAGACTCTTGTTAGGGTTACTTAGGCAACGGTATAGTAATACTCAAAAGAGTGGCGGCAGTGTCAAAAGAGGCAGTGGAGGTGAGAACGAGTGCAATACGATGGTATATTTGAATCGTTGACGGTGTCGCGGGACGACTTTGCAGAAAAGTCGCCCACCTTCACTCAAATGAAGTCACTTATTGATGCTGTGGATGTAAAGATTGTTCACATCAAGAGAAATAGAGACCGTTTGACCATTATTTTTAGAAAAATCGGATAAATAAGAGGTGTAAAGAGAGAACGGGGTGCGAACAGTGTGTGAGATTACGAACAAACCAACGGGAATTTTGCTGATTTCCGGAGGTACGCGAAGTCTTTCTGGACAGCGTCAGACGCAAAATTTTGTTGCGGACCTCAAGCGCCGGATGGGGCGGAGAGTCCCTGTACTGGTGGCACATTTGGAGGCCCAAGAGCCTAGTTTGAAGTCAGTGCTCGGGTTTGTCGATGAATCAGGTGTGCAAGACTGGCTCTGTGTGCCCCTGTATTTATTCGCCACTGGTTATACGGTTCTTCACAACCCAGTTTGGATAGCGAAGTTTTTACTATTGAGACGACCGTATCTTCATTTGCGTTGGATGCCAGTCTGGGGGACTGAGCGTCAACTGATATCCCTTACAGCGGGATACATTCATAGACTGCTGCTGGATTTCGACGAAACAACAACGAGCGTAGTTTTAGTCGGTGGTGCCAGCAGCAGTTCTAAGACATTTCAGAGATATCGCCAAGTTGCAAAGAGAATATCAAAGTGGATTGGAATTCCTGTAAAACCGTCAATCCTAGCGGGAGTTGGGACATCCGCTTATGATTTCTTCAGTAAAAACTCCATGGCACCATCTTCCCGGATATTTGTGCCCTACATCGCTTTTGACGGACTGTTAATGGAGAAGTTTCGCAATGAAATAGCCAAAGTGAAGCCAGTGAAAGGGCAACAGTCATTAGTGGCTCTGCCAGTTTTCGCGCAGACTGAACTCACAAGCTTCATATATAATAGAATTACGTCACGATTCTATAATTCGTCTTATGCTCCTCCTCATAATGTTGAAGACAATTCAGCTCTGGTTCATGTAAAGAGAAACTCGGTTGTTTAAAAACATAGCTATGCAACAACGCATTTGCTATAATTTGAGACTTGGAAGAGTTCTACGCAGACGGAGGTTTCGTCATGAACGTATTTAACTTATTTCGTCACCCGGCAGGGCTTAAGGATTTGAACCCAGATGAGGTAGAAAGTCTACTCCGCCAAAACCGGATGCCTCTCATTTTTGATGTTCGGACGCGAGGCGAATTCAGATCGGGCCACATTGCGGGCGCAAAGAACTATCCCCTGGGAAATGAGCGCAGTATTATCACAGCCCACGACGGAGATACAGGTATTATCCTGATTTGCAAAACGGGGCATCGCAGCCAAGCGGCTGCAATTGAGCTGTTTAAGGCGGGTTTTACCAGTGTGTCCCACCTGAAAGGCGGGATGAACGCGTGGCTGCGTGAAGGCAAGCCGGTCACCGGGCGGTAGGTAGCAGTTTTCGTACGTTCGTACGTTCCACCCCGCATCCAGCCTCCAAACTGGAGTCTAACCCCATCAGACCTTTAAAAATGCATATTCCTTGGATGCGTTGCCACATTAAGTAGTGGCTTATGTCTGCATGCGCTTTTTGCAAGGAAAATACAGTCCATTTTTTAAAGGAGTCCCTCCCATGTATCCGGAAGTCCAACCTTACGGTGAACAACCAAAGAGTGAGAAGGTAAAGCTTAACTTTCGCCCACAGCACCAATCTACTATGCCTGGACACGAGCATCTGATGGACCCGCTGCCGATTGCTGATAATCCTGACTACAAGGCCAGTGGGAAGTGTAAGGGAAAAACAGTGGTCATTACAGGCGGCGACAGCGGCATTGGGCGTGCGGCAGCTATCGCCTTCGCAAAGGAAGGTGCCAACGTCAGTGTTATCTATTACACTGAAGACTTAGATGCAAAAGCCACAAAACACGCTGTGGAATCCTACGGCGGTCACTGTTTGTTGGTTAAGGCGGACCTAAAACAACAGAGTGAAGCTGTACATGCAGTGACACAGACTGTGGGGGAGTACGGTGGATTGGATTGCGTAGTGAATAATGCGGCAGTACAGTATTCGCAGCAAAGTCTTCTCGACATCACTCCGAAGCAGTTACTTGAGACGTTTCAAACGAACATCTTTTCCTATTTCTACGTGAGTCAGGCTGCTTTACCGCATTTAAAGAAAGGCGACAGTATCATTAATACTGCGTCAGTTACAGCGTACAAGGGGAACAAGACCCTCATCGATTACTCTGCTACAAAGGGGGCTATCGTCACATTCACGCGATCGTTGGCGTTATCTCTCGTGGATTCAGGCATTCGTGTAAACGCTGTTGCACCAGGACCAATATGGACCCCGTTAATCCCGGCGTCGTTTACCGAGAGTGAGGTCAGTGAGTTTGGGAACGATACGCCGATGAAGCGTGCTGGACAGCCGTTTGAAGTGGCGCCTGCATACATTTACCTTGCGTCTGAAGACTCCGGGTTTATGACAGGACAGGTGTTACACATCAACGGCGGAGAAATTATCAACGGATAGGGCTGTGGCAACTGCAGGCATGCCGAAGAATACTGCGTGTGCGTTCTTCTTTCCGAAATTCTTATGGCTGAGCAATTTTTTCCGACTCGGTAAGTAATGATCGAATAAACGCTTCAAGTTTCTCACCTTTTACGCGATAAAAAACGGCTTTTCTCTTGGAGATTTGTTTTATCACGTCAATATAGCGGCCGTCTCCAAATAAAAGGAAACTCATGTGCCTGCGGGATGAATGAACCGATATGCGTATTGGTGTGCCGTTATTGTCATCAAAGTTGTCGTAGACCCTATATAAGAACCGTGCTCCATTCCAACGCTCGATGAACTCTTCCTTTTTCTCCCTGGTGAGTTCCGCTCCATTGACATAGATGACAGCCTCGTTCTGAAGCTTGGGATGCGTCGCGAATACTGAGACGAATTTGTCCGTCAAGAACGTAGGAGGCGTCATCAGGAATGACAGCAGGGCCAGCGCTATAAAAACAGGTATGAACCAGCTTGGCATAACTCGATGAGCCTCCTTTGCGCTGCGTTAAACACGAGTACTGTAAAGCCAACACAGATGTACTGTGCTGAAGTAGTTGTATCATGAGTGTTTGAGCACTGCATTATGCATCAAGAAACATACCCATTAACTGTATCCTTCATGGAACCAAGAGTGGACAGAAGGAACTGAAAGAGTTGTGCAACAGTCGGGACGCTGTCAATTAGGCCAATGGATTGACCTGCCCATGCGAAGCCCGCATCCATGTGCCCCTCAAGGATAGCGGTGCGGTTTCTCTCCCCGGTAAGGTACGGATGGAGTTGCTCGGCCGTAGCGCCTCGTTCTTCCTCCTCCAGAATTTTTTGGACCCAGTCAGAGTTCAGCACGCGGCCAGGGGCTCCGATACTTCTTTTGATTACCAGTGTCTGTGACTCATCGCGTTCCACAATTGCATTCTTGTACGCAGAGTGAGCAATGCATTCCCGTGTTGCAATAAATCGGGTTCCCATCTCAATACCTTGTGCTCCGAGAGCCAAGGCCGCCAAGAACCCTCGACCGTCAGCAATACCGCCGCTGGCAACTACAGGAATTTTGACGGCGTCGACGACGCGAGGCACGAGTACGATGGTTCCGGTATCTGCTCTCCCGATATGACCGCCGCCTTCCTGTCCCACCGCAATGACTGCATCAGCACCCAGTGACTCTGCCTTCTTTGCTTGGCGGACGCTGCTAACCAGTATTAATTTTTTAACTGAACTGGATTCCAACTGATGTAGAATGGGAGCCGGATTTCCGCCGGTCAATGTGACAGCCTGCACTTGTTCATCTTGAACCACTTCAAGAAATGGCATGATAGATTTGTGCTCTGAGATCGCAATGTTGACGGAAAAGGGTCTGTTGGTCAGTTTCCTTACTTGCTGAATTTCTTCGCGAAGGTGATTCGCTGACGGCAGCGAGGTGGCTGTTATCTGTCCCAGACCGCCGGCATTGGATACGGCAGCAGCGAGCTCGGAATATGCCAGGTTTGCCAGACCTCCTTGAATGATTGGATATTGAATGCCTAGCAGCTCTGTCAGTTGGGTTTTCATCATTCAGCCCCCTTTTCAGTAGGTTAAAATGTAGTGATTGGTGAGATAGTGTGCCTGATTATTAAAGCGTACTACATAAAGGACCTATTTTCAGTAGACTTTTGATGCGCTATCTTGAGGGTAATTTGAGAGTGTGTTGAAAACATTAAGTATTGGACAAGCGGTTCGAAGACAGCTAACAGAGGAGGAACAATGGATGAGAAACCCCGCGCTAATGGTTAGTGCGCTGGCCTTCGCGGTTGTGATAACAACGGGGTGCGGCAACGCAAACCGTGCCGTGGAGACTGCAAACAAAGGCAGCAATCCTCGGGTGACACAGACAGGGCCGACCCAGAATAAGACCGTCGGAGGACAATCAAACAGCAGCAGGTCTGGCACTGGCACCGCTTCTTCTACAAATACAGCACGACCGGCGAAACCGACTCGACCAGACCATATTGTTGTGGTCGTGGAAGAGAATCACGGGTATAACCGTATTGTGGGTAACAAACATGCGCCCTATATCAACAGCCTGATTCGAAATGGCGCTTTATTTACTAATTATCATGCTGTGGCGCACCCAAGCCAACCCAATTACTTGGCATTGTTTGCTGGGAGTACTCTCGGCATACACAGCGATTCCTGTCCTCATACATTCACCCAAGCCAACCTTGGAAGCGAACTGACCGCAAGTAACCTTAGCTTCACAGGATACGCGGAAAGCCTCCCGAGCGTTGGATTTACAGGATGCAGTACCCGGACCTATGCCAGAAAGCACGCGCCTTGGGTCGATTTTTCCAATCTGGCAAGGCATGTGAACCGACCTTTTTCAAGCTTTTCAAACAACTTCACGAAACTACCGACAGTCTCTTTTGTCATTCCGAACGTCAAGAACGACATGCACAGCGGCAGTGTAGCGGCAGGTGACGCTTGGCTGAAGAACAATTTGGGTGCCTATGCCAGTTGGGCGAAGTCGCATAACAGCCTGCTGTTTATTACCTTTGATGAAGGCTATGGTCTAGGCAATCGGGTTGCAACAGTGTTCTACGGAGCGGGCGTGAAAACGGGAAAGTACGGCCAGTCGTTTACCCACTACAGCTTGTTGAGGACAATCGAATCCCTTTACCACTTGTCTCCGCTTGGCAAGAGTAAGCAGGCGAAGCCGATGACCACGGCTTTAGCCTATGGTTGACATATTTAGGTCAAAAATGTTTTTAGCACAAAACCCCAGATTGTTCCCAGTAAAATTGATGAAAATGTACCGATGAGAAAGTACTCGGCAAAGTCTCGGTCATCGAGTTGCCGGAATCGAACCAGCGATTTCGTTGCAATGATAAAGCCGATGGAAGAATAGCCTGCAGCGGCAATCAAGAGCATCGTCATGAGGCGCTCTAAGTAACCGATTAGTCTCCCCCGTGATACTGTGGCAGGCGGAACGCTGATATAAGTTCTCTCTACAGAGGCAGCGTCTTGGCTGCCGTACGAACGGGTCCCTTGAGTGTTGCTTTCCCGTGCAATGTGTTTTGTTTCAATGAGCCGCTCGCCCTCTTGCGGAACGGGGGATACAATCAATTCTACAACAATCCCAGAGAAGCTTGTTGAGAGGACCATCAAGATGAGAATGAGAATGACAGACTGCTCTAAATTTAGTGAAAATCCGTGGTGTCGAAGCACCTTCTCCGCAATCTGATGTAGATGCCGGGTGTATTGGTATTGCAGCGTAAATCGCGAAATGAGGAGTAAGGAGATGAGATGCAAGGCTTGATCAACGAAGAACACCAGACTCTTTCGCACCTTTGTGTCCCACTTTGGAAAGGTGTCTTGAGACTTCTCCTTTGCAAAGTCAATCAGTAAATGAAGTCCGGCCAAGTAAATTCCAGCAAGCAAGAATTTCAGATAGAATGCGTGCAGCAAATAAGAAAAAACAAGCAGGGCCGCTTCGTAGGTAACAAAATGAATACCGATATGCAACCAGAAGTGTCTCTTGAACAACCCCTTCTTAGCGGCCATCGTCGATGTCTGGAAGACAAAATCAGATAACAGGTGTGCGAAAATAAGTAAAAGGACGACCAATTTTATTTACCTCCTCCCAATATAAATAAATGCGACGAGAGGGAGTCAAGAGGACACGCGAGACTTCTTGAACTGGGTTCCTTATACGAGGTTCTCTGCAGACCAAGTTCTTACAGCAAATCTAATAACGTCTCCACAACAAATTCCTCCGCACCTTGGATCTTGCGCCGTCGGTGTGTCTGGATGTTGTCTACCAGTCGCGTCCTTTGCAATTGCTGTGCTTCAAAGTTGCACTTATCTCCTGAGTCCGAGCACTCCAGTTTCTCGAGCCTTCGCACAATCATATCATAAGTCTTTTCCGTGACATCGTAGTTTCCTCGGCTGATTAATCCGCTGACAGCGGGGACAGAAATGTCAAGGCTTTCTGAGACTTCTTGTTGACTTCGCAAGTATGTATAAAGCAGACTGGCCCATCTTTGCTGTTGAGACTGTTGACTCATGAGGGTATGTTGTACTTCCAGCAGATAATTCAATTCATACGAAACATCGTCTACAGAGTGGTATAAATACATCTCCGGTTTGTGCCGGCGTCTGGATTTTAGAATTTCTGATGCTTCCCGCGCCTGAGCGATGACAGGGTGTGTCCACAGGCGAATATCACCAATTTCTCCCCAGGTTTCCTCGGTGTTGCCAACTGCGATTCCGAAATAAGGGGGGTGTGCAATGCCTCGCCAGATACTATAAATGTGGTAGGCCAGTATGTACGCTGCATGGTAGTGTTCGGCAACAACCAGGAGTTCATCGCCCATCCTTAAATCTGTTTTACAAGGAATTACACCATGCGTCCAGTCGTGAATCGTCTCTTCGAGGGCTTCTAATGTCTGTTTGATTTTTAACCGATTGGCCTTCGACAGCTCGCGCGATCCAGAAATATCCATGATGAACGCGGAAAATCGTGTGTCCATGGTCTCTAACCTCGCCATTTCATCTTTGTTCAAAACCATTATACAGGGTTAACGTTTCAATATTAAATGACTCTTAGTTAAGCTGCAGGCATTAAATTGGATTCCAAGTGCTAATTTGGCTGTCTTTGACTTTAGTCACAAAAATGTCATATAGTTTACGTGTCACTATAGCAACCACATTTCATTAGTAACTATAGTTCATTAGTAACTATGTTTCATTTTAACAGGGGATTGGTGGCGCTCTTCATGACACTTTGGCACTGGACTTTTGCATTTTTGTTTCTTACAGCTATTGTGGGACTCGTATTGTTTTCAGGGTTTACACTGCGTATCAGTATTAGGTACCCGCTGATTCTCGTTGCCACCCACGTGGCATCGGCGTCTACAACGTTTATCCTCTTTACGATACTGCTTGTACATCGCCTGACATCCACGCAAACGGGGGTACAGGTATTTGTTCTCATCAGCTACATGGTTCTTGTGGTGACGTTTGTTTCAGGGATCTACTTTTTCTTTCGCTACGATGCACAAAGAAAACGCATGAGGTATTTCCTGTTGTTGTTTCATCTGATGAGTGCGTCACTGACTTTCATCTTTGTGATCTCGAGCCTGGCGGCATTCAGGGTGCCGCACCCACATTCTCAGCAGTACACACCGGGTGGTGCAATGTACAATGTTCACAAGCATCACACAATCCACCAACGAGGCCATAAAACATCACAAGGCAGCACAAACGCGGCAAACGGCAGCACCGCCGCAGCTGCCAACAATGATGCAAATGTCAGTGTGACAGGGGCTGTTTTAGACAGCGTCGACGGCTGAGCAGCTCTCCTGTCTCTGTACCCCGTTTCAATGAAGTTCTATAATAAAGTCTGACACTGTGGATTAGAATGAGTGCGCGGGTCAGACTGCGCCGGGGACTAAAGGGGTCATTGGACAGCATGCTTGTGTTTCTCTTCATGATTTTCATAGGACTGCTACTGGGATTTATCGGAGCCGGAGGCTCCGGTTTTATTATCTCCATCTTAACGTTGGTTTTTGGGATACCAATTCAGACAGCTTTCGGCACCTCACTGGCGGCTATGGTATTTACGACCTTATCAGGGGCGTACAGTCATTTTCGAGACGACAACATTGTACTGAAAGCCGGTATTGTCGTTGGGTTGGTTGGGGCTGCCGGGGCCTTTGCAGGGACACGCATTGCAGATGTGTTGCCTGTAAGTGATTTAAAGTGGCTGACTTCAGTTGCCTTGTTTCTGTCAGCAGTGCTGCTCGGCGTCCGTTTGTTTATCATAAAGCCGCAGCACACCCCGCAGAATGCCGATAACTCAGATGCTAAAGTCCCAGCGAGGGAAGAGCATAGCAGACCTGTACTTTTGTCGGGGCCTCAGTTTTGGGCTTCTTCTGTCCTGATTGGTCTGGTTACGGGGCTGCTCTCAGGCACGTTCGGGATTGGGTCCACGCCTTTCATACAAATTGGTCTTTTAACGCTGATTGGATTGACGCTGCGCCAAGCAGTCGGCACAACCATGCTTGTGATTCTGCCCATAGCTCTTGCCGGCGGTACCGGGTACTACAGCATTGGTGATCTGAACTTTACGCTTCTTGCAGAAGTCGTACTCGGAACGACACTTGGAGCTTTTTTTGGCGCGAAGTTGACCAAGATTGCTTCGCCTTTGTTTCTCAAGGTCGCAATGGTCACCGTTCCAGTGATTGGCTCAATCCTTCTCTTGCTGTAGTAACCGGCTGCCTTAGTGCAAATCGTTTGTCTTTAGTGGATAGACAACCTACTTGGCTGATAAAACGAATTGCACAAACTTCTCCATGACACTGTCAATGAAGGTCAGTGTTCCTGCGTCCGAGAGGCGCCCGTTCTCGAACTTGTCTTTCGCAGCTCCGACCAAAATCTCATTTCCTCCAGGCGGAAACATTTTTACATTAAGGCCTGCGCTTGCCAGGATTTCACGAAGATGCAGTTGTGCGCGAATGGTTGCTAAAAATCCAGCTGAGACGCCGGCCGTCAAAACGGGTTTTCCATTCATGACTTTGTCTACTCTTGAAAGCCAGTCTAATGCATTCTTCAGTACACCGGGAATGGACCAGTTGTACTCTGGGGTGACAAAAATCACTGCATCTGCAGCAGCAACCTGTTGCTTGAAGGATTGCACTACTTCTCCAGGATTTTGTTCAATGTCTTCGTTATAATACGGCAGCTGCCCGATATCTAAAATATCGAGATGGAACTTGTCCGTATACCTCTCTTGCAGGGTCTTGGCGAACTGCATATTGTATGAGTCTTTTCTCAAACTCCCAACCATACAGATAACGTTCATAGTAAAACTCCTCTCCCAGCCTAAATTACGTTTACTGTGCCTGTCTGCTTGTACAAAATAGGAATTAGGCAGACAAACGGACAGATATCATTGGATATCTTGCATTGTAGCAAATCACCTTCACAATTGTAGCAAATCAGCATCATAATTGAAAAAAGTGTGTCGGTTTTCATGTTCGGTGTTATAATTCTCAACAATTAACGCCACCTAATAAAGCGAAACGAAGGGGCGAAGGTCACTCGACGGAGCGGTTTTGTTGGTGACATGCTTACGATGATGCCTCCGTTGTGCGGATGATTTGAAGCAGGCGAGGCAAGGAGCATGGTGGACAAAGACTGACCAAGATGGGATGATATTGTGGCTGGATGACAATGTGAATGACCAAGGCTGCAGTTTCGGGCAGCCCCGCTTAGGTCATGGATTTTTAGCTTTTCAGAAAGGAGAAAAGCTTATGATTAAAACGTACCTTTACGACCGAGAGCAAGAGGAATTAATGCATGACATCGATCTTCATGAACTCAAACACTTGTTAAAAAATGATAATCTCATGCTCTGGATTGACATTTTCAACTGGGTTCCTGAAGACCCGTATGAAATTAAGGCAATTGCAGATATTTTTGGGTTCCATCCTTTGGCTGTGGAGGACTGCGTCTATGAATCACCGCGTACAAAGGTGGACAGATATGAAGGATATGACTTTTTCGAACTCCATTCGCTTAAGTACGATGAAGATACAGAGCCTGAAATCTCCATCGAAGAACTGAATATTTTTCTGGGCGCCAATTTTATTGTCACGGTGCACCGGCGTGCAATTCAGTCTATCGGCAGAATTGCAGCCAGGTCTCGTCACGACAACGCATATTTGGAGCGAGGCTCCGATTATTTGTTCTATGCCATTGTGGACGGCCTCACAGATACCTATTTTCCGATTATCGACGAACTTTCCGGGCGTATTGACGATCTCGAGGATGAAATGTACGAACACCCGGCTTTGGCTATCAGCGAAGAGTTTCTGGCTCTAAAGAGAACGCTGGTCACTATTCGTAAAGCGATTGAACCGCAACGAAAAATTTTCTCAAGTCTGAATACCGGAACCTATACGTTCGCCATGCACCCAGAGAACAAGCCGTATTACATGGACCTCTCAGACCATCTCGAGAGAATTGCTGATTCAGTGGATGTCTTTCGCGATCTCGTTCAAGGTGCCCTAGATACTTACTCTTCAATGGGAACGGCGAAGACCAATGAAACGATGCGCGTTTTGACGATTATTACAACTTTAACTGCCACAATGACCTTCATCACAGGGATTTTTGGTATGAATGTTCCGCTGCCTTACCAACATTCGTGGATTGTAACCGTCGTAATTGCCGGAGTGATGCTTGGCTTGAGTGTCTGGATGTTGGTCGTATTTAGAAAAAGAAAATGGATTTAATGAATGCAATACTTC